>JAHFGK010000026.1 GCA_023247475.1 Candidatus Omnitrophota bacterium
CAAATGTAATCCCCCTCATAATTAATCGTCATCCCTTGCGCTTTCTTTAAAAATTGGAATACCCCTTTAAGTTTATTTCTTTTCTTTATTCTCAGCATTCTCAACCGGTGCGGCGGCCTTGGCCTGTTTAACTTCTTCCGGTTTTTCTGTCGGTTCTGGTTCATCAGGCGCACTTTCTAATCTGAAAGTAATTTCAAAGGCAGCCACATCTTTTCCTCGTTCTTTCTTAGCGGCCGTTGATTTTGTTTTTACCCCTTTAAACAATTCCGAATCTTCTAAGGAACTCACCAGATTAAAAACCAAAGACATCGTATCAGAGGTCCCTTCAATACTGATGATTCCATCTTCATCCATCAGCACACTTTTAAGATAAATCTCATCAGGAATATAACGATATAATTCATTGAGCACATCCAAACTCACCATTCGGCTATCAACATATTCCTTAATGATTCTGGTATTCTGAGCAATTTTTTCTAAACGATCAACATCCGCATGTTTTTTTTCATACTCCGCAGTAAGTTTACTTAAATATATACTATGAAAATAAATCTTGCTTAAAAATATTGCGCAGATGAGCAATAGAATGACAATGGCGAAACTGCCTGACAAAACCAGTTGTCGTGCCTGGTCTTCAATTGCCCGTTGGTGTTTAACTTCCTCCGGTAATAAATCAATTTGCACCTCTCCAGCGGATACTACCGAAGCAATAAGATCTAAAAAAGAGTCATCATCAAATTCAGAAACAAGTTTTAACATAATTGGCTGATCGGCCTTAACATGATCCAGATAAGGCATCATCTTAACATTGGCCTTAAATTTTTCTCGAAATAATGGTTCTAACTCTTTGATCTTAGTATCGTCACTCGTGAGATAATAGGTATCCGGGATTTTATTGATATCTTCACTTTGGTAAGATTCAATGGAACTGACTAATTCAGCCGTGAGTTTATCTCGAGACTCTTGTCCCTCCTTTAACAGATTTTCCATGCCAATAGGGATATGGCGGCACATAATCGCTGTATGATTAAAGCTAACAATAAAATTTGTCGCTTTCTTGCCAATATCGACAATACCAAAGGGCCGGTCTTGAGGCTTAAGGTTCAGAATCTTGCAATAAAATCGAGCCATCCCTTCCGAAGCAAACAACACCTTTTGAATTTTTAAACCCGCTTTATTAAAAATGTCTATCTGTTTTTTAATAACATTACGATTTACAATAATGAGAAGCACTTGAGTGTAATTTCGCTGAAATTCCCCTATGGTGATATAACCAATCAATATCTCTTCTCGCGAATAAGGGGTGTGCCGCCCGGCCTGCAAATCAATAATAGATTTTATTTCCGCTGGATCTAGGGAAGGAATCTCGATATTGTTTGTTGTGATCACATTGGAAGGAAGGACACAAATTGGATTCGTTTTTTTTGCATTCAATTCTGATAAAGCGATCTGAATAATTTTAGGTAATTCCTCTTCTGATACTTCCTGAATATTCTTCCTGTAAACATTTAACATCTTTTGTTCTGATGAAGAAACCCGCAAATGGACGATTTTTAAAGCATCCTCACTAAGCGAAACTCCCAAATAACTTTTTTCCTTGTTAAACATCTTCTGTTAACCCTCTATTTTTCCTGCCAATAGACGATCTTATTATTCCTCAGATTATAGACACACCGGATGTATTGGCTAATTTCTTTATTCAATGATTGTCCTTTGCTCTCAATACGATAGTAATAAGAGTTGGTATTAAGCTTTTCATTAATGCTTAATTCATCCAACATGCTTGTTTCGTTAGGCTGTACTTCATCAAAGGCCGCCAACTCCCCCGCAATGTTGTAGGGGTCTTGAAAAATGTAATCATCTTCGGTTGCCTCGATCCCATCCCGTCCTCGCCTGGTAACCAAAATCTTATTAACGAGTTCCTCGTTAAGTCCTAAAGACAGCAATACATATCCTGAAGCCGTGTTAATATTCACCTTGCCATCCCCGTATACCGTCAAATAATGGCGGAGTAATTCAAAAAGTTTTGGATCCATCCCTTTCACAAGCAATAATTCCTCCATGACTTCATATTTCGACTTTTTAGGAGGATAGGGGTTCACAAGATTTTCATAATATTCATCGCTGAAAAAACCTACAATCTCACTTTCGCCGTATTCTCGCCAATCAATAATAGCCTTCGCCAATTTGTCGGCTTCAATAGGATCCAAACCCGTCGCGTAAACAATGAGTCGTTTTAATGTATCTGCATCCGCTGTATTGATATTGACCTTACTTTCTTCATCAACGATTCCGTAGCGTTTCATCAGTTGAGATACATTTTGTCCCACAAAAGTGTAACTGACATCAAATTGGCCATTCCCTACTTTAATATTATGAAAGTGTGCTGGGTTATTATACTTCCACATTTTCACTAAAGTAGAATTATGGCCTTGATTTGATTTTGAATCAGCGTTCAATATGGTTATGGCCTTTTTGATCCCAGCGTCGGCAATTAATTTAAGTTGGCTGCGTTGCTCTAAACGGGACAAAATCACTATCTTTTGTCTAATCCCTATTCCTATATTAATGGCGAAAATAGCCAATAACCCTAATGCCCAGAGAGTCAAAATAAGAACTGTGCCTGGACTTTTTTTCCCTAACGTAAATAAATTGATCATAACTTCTCACTGGAGTTAAATTTCTTTCTGTCTCTTTTTTTCACTCACACGCAAAATTATATTCCTGTTGGAACATAAATAAATCTACTAACAAACTTTTGTCCTCCTTGATTATCAAAGAATTCCAAATCGGCCCTGACAGCCGAAGGCAATACATCCCCATTGGTTTCTACAAGCTTACCCTCCTCATCCTGATAAAAATAGTAAAATTTCAAGGATTTGACTGAACTTAACATAAGCCGTTCCGGGAAAAATTTATTCTTTAATGCCAGACTATAATTTGATTGCCGACGATATAATTTCTGTACAAGGGCGTCGAAATAATATTCAACCTGACCAACCTGCGGGATATATTCATCTGAACTCTGCCCAGCATCGGCGGGTGTTCTCACGATGGTGGCAAATTTTATCCGAGTTTCTTTTCCCTCAAAGGAAATTTGGGAAAAATTAAACGCATTGCGTAATTCTTGACTCATCTTATCCAACAAAACAGCAATATCTTCTTCAATGACCAACTCCTGAGTCCTGCTCCAAATCTTTAACCCATTAATAAGAGAATTGGAGACGGCAATGGATGTCAAAGCGAGTAAAGAAACAACCATGAGCATCTCAACGAACGTAATTGCTTTTCTATGGAAATTTCTGGACCGATTGTTCATATCTAATCTCTTCAAGCATTTTTTAATATTTCGCTAAATAAGCAACTCTTATTAACTTAAAAGTTCGATTTTGTTCCAACCAATAGATCATCGTATCAAGCTCAAAAATATTTTCGATTTGTTCGATACCTTTGATATGCATATTGTAATGAAAATCAATGGTCTTATTATTCACGGTTAAAGTATCTTTCTCCTCTTTTATTTCTGGAACTTCACCTGTTTTTTTAAAATAATATTGTAAATTCGCTATCTTATGATCTAATAGCCAATTGGCATAAAGTCGAATAGTCAGACGATTAGCATAATTCAGTGAAATAAAAAAGGCCTGATAGATAACAACAATTCCTAGAGCAAGAATTGACACGGTCACCATAACTTCGAAAAAGGAAAAACCCTTTGGTGGCGAACGTTTCCATAGTCTAAAAAAAGCGTTATGTTTTCCAGTTAACGATATCATCGTCTTCTTTTTTTTCATCCTTTCCCTTGGAATAAAGATCGTAATCCGACCGATGCTGACCAGGAGACACATACATATAAGATCGTCCCCAAGGGTCGATAGGTTCTTTTTCAATATAAGGCCCATTCCAGTTCTCGGGAAGGGGATTGCTCATTGGTTTCTCGAGCAGCGCCTTTAGTCCCTGACTAGTCGTAGGAAAGTTTCCATTATCTAATTCATACAATTTTAAGGCAGTCGCTAAGTGAGCTTCAATATCCGCTTTGGCGACCACTATTTTTGCTTGTTCCGAGCGTCCCGTTAATCGCGGTATTACCATCGCCGAAAGCGCAGCAATGATAATAACCACCAACATGATTTCTACTAAAGTAAAGCCTTGTCGAGAACACATCGCTAGTAATTTATTCGCGTTGAGTTGCTTGGGATAATTTTGTGCACTCTGCAAAACTGTCATACGATCTCCTAAAATAGATCTTGCCCTCCGTCCTATATTTTAAGAAACAACTAAATAATACCTATCCATTTAATGCGATAAAAATTTAAGCCACTTTCTTTCTAAATCAGAAAACGACCCCATGGAATTGTGATAGGCTAAACGCAAGGCCTCAGAGAACTCTTTGCCATCTTTTAAATTACGACATAGATCAGCAAACGCAGAGTCCCCATATTGTTGGATAAGAAATTCCACTATGGATAGACTTTGGGCATAAAATACAGCAACACTGCGAGGATCGTGTTCTTTGCTTATATCTGAATGCATTAAGGTATCTATAGGGATGTATTTACCTTGCTTCACGAGCGTTCGCATAAGATGCCCCGCCTCTTTACTCTTTTGAGATTCTTGTAATTGAGCCACCCCTTCTTCAAACCAAATGGGAACGGACACATCAAAAGAAATAAAATCTTTTAAAATAAGATGGCTAATCTCATGAGGTAGAATACCATCATAAAAATTATTTTCCTGTTTGTACGTCACAATGGTTCGGGAGTGAAACAAATAGGAATCTCGATCCGCATAGGCCGTCGACCAAAGGGGCTGTCCTGTTCTTGCCACAAAAGACTTCTGATCAGTAAATATAATAATTTTCACTCGTTCTTCCCAAGTCCAAAAGTCCGCATAGCGCGTATATCCAATTTGCTCCCCAATCGTATGATAATACCTTTCTGCTTTTCTTAAAACTGTTTTGGCAACCGCTTCATCGGGTTGATCAAAATAAACGACAAAATGTTTACCCTTTAATTCTTGCCATACTTCTACTTGCGCATAGGCAAGGCCGCAAACGATAAATCCAACAATAAAGAACTCTCTGATCACTCGACGCCATGCCACAGTGTTTGTTTCCTAGAAAAACTTTTATACCTTTGTTTATTCCCAAAAACTATGAAAAAAAAAATTCCCCATAAAATTTTTGCTTCTATTGTGGCGTCAAAACATCTAATTGAAAAATAGGCAACAATATAGCCATAACAACAAAGCCGATCAAAGACCCCACCACGATAATCAAAAGCGGTTCTAAGAATGTCATCATGATTTTCATAAATTCATTTGTTTCTTGTTCATAAGCGTCCGCAATATCTTGCAGCGTTTCCCCTAGCGATCCCGATTCTTCTCCTATCGCAATCAAATCCCCCATCATTCTCGGCATCAAGGAGGACTGTTTAAGGCTCTGTCCAAAAGAATTTCCTGAAGCTAGGTCATTCTGACATCTTGCCAGATGCTCTCGAATGACATCGTTTCTTAATATCGGCAATGTAATCTGAAAAGCGCGTAGGATAGGGATGCCACTTCCTAGAAGAAGGGCAAAGGTACGAGAAAACCGAGCCAATTCCACCTTCATAATGACCTGTCCTAATATCGGCCATTGCAATCCCAGCTGACTTAACATCCGTCGTCCCTGTTTGGACCTTTGCCATCGTCGATAGATAAAAATTATTCCTATCAATAGAACAATAATGGTGTACCAATATCCTCTTAATATTTCGCTCACGCTTATTAATAAAATAGTGGCCGGGGGCAAGGGTGTATTGACATGAGTAAATAGATTGATAATCTTGGGCATAACAAAAGTGAGTAGAAAAATCACTGTACCCAATCCAAACAAAATCATGATGATCGGGTAAGTTAAAGCCACTTTTAATTTTGAGTTGATTTCCTGTTGTCTAGATTGATATTCCGATATATTCTTGAGGACCTCCTTTAAATTGCCACTTTCTTCTCCCGCACGAATCATCACGACATAAATAGGTGAAAATATAGCAGGGTATTCACTCAAACAATCCGATAAGGTCCGACCTCCCTTGATCCCAAAGGCAACAAGAGCAATAATATCTTTGAAGTAAAAATTTTTAAGTTGAGAGCTTATGATTTCCAAAGCACGTAGCAATGAAACACCCGCATTGAGTAAACTAATTAATTGGCGATTAAACATATAAATTTCTCTTAAACTAACCCTTCCTCGCTTACGGATCTTGGGCACATCACTTCCCAATAGTTTCTCTTCCATGGTGATGGGTAAGAATCCTTTTTGACTGACCAAGTCGATGGCTTCGTCCTGATTTTGGGCAATAACTTCTCCCATCACTGTTTCCGCATTTTTTTTCTTAGCTTTATAATAAAAGGTAGGCATTGTTCAATTGAATTTTCAAATTCTAGGCGATCTTTTTCTCTTGCGATTTCGCTTGCACTTTTTCTTTGACAAAATTTTCTATTCGCGCCCGATCGGCACTCGATATATTTAAATAATACGTCACGATATGATACATCGCGGAAAGGCTATTCTCTTCCACCCGCGCTATCCTTGCCAGACAATCGATGCTACGTTCCTCTTTCGTTAGATGAATTTTAAGTTCAATAATCGTCCCAATCGGCAGAGGATATCCGGAAGCAAATTTTAATCCTCCGGCACTGATATCTTTTGTGACCGAGGAATGTTCTACCCCATCGGTCATAAGCACATTTGTCTCCAATGGTTTAGCTTCAATAATCTGGTAACGAATATCGACCCGCTCAGCAACGCGAGGATAAACCCTAGAATCGTATTCATTTTTTGTCGACAAAATATCTTGAGTAATAATACGATACTGATGCCGATCCGTCTTTATCGAAGAAATCTTTTCAGTTTGAGACGATGCTTGATTTTCCGTTACCTTCTTTTCTTCATACTCTTCTTTCTCAGTGACATTCATGACCTCCAGTGGAGTTGTGATGCCTTGCACCACCTTTCGCCAACCATCTTGTCTTAATGTGTTCATCCCATGCCGAATCGCTATTTGTCGAATATACTCCGCCCGTGGCTTCTCTAAAATAGCGGCACGGATATCTTCATTCATGACCAAGACTTCATAAATAGCGGTACGACCATAATATCCTGTATTATGACAATAATCACAACCACGTCCGGCATAGATTTTAATATGCTGGATATTTTCCAGTTTTAAGGCTTTAAGGATTTCCTCTTTAATCTCCAAACGGGGGGATGATGTTTCCTCTTTACAATTAGGACAGATCACACGAACCAACCTTTGAGCCACAAAGGCTTCTACACTGGAAGCCACCAGATAGGGTTCAATACCCATATCGATCAACCGTGTTATGCCGCTAGCCGCATCATTCGTATGTAGAGTAGAATAAACCAGATGACCCGTTAAAGCCGTACGAATAGCAATTTCGGCTGTTTCGGAATCACGAATTTCGCCCACCATAATGATATCGGGATCGTGACGTAGAATGCTACGCAATCCCGTTGCAAAATCTAAATTCACCTTCGGATTCGCATGAATTTGCGTAATCCCTTCCATTTCATACTCGATCGGATCTTCAATCGTAACAATTTTTCTCTTGGGAGAATTAATCTCATTTAAGCAGGCATAAAGCGTTGTGGTTTTACCGCTGCCCGTTGGTCCAGTGACCAAAAGAATGCCGTGAGGTTTTTTCACCAGCTCTCGAAATATTTTTAAATTGGCTTCACTTAATCCCAGTTTTTCTAAACTAAAAAGCATTACCTTCGTAGGCAGAATACGAATCACCATGCTTTCTCCCCGAGGAGTGGGGATGGTGGAAATGCGTAAATCCAGATCTTGATCTTTGGTCTTAACAATCGTGCTTCCGTCTTGAGGAAGACGTTTCTCCACAATACTTAGATTCGCCATGATTTTTAGACGAGAAAGTATAGGGAGCAAAAAGTGCTTAACCTCGGGAGGGAGATTCGCGTCCACTAAAACCCCATCAATCCGATAACGCAGACGCACTTTTTCACGATAGGGTTCAATATGAATATCGGTGGCTCTTTTCTGGTAGGCGTCAAGTAAGATTTGATTGACTAATCTGACGACCGAGGCATCTTCGGTTTGTTTTTCTAAGTCCTCGACCCAAGGAGCGGCCTCTTTGTCAAAAAAAAATTTTTTTGTTGATTCTTTGGTCAGGATGCGATCAATGGTATCCGCTGCAAATCCATAATATTTGTTGAGGGCTTCGATAATGTCAGCCTCTTGCGATAAGACAATATGGGGTTCCAACCCCAGATGGACTCGAATGTCATCTTGAACCTTGACATCCAGAGGAGTAGCCGTGGCTAAGGTTAAACTCTTATTTTCAATTTTGATCGGCATGAATTTGTAATACCAGGCAAATTTAACCGGGACTTTTTCGATGACCGATTTATCAATCTGGATTTTTTTCAAATTAACTGTCTGAATGCCCAAACCCTCGGATAGGATATTTAAAATTTGGTTTTCGGAAACCAAATTATTACGGGCCAGGCAATTACGTAGTGTTTCCTCGGAGGATTTTATCTGCTCAATGCACTTATTAATTTGTTCCTGGGATAAGATCCCTTTTTTGACTAAGCCTTCCGCTAAAATTTTATCGGATTGTTTCATCATGAGACTATAATTCCTTTTCGCTGCACTCTATTTTTTTATTTTTGTGGTGGTATCTTTCCTATCATATAGAAATCTGAAGCTTTGACCTTATCATAGACCCCGCTTAAGATTTTCTCCGCGCCATCGAGGGTATCCTCAATAGAAACGTACTGCCCTTTTTTACCCGTAAAGACTTCACTCACGGTAAAGGGTTGCGTCATAAAATTCAATAATTTTTGGGCACGTCCAAAAATCATACGGTCTTCCTTGTTAAGTTCCTCCACACCAATAACAGCCACAATGCGTTTCAAGGCGTTATATTTACTAAAATGTTGGATAACTTTCTGGGAAATATCATAATGTCTTCGTCCAACAACATTCGGATCCAAATTACCGCAAGAACTCTGTAAGGGGTCAATCGCTGGATACATCCCTCTTTGAACAAGATCGCGAGACAAAACAACCGACCCATCCAAGTAACTGAAAATGGCCACCACCGCGGGATCCGTCATGTCATCGGCAGGAACATAGACGGCTTGCAAAGCTGTTACCGAACCGCTACCCGCAATAGAACGGATTCTTTCTTGAACGAAACTGACCTCGGAGGCCAAGGTGGGTTGATAACCGGTTTCCGCAGGAACTCTTCCTAAAAGGGTAGAGACCTCTTGTCCTCCTTGAATAAAACGGAAAAGATTATCCATAAACAACAAGATATCTTTATTCTTCCCCTGCAAATATTCCGCCAATGTAATACCGGTATTGACAACTTCAGCCCGTGCTCCCGGCGGCTGATCCATTTGTCCGAAGGCTAACATAACATTCTTAAGAAGATTGCTATCTTTTAATTCATAAAAGAGTTCATTCCCTTCTCGAATCCGTTCGCCAATGCCACAGAAAACACACGCCCCACCATGAGCTTTAATGATATTATTCATCAATTCCAAGATAACAACCGTTTTCCCGCAACCAGCACCTCCAATAATCCCCGTCTTACTTCCTTTAACCAACGGATAAAGCAAATCAAAATATTTTAATCCTGTTTCCAAAAGTTCTGATTTAGCGGCCTTCTTCTGTTTAAGGTCAAATCCACGCTGCTGCAGTAACATGCGGATAGGCATCCGCATAGGAGCGTTAATTGGTCCTTGACCATCGATCGGGTTACCAACCGCATCCATGATTCGACCAAAACATTCATCTCCTAAGGGAATCGTAATGGGTTGAAAAGTATTGTAACAAGGAGAGTTAAGTTGAAGATTCAAAGTATCTACCAGTGAAACAGTTCTTACCACATCCTTACTCAGGTGTTCGGCACACTGCAAGATAATTCGCCTCTTATCAAAGGCAACCACCTCAATACAGTCATAAAGTGCTGGAATATCATCCGGATTGTCAAATCGGACATCAACAACCGGACCTTGTACGCTTATAATTCTGCCCAGACCTTTCTTTTGTCCACGCGGTTTGGCAACTTGTGCAGATTCGGTTTTATTTTCCGGATGAGATTGTTGAACAGGAGCATCTTTGGGATGTTCGGATTGCGATTTGGGATGATCAATCACTTCTCAACTCCTTTTCAAGAAAACTCCTCATACGTTCGTCGTATCTTCTTTGCTGCCCCGCCTTTCCTTTAAAATATTTAGAGGAAGGCGGGACTGTCCCAGCTACCTCTAAAATCTTTATGAAAAGCTGGGGCTGTGTAGGAAAGAATTTTCTAGCAGTTAGAAAAGTTTTTACAGTCTTGGAAAGTTAACACTTTCCAGACTGCTAGAAAACTTTCCAAGCAGCAAAGAGACGTTTTCTTTGTACCTTCCTACACTGTAAAAAACTTTTTAAATTAACAACTTTTATCCTGATTGACATCTTGCAAGATCATCGCCTGCTCATCATACGCGACGTAAAGACTTCCCTCATACTTTTATCGATATCTCCCTTTCTTGCCTTTGTGAAAGCGGCGGCAATCCCTTTTTTATCTTTTTTCATTCTTTGAACACTCGCTTCTAATTGTTGAGATTGGGCCGCGGCTTCCGAAATCGATGTGTCGTGCATCATCTCATACAATCGGCATACCAACCACATATCGGCTAAATAACTAATAATGTCAGCGGGATCGGATTCTTGAATAACCTTTTCAATAGCATCGACAAATTCTGCCTGCTTTGTTAAAAGTTCGTCGCACGGAAGAAGTTTAATTGTTCTGGGTTTTTGTAAATTGAACGTCTTAGACCAAGGATAAACGACGAGAACTTTTCCCAAATGACCATTTATCACCTCGTCGATAAGATAATCCTTAACGCGAATAGCCACCTCATAAAGACCTAATTCTTCAATCTCACTAAAAATTTTTATATCCTTCTGGTCTGCCAATAATTTCTCTGCACCTTTTTTACCAATAGCAATAAGAATACTCTCGGGGTACTTTTCTTTTTCCGCCAAGGTGGCTCGAACCACTTTAGCATTAAGATCCCCCATAAAACCTGCTTCGGAGGTTATCATAACAATCCCCACCTTAGGATTATCATTAGAAACTAGTGGATGGTTAACCTCGGCTAAACTAATCATTCTAAAAAATTCAACAAACGATTCTCCAAAGCGTGCGAAACGATCCTTTCGACTGGCGAGCTCATGAAACCGTGTATCCGCCACATCCTTGAGAACTTGGATAATCTCCACCAATTCTGTAATGTCATCCAAATCGCCTTTAATTTTCATTGCTTTACCCATAAACAAATCCTCTAAAAAAATAAATCAGCTTTTTTCAATCTTTTCCTTTAAAGCCATCCCTGATTCTTTCATGGAATTATTTAAACTCCCATCCAAAACCAGACTCCCAAAACGCAATACTGCTCCACTAATCACCTTAGGATCTGCTTTCGCTTCAATTTTAATATCGCGATTTAACTTCTCTTTAATAATCTGCGACAACCTTTGCCTGGACTTATCCTGCAATGGCAAGGCAGTGATTATTTCTGCAGAAACGACATCTGAACCAATCATATCCATATCAATTTTTTTCAATTCTTCAATGAACTCGATAACCAGAAAATCATCCAAAACCTTTTTACCCTTTTCACCGATGACAGTTCCTAATATCTCCGCAGCAAAATCAACCATTTTCATTTCCACTTCTTTTTGAATGACTTTGCGCATTTCATCTTTGGTTCTTTGGGCTTTTGCCAGAATCTCTTCACTTTCCTGTCTGGCTTTATTAACAAGTTTCTCCCGTTCTTCGCGAGCCTTTCCTTCGGCTTCTTCTTTCATTTTGAGTACTAGAGTATCAGCTTCTTTTTTTCTTTTCTCTAACTCCTCATTAGCTTGTTTAATCTTCTCATTGAGCTCTGACTGTTTAGTCCTAACCGCTTCAGTTTCCCGATTAAGCCGATTGACAGCCCCTTGGGCGTTATCAAATAAAATCTTCTTAAAAAGAAAAATAAACAAGCCAAAAACTAAAGTTTGCAAAATAAATACCTGTAATATTAGTTGTAAACTCATAAGGGTTAACTCCTTCTTCTTAACTCACTGAAGAATTTTATAAAACATTAATAGTAAGGCGACAGAAACTATTTCAATAATAATAAGTTTTAGTAAAATACCTGTTTGGATCGCCGGCGTCTTGCTGGGGAATTGTCCTAACTTATTAATTGTTCGCCATCCCAACCAACCTATGCCAATGCACGGTATAGCTAAAACCACAAAGAATATCGTTACAAAGACAAGACTGGCTCCCCACATAATCGATTTCTACCCTTTATTAATATTTGTCCCCATAAAAACTTCTCATCTTTTACGTTTTTCCCCCGAATAACTGAAAAACAATCAGGATAGCAATGATCGATATCGCTTCCACAAAGATAAGCATGACCATCATCCCCATAAATATCTTTGATGCTGCGGAAGGATTTCGACTTAGGGCTTTAATAACCGAATATCCCAAAAGAGCGATAACAACCGACGGCCCCAAGACAGAAATCATCATAATTGTGATGATAAGAAAAGTTTCTGCCCAATTCATAGCACCTCCTTGTTACAGAGAAAAAGTACTGACTGGAGGTCTTATAGACATTTTAATGTCAAACTTTAGAGTCCGCATCAATAACAATGTCCTCCTCTTTCTTGGCTGCTTTATGCCGAATTCTTTCGATTTCTTCAACGAGAACGATGCAATCGTTCGCAAAAAACTTCACAATGCCAAACTTTATGGGCACAGCTTCTTTCCAATTGAGAATAATATTCCCTTTGCTCAAAACACTCAGAAGAGGATAATGATAAGGTAAAAGCTCAAATTCTCCTTTATCGCCGGTAAAAAAGGCACTCTCGACTTCATTCTGATAAAGAAGCGCTTCCGG
This sequence comes from Candidatus Omnitrophota bacterium, assembly GCA_023247475.1. GTDB lineage: Bacteria > Omnitrophota > Gorgyraeia > Zapsychrales > JAHFGK01 > JAHFGK01. Next base: position 12,977 of record JAHFGK010000026.1, read on the forward strand.
GGTCATGATGGATATCTTAAATGTGGCCTTATACGTTACCATTGCAATTACTTCTTGGTGGTGGCTTGATCTAATACATCCACACCAATTTTTGATTCCTCTTCTTCAACTTCTTCCTTGGGTCGCTTAGCCTTAACTTCCTTTATATATTGCGCCAATAGATCATCGAAGACCTTCGTCATATTCTCATCTAGAGCTTTTTTCTCACGTAATGTTTTAATTACTTCGGGAATTCGGGCTTGAGCATAATCAAATATTTCATTCTGGAATTTAATAACCTCATCAAGCATCATCTCATGTAAATATTTTTTATTATAAGCATATAAAATCAGAATCATTCCCTCCAGAGGAATAGGTTTATCTCGGTCTTGTTTTAACAGTTCGGAAAGAATCCCGCCCTTTTTCATCTGTTCTTCAGCTTCTTCGGACTGTCCCGAGGTTTTCAGTTTCGAGACCCGCAAAACTTCACGGTATTGGAGATATTCCAAACGCAGAGCACCACTGAGTTTCTTAACCGCTGACCATTGCACTTTGCTCCCCACCCGAGAAACAGATAGCCCGAGATCAATGGCTGGTCGTTGTCCTTCGGCAAAAAGAGGAGTACTAAAGTAAAGCTGTCCGTCGGTCATAGAGACAAGATTCGATTGGACATAGCCAGTTAAATCTCCTTCCAGCGTTTCCACAATAGGAAAATGCGTCATGGAACCACCACCCAGATCATCCGATAAATAAGCCGCCCGTTCCACCATTTTAGAGTGCAAATAGAAAATGTCCCCCGGATAGGAGTCTCGTCCGGGAGCACGGCCTAAAAGCAGCGATATCTCACGATACGCCCAGGCGTGTTTGGTCAAGTCATCAAAGGCCACAAAGACATTTTTTCCTTGATACATATAATGCTCTCCGATCGCACAAGCAACATAAGGAGATAAATAGAGTTGTCCCGAGGGAGCTGCAGCTGTCGCAGCAACAATAACGGTGTATTTAAAACAATCATGATCGATAAGTAGTTGGACAACTTTTCCTAAAGAAGATTGCGATTTTCCAATACAACAATAGATACAAATAACTCCCGTATGCTTTTGGTTAATAATGGTGTCGGTACATATGGTAGTTTTTCCTGTCATTTTATCTCCCAGAATAAGTTCTCGCTGACCGAAACCAACCGGGATCATCGTATCAATAACTTTGACTCCTGTTTCCAAAGTTTTATTTAGAACTTTTCTCTTTAAAATGGACGGGGCATCAATAAAAATAGGGCGTTTGGTGTCATATTCTAGCGGACCTAACCCATCTAATGCTTCTCCCAGAGGATTAAGGATACGGCCTATAAATTTATCCCCAACAATTGTCTCAAATGCTTCCAAAGTAGCAACGACCTTATCCCCTGTTTTCAGTTTTTCTTGTTGTCGGATGAGAAGCACTTGGGCTTCGTGTTCATCAAAACCAATGATGATCCCCCTGGTTCCATAACCGAATTTCACCACCTGACCGCTGAGACAATTCTTGAAACCTTCCACAATAACAATACTTCCGCGAATAACGCGGATATTTCCTTCTTCGGTATATCTTAATTCAGTCATTCTTCACTCGCCCTTCTCTTGGGGTACTGCTTCGGATACCACGGAAAAGCCCGTGATATCCTTCGCTGTGATTATAACAAAATCAATTAGCAATACTATTAGAAAATAAAAATTCTCAGCAAAATTCGACGATTATTTTCTTTGTAAAACATTTTTTACCCGTACACTCATGCTGGCTGCTTTTGTTCGGAACCAGGTTTAGGAACTTCTTTTATCGACTCACCTGGTTTAGGGCCTTGCTCCTCTCCCATCACGGCCGATCTCTTCAACCACACAAAGAAATGGAGGCCGGTAAAAAATCCTACGAAAAGTAATGTGGTAATAATAATTTTCCATGTCGTATTCATGGAAAGTCTTTTCTTAAAAATAGCATCCGAAAGTGCCGCCAGTCCGCGCAAGGCTTTTAATTTCTGCAAAATATTTTTGACCTTCCCTTGTTCGAGTTCCTTTAGCTTCTTAGCTCTAACAATAGCCAACATATTTTCCAATTTGTCCACATCATCTTTGGCTTCTTTGTAACGGTTCTCATTGACACGAAATATCCCAATATGTTCTTTGGCTACACTTTTTGTACTTTGAGAAGTAGTAATTTGATCTAACTTCCTCTGAATCTTCTCAAACAGGAAATCAGCGCTCTTTGAGTATATAGAGTTGGCAAGTTCATCCATAGCTTCCTTAGCTCGCGCCCGAAGCTCTTCAGTTTTATTTACGGGTATATTCCAAATATCTTTTAAAACAACGGTGTATTTCTTAACTTCCCCGGGGATCAAAGTTTCCTCTTTCGCTAAATATCCTTTATCTTTCTTTTCATCAAACCGAAATTCAAGACCTTGAGAATCAACAATATTTTCCTCCCGAATTTCTTTTGGTAGATAATGTTTTTCTTTAACCGTTCTTTCTTCCTTATCAGAAGGATTTTTAACTTCAATAATAAATTTAATTGTCTTATTAATTGGTTTATTTTCCTCCTGCGATTTTGCTGCTTTCTCCAGATAATCAATAGAGAAAACCTCTTTCTTTACTTCTTCCAATTGATTAACATACGCACGATATTGTTCTATCCGCCGTCCAACATCATTAGGATAATCCTTTTGCTTGGAGTAAATATAGTCAATCTGTTTAATAGTCTCTTCTTCCCTTTGCTTAGCTGCTTCGTAAGTAGGAGTTTTTTCTAACAAGGATAGACTTTCTTCCAATTGTTTTTTCAATAGATCGATTTCTTCTTGTGTAATCTTCCAAACATCTTTTGTAGCTATCTTAAATGTTTTCGATTCCTTGGGTTGGAAGTCAACTTCATCATGAATATAATAAAGACTCTTATCCACGTCATACTCCATTTTAAAATTCCCTAAATTAATGATATCGTCCGGTTCCAATTCTTTTGGTAAATAGAATTTGACGGGAAGTTTCTTGGGTTCATCCGTGGAATTCACCGCAACCAATTTTATATTTATAGAAGCCTGAGCATAGGCCTTATCCGTGTTCAGGAACATCAAAAGAGATAATAGAACAAAGACTGTTGCCGCCATCCACAGCCTAGGGTTGATACCTCTTGGATGTGGAACTCGGCTTACCAATTCCCGATGTTGATGATCTTTGAATATATTTAAATAAACTGATCTCATAGATCTTTACTCCCCAGATTCAAACCACGTCTCGACAACGACATCTTCTCCTTCGACTGCTTTTCTAATCGCAGCCAATTTCGCATTAATTTCATCGATCTTTTCATATACTTTATCTTCTTGTTTAGTTTCTTCTTCGGATAATTGGGTGACATTGAGGGCATTATTCCCTCCCAACCCGACCGCCTTAGCACTTTCATTCACGAAGTTAGTTAGAGTCCCAAGAATATCACCGGCTACCCTGCTAGTTTTGATCTGACTCTCAGACATGGTCGAAACAGCTTCCTTCAATTCTTTAACCGAAGCTTCTAGTGCTTTAATTTTCTCATAGACAACTGGGGTTTTCCCTTTAGCACCGAGTTCGGTTCTAAGACCTTGAGCTTCGGAAAGGACAGATTCGGCACTGCTTTTCGCTTTATCAACGTTGTCTTTGATTGTTGACAGATTCGACAAAGAACCAAAAATCGTCGTTGCAGTCGTATCAGTGGATGCGCCGATCGAGGTCTCAACAGTATCGACATAACCGGAAACGGCTTTTAAGTTCCCAAAAACGGTGGTGGCGGTAGAGGCATCCGATGAAGATCCTACATTAGTAGTGAGGGTATTCACTTTTGTTAAGATTGTTGAAATATCGGTACCCATCGTTGCACTTCCACCAATGGACTGGACACCAGCGTACACTTGCGCAACTTTACCAAACAATGTATTAGTGGTTGAGGTATCACTCGTTGTCCCAATAAGGGTATTTAAAGAATTAACGGCTGTCAAGATACTGGCTACATTACTTACCAATGTCCGAGAATTATCCGCTAAATATTTAATGTCGCCCCAATTAATACTTGCTGCACTCATAGAGGCTATATCACTCCAGTTGATCCCAGAAGTACTTGAAGCACCCGTATCTCCCCAATTAATTCCCACTCCCGACATATAAGCTATATCATACCAATTAACGCCTGCTGTCCCCATAACACTTAAATCTAACCAGTTAATTCCCGTATCACTCAACACATCGATATCAATCCAGTTAATCCCAGCATCGGTCATTATATCTAAATCAGCCCAATTAATACCGGCCTTAGTCATTGAATCTAAATCGGTCCAATTGATCCCAGTATCACTTAAAATGTCAATTTCGCTCCAATTAATTCCCGCGGTACTTAAAGCATTAATATCTACCCAATTGATCCCCGCAACGGTTAAATCATTAATATTGATCCAGTTTATACCCGTTGAGCTTAATGCTTGCATATCAGACCAGTTAATGCCAGCAGTTGTAAGCGCATTAACATCAGTCCAATTGATGCCTGCACCACTTAATTCTCCAATATTATTCCAATTGATTCCTACTTGTGCCATCTCACTGACATTATTCCAATTAACTCCCGAGGTCGTCATTTCACCGATATTAGCCCAATTAATCCCGGCATCACCGAGAATATCCACATCTAACCAGTTGATCCCTGAATCACTTAATACATCAATATCCTGCCAATTCACCCCACTATCACTTAACACATCCAAATCAATCCAGTTAATTCCCACATTACTTAACACATCCAAATCTACCCAGTTAATTCCTGTATCACTTAACACATCAATGTCTAACCAGTTGATTCCCGCGGTTGACAAATCGGCAACATTTAACCAATTAATCCCCGCATCACTGAGCACATCCACATCTAGCCAGTTTATTCCTGTATCACTTAACACATCGATATCCAGCCAATTAGCCCCGGCATCACTTAACACATCCAAATCAATCCAGTTAATTCCCACATTACTTAACACATTCAAATCTACCCAATTAATTCCTGTATCACTTAACACATCAATGTCTAACCAGTTGATTCCCGCGGTTGACAAATCGGCAACATTTAACCAATTAATCCCCGCATCACTGAGCACATCCACATCTAGCCAGTTTATTCCTATATCACTTAACACATCGATATCCAGCCAATTAACCCCGGCATCACTTAACACATCCAAATCAATCCAGTTAATTCCCACATCACTTAACACATCCAAATCTACCCAGTTGATCCCGGTATCACTTAACACATCAATATCTAACCAGTTGATCCCCGCAGTTGATAAATCAGCAACATTTAACCAATTTATCCCTGCATCACTAAATATATCCACATCCAACCAGTTAATTCCAATATCACTTAACACATCCAAGTCCACCCAGTTAATCCCCGCATCACTTAACATATCAATATCCAACCAGTTTATCCCAGTCTTCGAAAGAACATCGATATCCAACCAGTTGATACCACTATCACTCAATATATCGATATCTCCCCAGTTGATCCCGGCTGTCGATAAATCACTTACACTGACCCAGTTGATCCCACTGTCACTAAGAACATCAATATCCAACCAATTGATTCCAGTGTCACTGAGCACGTCAATATCTATCCAGTTAATTCCTGCATCACTTAACACATCCACATCTAACCAATTGATCCCTGCCTTCGAGAGCACATCGATATCTAACCAGTTGATCCCACTATCACTCAATATATCGA
>JAHFGK010000185.1:0-433 GCA_023247475.1 Candidatus Omnitrophota bacterium
TGCTTAAGGTATAGGTACTGGATCCTTCCGTAGCCATTTCTGGAGAAGGTTGAGAAGTAGACGAAGGTTGGATTTGATTCTCTTGTTCCGGTGTAACCGCGAGGGCGTGCAATTGTCTGTCAGTCAACAATTCCTCTTCTTCCGATCCTGCTGATGATACTCCTGAAGCTGTCTTTGCAAAATTTTGTGCATTCGCTACATGAGCAGTAAGCCCAATCCATAGAATTAACAAACACATACTGACTTTGTTTTTCTTCATTATCTTCATATCATTCCTCCCTGGATAATAAAATTCATTGGCATCAAAACTCAAAAAGTGTTTCATGAAATTCTTTAATTTGCGAAAGATCCTGTTCGTCATATACACGCCAACCACGCCAGTCACGCTTTGGCTTTTTGATTTTGCCATCTCTCTCCCATCTGGCTAGGGTCT
>JAHFGK010000185.1:443-4442 GCA_023247475.1 Candidatus Omnitrophota bacterium
AACTTTTGCTACTTCTGTAATGGTCATCCTCTTTCCCACTTTGTCCTCCTCCTCTTAACTTCCGGTTAATCTATGACATTAAATTTAATCTCAAGTTAATTCCTAGAATAAATCTGGTTCACTCAGTCGTTGAGATTAGAGCAATTATTATGCCAAAGCAGAAAAATAAAGTCAATATTTTTCTTGCAGGCTCGTAACATTTTAATTATCAATGAGTTATGGATTAAAAATATTCCCCAATAAAATATCCAGACAGATGCCCCCTTGCCATTTGTTTAAAAGAATAAACATAACTGTCTATGACAGACCACGACAATTATGGAAACTTTAGTCTAGCAGTTGTTTAGCAAGGTTTAAATTTATCCGCAACTGATTTAAAACAAGGTACTTTAGTGCCAAATAAAATAAATTTGTTGATTTTATTTTAATGTGGTATACTTTTTGCATGAAAATAAAGCTCTCTCCAGCGCAAGTTCAAAAACTTATTCTTGCTCCGGTAATCCAACAATCGATTGGAGTTCTGCTTTTGCCAATAGCAGAATTAAATATGGTTATTGAGCAAGAATTGCAAAATAATCCCCTTTTGGAAGTTGATGAGGACACCCCAGATTCCTTCCAGAATTCATGGGATGCCGAAGTACGACAAAGAATTGAAAAAATTTATGATATTCCCAATCTGCCTTATGATGAAGAATACAGTAATGATGAGACCTTTGAAGAAAGACCTATTACTAGAGAAGTAAGCCTGGAAGATCAACTCATTCAACAATTACATATTGAATTATCTGACCCTCTGCAGCGGGAAATAGGTGAGCTAATTATTGGTGATATTGATGAGGATGGCTATTTAAAAACAAATATCGATGAAATTTGTAAGAATGCTGGAGTGGATGATAAGGAACTTGTTGAACACATATTGAAGGTTATCCAAGACTTTGCGCCCAAAGGTATTGCCTCTCGGGATCTGAAAGAGTGTTTACTGATTCAAGCAAAAAATAGAGTTAATGGACAAAATGACTTGGTCGACCGAATCATCGCGGAGTGCCTTCCGGAATTAGGACAGAAAAAATATTCGGAAATCGCAAAAAAATTGGGAAGTTTGGTAGAAGAGGTCAAGAATGCCGTAAAGATTATATCCTCTCTTGATCCTAGACCCGCTCGAAACTTCCGCCCCATTGGCGCCAATATCTATATTAAACCAGATATCTTCATCACTAAAGATCCAGACCACGGTTATCAAATCCACGTGAACCAAGAAGGTATTCACTCATTACGGATTAATCCTCTTTATCAAAGATTACTCCAGCAAAATAATTTGCGGGAACATGAAAAGGAATTTATTCGTGAGAAATTAAAAAATGCTATTCAATTTATAAAAAGTGTTGAACAGCGAGGACAGACACTGCGTGAAATCGCAAAGTTTATACTAGATAAACAAAAACCATTTTTCAAATCCGGTCCTTCCGCACTAATACCGATGACCTTAAAAGATGTTGCTGTGGCCATTAACCGCAATGAATCTACCATTAGTCGTGCCATCAACAACAAATACTTAGATTCTCCCCAAGGCTTATATCCTATAAAATTTTTATTTTCTCAAGGGGTATCAACGGAAAATAAGGATGGCATTGTATCCAACCGCTGCATTAAGGAAGAGATTAAGAATCTGATTGATGCGGAAAAAAAATCTTCACCTCTTTCTGATCAAGATATTCAAACACATTTTGAACAAAAGGGAATGAAAATCGCCCGCCGCACCATTAGTAAGTACCGACAGAAATTAAAGATCTACCCTTCCTATTTAAGGAAACAATAATTTATTTTTAGGAAATCAACTTATTCGGCGTCCTGAATTCTGAATACAGCGTAGAATTTTCTAGATAGGAAGAACTACTTAGGTATATCCCAGAAGACAAATAAAGCTACTTTTTCGCTTTCTTGCTTCTTCGCTTCACTGCCTTTTTATTCCTATGATAATCATCCTGCAGGCGGATGATATCGCCTTCCGACAGATAATCTCCACAGGCGACTTCGATAAAGACAAGTCTCTGTTTTCTGTTATTACCGATCCGGTGAACAGCACCCAAGGGGACATCGATAATCGTACCTGCGCGAACAGGAATTTTTTGGTTGTCAACAATCACAAATCCTTCTCCGGTGACAATAATCCATTTTTCCGAACGATGGGAATGCTTTTGCAGGCTCAGGCGATGGCCGGGTTTAACCTCCACACGTTTAACCCAAACCCCAGCTTCCTGATAAAGTTTAATATAATTTCCCCAAGGTCTTTCTGAGTAGGTGTCTTCTTTGTTTATCGTTTTAAGCCGCATAATAATTCCTCACTCCCTAAAAAGTATAACATCAAAACAATGATTAAACTAAAAAACTTGAATTCTTCTTGATCGATTCCAGGGCCAAAGCTGTATAGTTTTTAAAACCTTGTTTTTCAAAATATTGACCAACTCTTTTAAGATCTTCAATCGTATCAATATCTTCTCTTTCTTCAAGAAAGAATACTTTCTTTTTAAGCAGCTTAATCCTATCCAAAGTTAAACTCAAAACATCCGGGGTGCTCCAAGGAATATTCAAAAATAAATCTTGGATGGGCTCATTCAATCCAATTAGATAATAACCGCCATCTGGACAAGGCCCCAACACACAATCATGACTTTGCAATTTTTGAAATGCGTTCTCAATATCCCCTACCGTTAAAGTTAAACAATCCGTTCCAATAATGACGGTATGTTCAAAACCTTGCCTTTGACTTTCTTTAAATGCGGCATACATCCTCTCGCCCAAATCTTTTCCCTTTTGCTTTCTTAAAGTAAAATCGTTTTTAAATTTGCTTAGAAATGGTAAGTTCAAATTCGAACTTGTGTAATAAACCATTCGTTTTTGACAGTGAACTTTTTTGGCAAGCATCAAAACATCTTCCGCAAAATTTCTATATAACTTCGTCACCACCGAAACTGATAGCTCGTCCAGTAACCGCGTCTTGACTTTCCCTTCTTCAGGCTCCCGAGCAAAAATGATTAAGCAGAAATTTTTATTGTTTTCTGGCACGGTTATATTCTTTCCCCAATGGCAGTTTAAACCAAAATCCAACATACGCCCGGCAATATTGAACAAAAGTCTTAAGAAATCCCTTCTCATCCCATTTACGGCTGGAAACAAGAATACGGTCAGGTAAAACAGCCCATTTCCCTTCTTTACGCAATTTCTTGGAAAACAAAATATCTTCCATGATGGGCAAAGAATCGAACTGCCCCACGTTATCAAAAACGCTTCGCTTAACAAAAAGTCCTAGATCACCATCCATGACCCCCCAATATTTAGCCCGGAAATTGACGATCCATTCAAATATTCTGAATATACGCCGTGAATCCTCTATGTTCATGGTAAAACAACCACCGCAAATGCCGTTACTCAATACCCCTGTCACTTTATCCAGGGCTCCCACTCTATATATATATGTATCCACATGTAAAAATAAAATATATTCAGCATTGGATATTTGAACCCCTTTGTTCATCTGGAGAGCTCGGCCGCGTTCAGAAGCTATAACCTCTCCAAAATTTTTTGCGATTTCGACCGTGCGGTCCGTACTCCCTCCATCAACAAAAATCACTCGGGCTTTATGTCGAAGACTCTGGTAATAATCTTTCTTCTGGAGTAAAATTTTTTCTTCGTTATAGACAGGAATGATGACGTCGAGCATATCTTAAGGTCACAATGTCACAAGGTCACAAAGTTACAGGTCACCCTAAAAAATTCCTTTTTATTCCCAATATGGGACCTGTGACATGTGCCTTTGTGACTTTTTCTAACAACACCCTCCCACTTTTCCTTCCCCATTAGAAACAGATGCCTGCGGTCCACAGGCGAATGGGCCATAGTGGATGGAAAGGTTTCCTTGAACCTCAAAATGTCTTTGCAATCTGGTAGCATTAAGCATTCTTGCCGTGTTGGAACATACCAGCATTGGCTTACCAGTTGTAA
>JAHFGK010000027.1 GCA_023247475.1 Candidatus Omnitrophota bacterium
AAATAAGGAGAAAGGTACTCTTGATCAAACTGCATACCCTCAACAACCTTAAGCTCGGTAGCAAGTGATTTTCCTTCCTCAACGGTAATAACCCCATCTTTCCCAACTTTCTCGAAAGCTTCGGAAATGATCTTTCCAATTGTTGCATCATTATTGGCAGAAATTGAAGCGACCTGTTCAACTTCTTTGGTATTCTTATTATCAACTTTCTTAGAAAAATTCTTAAGTTCCTCTACAACCCTTTCCACCGCCGCATCAATACCACGCTTTAACGACATCGGATTAGCACCGGCCGTGACGTTTTTGAGCCCCTCGCGATAAATCGCCTCGGCTAAAATCGTTGCGGTTGTAGTTCCATCGCCGGCGTTATCGGAAGTTTTCTCAGCAACTTCCTTAACCATTTGCGCGCCCATATTTTCATAGGGATCTTCCAGTTCAATTTCTTTCGCAACCGTTACTCCGTCTTTGGTAATGGTTGGGGAGCCAAACTTTTTGTCCAAAATGACATTGCGTCCTTTCGGACCCAGCGTCACTTTGACGGCCTTGGAGAGTTTCTCAACCCCCTGCAGGATAGCACGCCTTGCTGCGTCATTAAATAAAAGTTGTTTTGCCATATTTACCGTCCTCCTTAACTTTTTATGCTAAAAAATTAATATAGTTTAACTTTAACAATCGTAAACCCATTGCTATTTGACCACCGCCAAGACATCGTCTTCTTTGATTATCAAGTACTCTTCGCCATTTTTAGCGGTAATTTCTGTACCACTATATTTAGCATACAAAATACGGTCACCCACTTTTACTTCGATGGGTTGAACTTGACCGCTCTCCAAAACTTTTCCCTTACCAATCGCAACGACTTTTCCCTCTTGGGGTTTTTCTTTAGCCGTGTCGGGTAAAACAATGCCACCTTTTGTTTTTTCTTCGGCCTCGAGTTGTTTGACAATAATTCTGTCAGCTAATGGTTTGATATCCATAATTCAATCCTCCTTTTTTAAAAAATAATTTTTACTTAATTAATTTATGGATTAAAAACTATTTGAAAATTTTCCCTTAGCACTCATTTATAATAAGTGCTAATTTGAGGGAAAAAAAATATTTGACCTACTCTACTTCCACTTCATCAATATTTAATTTACTACCTATCCTCCTCGCAAAATCATTCATCCACTTTATCTAACCCGTCTAGTAGACACATACGATACAAAAAAATCAGAAAAATGTCAAGAATTTTTTAAAAGGGCAATAAAAGTCTTAACTTAACCATTATATTGTGACAACTGTTGGATACGCTTAAGCATGTTCGGATGCGTACTCAAAGCCTCGAGTAATCGATCACCAAAACTTAATTGAAGCTTTTTACTACGTAACAAAATTAACTCATCGGTATCAATCGTACCACTGCGATCCAAATCCAGCTGGCTTAATTCTCGGATTTCTTCCAAAGCTCGGGAAGGGTCATTCATAAAGAAGGCTTTTAATCCTTCCGCTTCTTTTAAAGAATCTTTCCCCAATCGAGCGGAGCCATAAACCAGTTTATAAAGAGCCGAAGCCAAAGCCGCGGGCTGATTACCTAACTGAATAGATCCGCGATCAGCAAAATATTCACGTATGCGAGAGGCATAAAGAACTAATAAGTTAGTAATGAAATAGAAAAGAAAAGCTACGAAACCTAAAAGAGCCGTGTTATTTCCTCGATCGTTTCTTCGTCCACCGCCGTAATACAAAAAATGCCACGCCAAACGGTACATAACGATGGGGATAACCGACAATAATGTAATCGTTAAAACATCCCGATTTCGTAAATGCGTAATTTCGTGGCCAATCACGGCTCTTAATTCTTCTTCACTTAATAATTGCATGACACCTTGCGTCACGCATACGCGACCATCCCTTTGACTTCGACCAAAGGCAAAAGCATTAGGAATCGCCACCTCAGCCACACAAACTCTGGGCATAGGAATCCCTGCTTTTTTAGCTTGGTCCTCAATGATGTCATAGAGATAAGGATTTTCCTCGCGTTTGATATACCGGACCCGCATCGACCATTCCACTACTTTCGGCCCTATCATATACTGAATAAACATCATCACCAGGGAAATCATTAAATAAAAATGAAAATTACCTACCCCTAAATAAGTTCCGGCCATAACGATGACGGCATAGATAATTGCAAACAATGTACCTAACAAAAGCCACATCCTCATCTGTAAAGAAAACATATTAGTCACCTCCTAAAATGATCTATCCGCTAACTCTGCTCTTCATAGGTTATTTCAAGAAATACAGAAATCTATGGTAACCATATTTTATACAAAATACATTGGCTGTCAATAGATACTCTTCGTTAGCGTCTATTCTGTGATTGAAATTTAAGAGTAGCCTTTAATGGGGGTGAAGTAAAGTAAATTCAGTGTTCTTTAGGTTTGATTTGATATTTACGACAGGGAATGTAGTTTCTCTCATCTTTAGACGATTTTTAAAACCATGGTTCTATTTTAAAACTTGCTTTCATTACTTCAAACTGATCTCGGTAGGTTTTAAATTTATCAACATGTGTGGAATAAATAATTTTATAAAAGATATTAAAGTCAGTAACGATATAGAATTCTAAAGTAATGGTAGGAATCTCATCATAACGGTAAATAAGCCAATCGGCAATTTGATTATCAATCGTGACTTGTCCGTGATCAAGGATATGAGCGTGTTTAGATAAAGCTTCGAGGATATTATTAAACTCATCCTCAAGCCAAATAGATGCGGATAATTTATTGGCATATACAGAAATACTGGCCTCCGGGATTTGATCAATTTGGTCTGCATAACGATTAAAATACGAAATTTCCTGAGGAGTGATAAAGGTCACGGAATGAGGTTTGAAGGTGGAGGTAAAAATTACACCTGGGTCAGCTGGTTGTTTAATCTTTTTCCATCCAATAGGGAATTTAACCGAAAAACCTTTACCCTTATATTTATATTTATCGGAGGGAAACAAATAACATCCACTTAATAATTCCACGAGAATTATTCCCAACAGAAACGCCTTTACAAATTTTCTCAATTCTTACTCCTCGACTTTCAAATTTTTTCCAAAAAAATAATCTCAACTGAAGTATAAATTGTCTTGATTAAAGTAGCGAATCCTACAATAACACAAGTATGGAAGGGATTCATGATCTTAAAAGAATGTCTTCATTAAGTATTTCTAAAAAAGTATCAACCACGTTAGAATCAAGTTTTTCTTTCATCTTCATCAATTCCTTTTTGGCATCTTCAAAAGAGAATGCTCGACGATACGGCCGATCCGAAGTCAAGGCATCAAAGACATCTGCCACACTTAATATCCTCGCTAAGAGGCTAATCTCTTCCCCCTTCAAGCCATCCGGATAGCCAGTGCCATCAAAGCGTTCATGATGATGACGGATGACATCACACAATTTTTTAAACGACCTCAGGGGTTTAACAATACCTTCTCCCATCTCCGCGTGCTTTTTTAAAATCTCCCATTCCCGAGGATTCAATTGGGATGGTTTAAGTAAAATATCCTCAACAATTCCGACCTTACCAATGTCATGCAACCGAGCGCCGTCTTTCAACACTTGTAAATCTTCTTCACTTAATTTTAACTTTTTCCCGATTCTTACGGCATAATTCGCGACTCGTTCTAAGTGACCACTTCTATACCCATCTTTAACCTGAACCGCTAAGGCCAAGGCGGACATGGTCTCAAGATAAGTCTTGTCTACATTTTCGTTTAATCTGGCGTGCTCCACGGCTACCGCTGTTTGGGAGGCAATATCAGAAAGTAATCGCAAATCTTCTTCCGTGTAGTGATCATCAAAGACGCGTCGACTTAGAGCTATGATCCCTAAAACTTTATCATGCAAGATAAACGGAGAACACAAAATTGGAGGGACCAAAAGAGATAATTGTTCCTTAGAGGTGGAAGCACCCCAGTAGACATCAGAAATAATACGTGACGTTTTAGTCCTTAAAACCGAACTAAATATATTCCCATCTATTTTCATCCTGATCTCATTTTTGAAATTATGTCCTCCTCCGTAAATGGTTGTAGAGTACATTTCGTTATTTTTCTCATCGACCAAAAGTAAAATCCCCCCTTTAGATGAAAATGCCTCCACCAGGGTTTCTACAATCAAATCCAAAAAACTATTGATATTTTCTATAACGGAAATCCCCTGCCCCAACTTGGTCAGAACTGAATGTAATGATTTTTTAGTAGACTCCAATCTCTTAATTTTTTCTTCTATATAAAAGGTGATCTCATTAAAGGTGCGGGATAAAAAGGAAACCTCGTCATTATCTTCCGTGAGCTCACGAAATTTATGAGGACCGAATACTTCCTCAAGAGTCTCTTTCCCTTCTTTGGTAATATCAATTAATTTCTGCAGAATACCTCTCATCACTAAATAACCAACCAAAATGCCTACTGCCACAAAACAAAGTGTCAGATTAAATTCGGATTCATTTATTTTAATTTGGCCATTTTCTTTTATTTGAATATACAAATAATAAAGAATACCCAAAGGAAGGATCGACATTAAAACAAAAACAATCGTAAATTTTCGGATGACCGAGGCATGCTCAAATCTGGTAAATTTTATTTGTGAAGGCATTAAATTTACCTCTTGAAAGGATAGGAATCGTACAACTCTAGGGTGTTCATTGAGAAAGACTAAAACCTAAAACATATTCTAACTTTGAAGGCATTTTCGGGCAAGGTAAAAATAGAAAAGAATTATCTGTGTCAAGGGACGACCCTTCGGGTCGCCACTTGCCCGTGGCATGACCACGGGCAAGTACTGCCCTCACTTTCCTTAATTTTTCAGAGGAAGTGAGGACTGCCTGCGTAGCGGCACTGCTTCGCGGTGTCCCAGCTTCCTCTGAATTCTTCTTCTCATTTAAGGAGAGCTGGGGCTGCATCAAACCACGGGCAAAATCCGTGGCATCTGATGCTGTGAAAAACACAGTTCTCTGGTCTTTTCTTTTACTCTTAAAAGATTATGAGGGGAATGGGGTAGGTAGTTGGTGGCGTTTTACGAAAAAATCCTCACTCCAAACTTTTTTCGCATCCATCGATTGATGAATCGATCTACTTTATAGTCTTTAATCGCCTGCCCCGCTGCCATCGCCGTTGCCAAGTACACAATACACCACGCTAACCATTGACCATGTTTAAAGATGATCTGTGTAAAAAAGGCAGGAATCACTAAGCAAATCAGGGCATAAAAAAGAACAACCATCAATGCGCATATCGATTCCATTAAATGTTTTGGATCCATCCTCTTGTTGCCTCCCTTCTCTAGCTTTAAGGAATTTCGTCGATATCATCCCCCAACGAGTAATGTCGACGAGGCAGATACATTAACATGAATTTAATTTTTAGTCAATACCTTACAGTGGGACAAACTAGGACAGTTTTTCTTGGGGAGAAAATAATTTTGGAAGAGAAAATTTTTCCAAATTCATTCCGATAACCGTACAATGATTCCCTTCTTCCTCGCCTGATTAAATGCACATTTCATCATCAGCAGGCCTAAAACGAAATATAAAATGATGAGACTAAATCCTTTGATTAAACCGTAATTCATTCCGATAGGGAATCCAAAATTTTGTCGAAAATATTCCAAAAAATACGTCAAGGGAATGATCTGTGCCAAATAATAAAAAAATTTAGGCAAAGTTTCAATCGGATAATAAATTCCACATAAAAGCATAAATAAATACGAAAACATCCAGGCGGTAATTTCCGCCTTCTGACCAAAGATAAGAATAAGAAAGCTCACCAAAAGCCCTATCAAAAAAGCACAACAAAAAATTCCTACGAGGAAAATAATCGTTACCTTAACCGATGGAAAATGAAAACCAAAAAGGCCGATGGCCGATAATCCTAAGATAGAAAAAATCGCACAACCTCTTAAGATGCCAATCATCCAAGAACCAAATAAATGCTCCGTTATCCCAATGGGTGTTAGAAGGGTGTGCTTCATACTCTTGGACCATACTTCATAAAGCAAACTGTAGGCCACATCCAACTGAGTGACTTGAAGGACTCCTCCCGCAATGGCTCCTGTTAGCACAAATGCCAAGGCATTCTCTTTCAATTGCAAAAAATTTCCCAGAAGGCCAATGGAAATCAATGTCACAAATGGCCAAAAGACCAGTTCGGCAAACGCAAATACATTTCTCATGGCAAAAAGAAAATTCCGATAGGAAAAGGCGAAACAGCGATTGAGCCATGCCGTTATCATTTTAAAGGCATTATCATGAATGTGCTTGCTCATATTGCCCTCTTCACTAATATCTTGTTGTATTATTGTGGATTCTGTGCTGGGTTTTTCATCAAGGGTTGCTACTTTCCCATGCGCTAACTCAATGAAAACCTCCTCGAGATCTTGTTTCCCTTGTGTCTTTTTTAATTCCTGAGGCGTGGCAAGCTTTATGATTCGCCCTTGTTTGATAAAAGCGATTCTTTGGCATAAGAGTTCCGCTTCCTTCATATTATGCGTGGTTAAAAGGATGGTGATCCGTGATGCCTTAAAAATTTTTATAATAATTTCGCGTGTTTTTATAGCGACATCGGGATCTAATCCAACCGTTGGTTCATCCAAAAAAAGAATCTTCGGTTCATTGAGAAGTGCTTTCGCTAAGGCAAGCTTTTGTTTGGTGCCACTCGATAATTCTTCGAATCTTTGTTTAGCATATTTTTCTAGACCAAACATGGCGATGAGTTCTTCCATCTTACGGATTAATTGTCGAGATGATAATCCGTAAAGCCGACCATAAAACTTTAAATTTTCTTCTACCGTTAAACTCCAAGGAAAATTCGGATACCCCGAAGACATATTCAATAATTTCCTTAATTGATAAAAATTTTTCGCTACAGCCTTGATCCCTAAAATTTCGATTGAGCCTGAGTCGGAAAGAAGAAGTGTGGAAAGGATATTAAGGAAAGTCGTTTTCCCAGCGCCATTGGGTCCGAGAACTCCTAAAATCTCTGCCTCTTGCACTTCCAGATTCACATCATCCAGGGCCTTGATGACTTTTAAGCCCTTGGTCTGGGAAATAAAAATTTTGCTGAGATGTTGAACTTTAATGGTGGGTTGCATAACTTAGTATCTTGGGAAGCGTTCGTTGGTACGAGATATACCTCACAAATCACGCTTCACTATTATTCCTCCAACGGCGCAAAACCATGACGGGAAATGTTCTCACTAATCGTCCGTTCAATACAAAATTCTTTCAAATAATTAATCCCTCCTGCTTTCGTGCCAGTCCCCGACATGTTGTAGCCTCCAAAAGGGTGCCGACCAACGACAGCACCGGTGATGGAACGGTTAATGTATAGATTGCCGACTTCAAATTCCTTTTTAGCTTGTTCTATATGCGATGGGGTCCGGCTGAAAATACCTCCTGTTAATGCAAAATCCGTATCATTTACTTTCTGTAAAGCTTCATCGAGAGTTTTAACACGTGTCGCTGTTAAAACTGGCCCAAATATTTCTTCTTGCAGTAAAGAAAAATTTTCTGGTAGGTCTGTAATGATCGTTGGGGGAACATAATATCCTTCTTTCAAACACGCTATATCGGCTTGAAAAAGGATGCGGCCGGTTTTCCGCCCCTTTTCAATGGCCGCTAAAATTCGCTCCTGAGCACCTTTTTCAATAACTGGACCACATTTCACATGGGGTTGTGTCGGGTCACCCACCGGAAAACTTTTTGCCGCTTGAACTAAGCGTGACATAAAAGATTCATAAATAGAATTAACAACAATCAAGCGCGATAACGCGGAGCATTTTTGTCCAGCGTAACTAAATGCCGAATGTAAAACCGCCGGAATCGCCTGATCAAAATCCGCGGTTTCATCGACAATACAAGCGTTTTTTCCTCCCATTTCAATGATAAGTTTTTTGAGGTAGCGTCCAACATTGTTGGGGGCATTGGCTCGCTTAGCAATATCTAATCCTACGGCCTTAGAACCAGTAAAAGCAATCACCGCCACCCGTGGGTCTTCCACCAAAAGTGGCCCGATGGTTTCTCCCTCGCCCGTCAAAAAATTAACAACCCCATCGGGAATTCCTGCCTGCCGGTACGCCTCAAAAACTTTCCACCCACAAAATACAGATTGCTCGGCAGGCTTTAACACCACCGTATTTCCGGTAACCAGTGCTGCTGCACTCATCCCGGTCAAAATAGCGATGGGAAAATTCCAAGGCGCGATAACAACGGTTACTCCTCTCGGTCTTAACATTAAGGAATTAAACTCCTGTGGTAACGAATTCAAACTTTGATCTCTCTGAATTTCCTCAGCCGCATACGCATAAAAATTTAAATAATCAATAGCCTCTTTTACATCCGCATCCGCTTCCCGCCAAGGTTTACCAGCCTCAAAAACTTCCATGGCCGCCAATTCATAACGATTGTTCATCATCCATTGGGCGGCCGTACGTAAATATTGGGCTCGCTCTTCTACCGATTTTTTCGCCCAAAACAAAAATTTGCTTTCCGCCGCACGAATGGCCTCATTCACGGCATGAGCCTCTGCTTTCGAAGCGTGCGCGATCACTGTGACTCCATCGTTGGGTGATACGGTTTTCAATCGTTCACTCTTCTCTTGATGTCTTCCATCAATGACCAACGGTAATCTTTGTCCTAATTGAGATCGGACACTTTTAAGAGATCGTTGAAAATTTTCGCAAACTTGCACATCAAAAAACATCAACGGCGGACATTCTTGAAAAAAAATTTTTTGTATCGGTTTTTCTTTGCTGGGTGCCACGACCACCTTGGGTGGAGCTAATACCTCATCCACATTAGCTTTCTCATGAATTCCTCGACGCACAAACGATTGGGAAGACACATTCTCCAAGAGTCGACGCACCAAATACGCCATTCCCCATACGGAATCGCCAATCGGCATGTACATTCTGGGTGAATAGTTCATCGCACGCAGAGCGCCCATAAGTGGTGCTCCCATCCCATAGAGCAATTGAAACTCGTAATACTTTGAATCTATATTTCTTGATTTGATTAAGGCAATAGTATGGGCAATAGAACGAATATTATGAGTCGCTAAGGCCAAACGGACTTTGGGGACTTCCCTTAAAATCCGTCGGGTCAGATGCTCGAAGGTGGCATCAGTTTCGTTTTTTTGGGTGAAAACGGGAATGGGCCAATTAAATTCTTTAGCCTGCATAATTTCCTGATCCCAATAAGCGCCGCGAACAAGACGAATGGTGAGAGGTTGTGCCAATGATTTAGCCCACGTAAGAATTCCCTCAAGGCATTGTTGGGCACCTTTTAAATACGCTTGCACAACGATCCCTAACGGCACGCCGTTTTTAAATTCTTTTTCTTCTAAAAGATCGCGAACAATTTTTAATGTAAGATCACGTAAAATATATTCCTCCATATCAATATGGATAAAGACCTCTCTATTCAAAGCCAAACGAATAAGTTCACGTAAACGTGCTCGCACACGCTGACTTGTCGTTTCAGGATCGATCGGATCAAAATTCGGATCCAAGGTGGACAATTTCACAGAAACATTTTGTTTGTGCGGTCCTAATTTCATTTGACCCAATTCTCGAATGAGAGCTTGATAACGTTTAAAATAATCATCCACTTCTTGTTCACTCGTCGTCTTTTCGCCCAAAAGATCAATGGAGCAAGTAATGCCTTGGGCATCTAATTCTTTCAAAACCTTCATAGCTTCAGTCTCATTGATAGCCACGATGAACAACTTAGCAATCTTTAAAAATAAGTTATGGGTCAGATGATGAATTGCTGTTTTCGTGAGAATGGTTGGGTGAGTCAGAAGAATCCCCGTACGAAGAGCCTGAGGGAGTTTATATTCATTTTGTGGGAAATATTCTCGAATATGACGGATAACCGAATCGGCCGAAGGAAGCTGTGGAAAAACATCAATAAATCGGAAAATTCTTATTTTAAGTTCCGGGCTTTCCATGCACCAGTCAAGGAGGGCATTCTCCCATCGCTGAGTTTTGGCCAAGGATGCTTCCTCCTGACGGGCCAATTTTAAAAGTTCTTTTCCAATAGTTTGAATCTGTTGCTCAATTGTATCCATAGATTGCCTTCATATTACCATATCTTTCTTACCACGACTATCCTCAACAAGATCATTTTTGCTAAAAAAAGGGACGGGCTACCCCTTAGGGGTAGCCCGTCCCTGCTTCTTTTCACCTTTTCATCAAATTAAGAAAAGATTCTCTTCTTCAAAACACTCCATTGCCAGCCAACCAATATACCATTCTCAAATACCAATGGCGTAAATTCATCATTAGTAAAAATTCTATCATTCCCATTAGGATCAGTTAGGTAATAAAGTATCTCAAACTTTTTTCCATGTTTTTCTAACAGTTCCGTCTTGTAAGGATTATTGATAACTAATTCTTTGCCATTTTGATATGCCCTGACCATCTTCTCCCCCATTATATCAAGCGCAAATCTTTTCGACATACCAAAAACTAACTTTTCTATATTCGTTTTATTCTGCTCGGCAACTTCCTCAATCGATTGCTGACTGGCAAAATAATGCGCCCCTACGCCCGCTCCTACCAACGCTAAGGCACAGCCAGATAACGGCATGGTCAAAATAAATAACAACACTATCCTTTTCATTTTATCCTCTATATCAAGTATACACTATCCATTTAAGTTCTAGCCAGAAAGGATTGAGCCCGATCATCACCTTAGGGAGAGTTCCTCTTATCAACAAAAAGGCCCATCTTTATGGGCCTAAATTTTCAAACAAAAAATTCAGATTAAATTGTGAATTGGGATACTTAAGATGGGGCCCCACGGATATGCCGTGAGGCCTTTGTGAGCATAGATTAATTACACTATTTCTCAAAAATCATATTTCTCACTATCATCAATTACAATATCCGACTCCGGGGGCTTGGTTGGTTGTTGCGGTGATTTATCTTCCCACTCCTCATATTTTTCGGCATGTTCTAAAAGAAAAACAATCTCTCTTTTGATATCCTCATCTTTATTTTCAAAATAAGTTTCAATAAGCTTTTCCCGAATTTCGCAATGATAATGATTATCAAGAATGATCTGATAGTCTAAATAGTCTGAACGATAATAAATATCGGTGATCTGTCTTGCTAATTTAATTTCATTAACGATACTCTCAATAACTGCATAAACTTTTTCATCTCTTGTAGGTCCCTTATCTTTAGGCATTGTCTCCTCCCTTTCCCTCCTTGAACAGGCTGTATGCCAAAAACTTCAAAAAAACTTCGGAATTCCTATTTGGAGATATTTTTCACTCTTTCCTTTTTAAATTTTCCAGACGTTGTATCCTACCTAAAACAAATGCTAACAACGATGAAAAAAGAATAATAATTTTTAAATCAAAATGCCCATACACCTTGTGGGACCAATAACAAATGGCTAGAAAAAAGACACCCCAGATAATTTTGCGCCCTGTCTTTAAATTAAATCCGTCACAAAAAGAAAATAAAATATAAAGCACAAAAAAACTCAAAGCCAATAATTCAAATAGGAGATCTTGAGGATTCATCGTATAAAGGGCATTAATTAAAGCTTTTTAATAATATCATGGATATGCTTTTTGAGATAATCTTTTTGTCCCTTATATAATCTTCGTGCAAACTCGTGAATTTTTTCTTGCTCTAACATTTTTACCTTAAAATCCCACCGAAATGATTGAACGCCGTTTTTTCGCTCTAGAAAAACTATTCAAAAGTATTTCGCGAAAGCTGGTCGCATTAAAGACCGCGTATCCACGAAAATCATTATTAAAAAATGCATAAATGGTATGGATACGATTCTTTAAAGCTCTCATCTTATTAATCCAATGTTTCAATTCGTCTTGAGAATAATTGGAGGCATAACGCGTGGAACTCCCATGATATCGTAAGTACACATAAGGACACGTTAGAATTTCGTCTGCCTTAATTTGCGGAGAATCAAAAAGGCAAAGACAATATCGAAATTCCCGCAATACCGAATAAACATCCTCGTGAAACCAACTTCTTTCTCGAAATTCAAAGGCATGGTGCGTGGTATTCAAAATTTTGATCTTCCTCAACTGCTGGCAAAATGTTTTTAGTCTTTGCTCATCCTTTTTAAAATTAGGGGGCAGTTGCCAAAGTAAACACTCGATCTTGGATTTAAGCGGTGCAATTGTCTCAGCTAATCTCAAAAGGGACTCCTTCACATCGTGTAATCTTTTAATATGCGTAATAAAACGAGCGCCTTTAACTACAAATCGAAATTCCTTTGGAGTTCGATGGTACCATTCTTGAAATGTTTCCTTTTGCGGAAGTCGATAAAAAGTAACGTTCAATTCAACGGAATTAAAGTGACGACAATAATATTCTAACCATTGGCTCGGGGGAAGACCTTTAGGATAAAAGATCCCCTGCCCCCAATGAGCGTAACTATAACCGCTTGTTCCAATATAAAATTTCATTCACAAGCCTTTTTGATTTCCTGAGTTAATTTTTTGGCGAAATTTTTAATTTTATCACTGGGCTGAGAAACTTCTTGTTCTCCTGTAACCGTTTCTTTTTCAACCTTGCCGTGAATTTTTAGAACGCTTGAGGAAATAAATTTCCCTTTCTTTTTATGCCAAACGATCTGTTTACCTTTCTTGACCATATATTTCCTGTTTATTTGAAAACTTCTAAACACTTTTTATAAAAACCACTTTCTTTTTTTAATCCGTTTCGTTCACAAAATTGAGCCAATTCCTCAAATCTTTTTTTGATATCCCATTCCAGAGCCCAATGAAGTTTTTTAAGACACACCGGACACAACCACAATGGACGCTCGTCATTTTCTTGACGGTGATTGCTGCCGTTCATATTGCATTCATAAAAAATACAATGCGCCAGGGCAAACATATGTCCGATTTCATGACTTCCGGTTTTGAGGGTACGCACAAGGCAAAGCTGAAAATCTTCTGGACTACGATTAGGATCGCCATTGCGATAAATCGACCAGACACCCACACGGTTTTCAATCAAAGCTTCGCCAAAAACAAAATTCCATCCTTCCCCGGGCCAAAGATCCGAAGTCGTGAAGGCGACCATACAAAAAGCATCCTCGGGCTTACGAGGAGTTAATACCTCGTCCAGCACATAGCGAGTTAAAATTTGTCGGTCGCCCGTTTCCGGGTGCACACGCCGTGCATAATTAGGAATTACTGATAAAGGAATAGGAGCGGCGAACTTAACCGGCATCTGAAAATAAATTTGTAAGAATTTTACGGTAAGTTCAATAATATGTTTACGAGTACTATCAAAATCACCAAGAAGAACAATATAAATAATGTTGTGTTTCGAGTCGGGTTTGGGAGGATTTTGGGCAAAAAACTCTTCAAATGTCTGTCCGGTCTCATGATGCTCACTTAGCCAATCGTAGGGGCCGGGTGATTTCTTTTTCTGATGAAAATTTTTAAGTTTTTCAAAAATTTGATTATCAGAAACGTTCTGGTGGGCCTGACCAAAAGCTAAAGAAGAACAAAATAGAGAAATCCAAAAACTCATTAAAAAAGTCTGTGATCGCATAAAAGTTAAAATCATTTCTCCCGGGCAATATAAACAAAATGCGGCCAGATGATGATGGAGGAACATAAAATCATTAGAAACCGCCACGGTGAATCGTTCAAAATGTGTGCCCCCCACCCCAACAAAAATGCAATGCACACCGCAAAAAAATCCAAAATCAAAGGTTCGTTCTGGCCAGGATACAAATGCGATACTCTTAATAAAAATCCTGCCCCAAAAAGCAATGCGATGATGAAATAAATCAGCACTAAATGCCGATTAAAAACGAACATCAATCCTTCCGTAATAAGAATGGCACACAGCCAAAAACGGTAATATCGCCATTGGCTTGAGGTAATGCCTAATGAAATATACCAAGTTGGAAGTGCATTCATTCGATTGAATAACAATTTTAAAAATGTTCTTCTATTTTCGATCCCAACAACTCCTGATAAATCTGATAATCTTCTTCTCCAAAACAGACGAAAATAATTTTTTCAATCTCCTTCATCGTTTTGAGACATTCTTTGACCGTCTCAAAAGCAATTTTCGCTGCTTGATTTTTAGGAAAACGATAGACGCCCGTACTGATACAAGGGAAGGCAATTGTTTTCAGGTCCTTTTCCTGCGCTATTTCGAGGGAACGTTTATAACAGCTTTTTAATAAGGCGGGCTCATTTCTTTTTCCTCCCGACCACACTGGACCAACGGTGTGAATCACATACTTAGCTGGCAATCGATATCCTTTGGTAATTTTGGCTTCACCAGTTTCACATCCACCCAAAATACGACATTCTTCTAGCAGTTGCGGTCCTGCTGCGCGATGAATCGCACCGTCCACACCGCCTCCTCCTAAGAGTGTGGTATTGGCGGCATTCACAATTGCATCGACAGTTAATTTTGTAATGTCGCCTTCCATGACTTCTAATTGCGCCATTAATTTAACCTCATCACTTATTCTATGCACGCCTGTTACTCAAGTAAATTTTCTGGAATCAGTTTTCGTCCGGCGTAGCCATCTTCGATTCCGTGATACCAGCGAATATTTTTTTCATCCGTTCGCCAACACAACAATACTTCTTGGTCATTAATAATGGCGGGAAAATCCACTAACCCGATTTCAAAATTCCAATCTTTATAAAAACATCCCAAGACTTCTAATTCCTTCATCAATTCTTCAATCTCATATTGTAGAATCGCACATTCCTCCGGAAGTTGTTGGCCTTTACTTTTTTCCAACAGCACTCTTAACGCTTTGCCCTTCTGGAGAATATCGTTTACAATTTTTTTAACTAACGGGAGTCTTTTACTGGCTTGTTGAGGGGTAAAATATTTTCCAAACATAAGATTTTGTGTGAACTTTATTGAAAGATTACTTAGGAAACGTTACCCCTAATTTCTTTTAAAAAATAACCCCAGTTAATATGTTTCAAATAGAGGTGGTCTCCTAGATTTTGTAGATGTTAACTATTGACACGGCGAATCTTTACATCCCAGTAAAGTTCTAACCGGAATACCACACATGTTTGGTTTTGGCATGTCTGGACCGCCTAGGAAAAGATGTCTCAATAGATAAATTGCATCAGAGATATTTAAACTATCGTCCCCATTAGCGTTCGCCGCATCAAGACAAGAGGGTTCCTTCCCTCCCACGAAAAGAAAGAGAAGATTAAAAACAGCATCCGAAAGATCAATTTTCCCATCAGCATTCGAATCCCCGCGGATATATTGCGGCCAAATAGATCTAGGAAAAGGGTCGTGATCCCCATAAAGCCCTGTCCGACGTGCATTCCCTTGAAAAGTAATCCAGGGATAAACTTCTTGAGGATTATTGATATCAATACCAGAATCCACTGATTCCAGGACAGCGAGATGACCATTTGTACGTTGAGGATATTCATTAAAACTAAAGGCAATATCTAATTTCCCATTATTATCGAAATCGGCAATGACCGGATTTGAATGAAGGGTGTCTATCGTAAAATTGATTCCATTCGATCCTTCTTTAAAAGAATACAACAATTTTCTGTCAAAAAAATCATAAATTTGATATTCTCCTGCTGCCCCAATAACCACCTCCAATTGATGATCCTGATCCAGGTCCGCTAAAGCGGGAGAAACAGTTTGAAGTGGTAAAAATTCTTTGGGAATTGGTAAGGAAAATAATTCCGTACCATCTATAGCATTAATAAAATCAAGATTGCCGCTGCCAGCATAAACTATGACGTAAGGATCATTTTCTTGAAATCGGGCAATGACGGGAGCAGAATAAGGTCGTCCAGCCTGAGTACCAGGGCCGGGATGTTCCCAGCGGGGCTCAAAACCATCATCAGTGACATTAAGGCAATAGAGGGTTCCTGTTGCTGATCCAATAACAATATTAAGATGATTGTTATCTCCCGGATCTAAATCGGCAACAGCAGGTATTCCTGTTAAGTATACCCCATCTGGTGCTGGCCAACTCGCTATCTTATCCCCATCTTTTAGCACGATGAGGTTTTGGACTTGCCTAAACCCGCCACTAATGAATAATGCTTCATCTTTATTATCCTTATCAAGATCAGCTAAAACTGGCGGGTAACTGTCTGTTACCCGCGGATCTGGTATATAATTCCAAAGTAAAATCCCTTCGGATATCGCAAATACTTCATTAGGGCTATTAACATCAGAAATATTGTATTTAACACCAACGACATCAGGGAAGGAATTCCCGTCTAAATTTCCTATGGCTAAATTTAATAAGATAAGGTTTTCTGGGGTCTGGTATTCCCACAAGACTTCCGGCTGGGGTTGTTGGAATGGTTGTAAAACAACAACTCCGCCCTTACCTCCTACGACAATTTCTAGCCGGCCGTCATTATCCATATCGTATAAAAGAGGATGAATATTGGTGCTTAATTGATTCTTGGGTATTTTAATGTCGAGGTTATAACGATAAATAATAGAAGTCTCACCGTTCTCCAACAATTTTAAAACCCTTAGTTCACCAGAGTAAACACAGACATACACGATTTCCATATTACCATCACCATCCACATCACCTGCCGAGGGGGTAAAAGTATAGCTGCAGTCGGGGTCAGGATCAGACAAATGCCATTTTAGATTTGCATTTAGAACATTTTCTTGACCAAAAGCCAAAGGAAAAAAAGAAAATAATAACAAAAATGTGGTAAGTACACTTAACATGAATTTATTATTCATGGGAAAACTTCCTTTCCAAATTGTGAAATGGTTAACTCTATGAATTCGCTTGTCTACACTAAGAAATCTTTGTACATGACCTATGTTTCATTAATAGGAATATAAAAATATAAGATCGTAAATAACAAGAGCGTAGAAAGTATTTTGCGTTTTATTATCTATTTTAAATCTCCGGAGTTGTCAACTACTTTACAGCGGAGTAGCCTATCCCCGTTTCCCATTTTTTTTATCCCGGTCGAGTCTCTTCCATACTCGGACGTTGAGAAAAAATCATAAACCATCGCGCCAATTTATCAAACTTCGTTTGTGGACCTAACTGAGGCATACGAAAACTAATGTACCCAATCGCACAGGCCACCGCAATCGAGGCTAGGCTGAGTTCTTTCAAATCATCAAGATTCTTTTCAATGAACTCCTGACAGCGAAAAATAGTTTCTTCCTGTTTCTTAATAAACTCTTCCTGAAAATGTTCGGGATGACGGGTTTTTTCTAAATAGGCAGCTACGGTAGTATCCATCAGTCCGTCGGCCACAGCAGCGAGATGCAAAATCCTAAATCGTTTCGCTTTGACTTTGGGAATTAAAACCGGATGTACTTTAAGGCTATCCAAATATTCGCAAATAACCGGACTATCACATAAAGTTTGACCGTTATCCAAAATAAGCGTTGGAATCTTCCCGAGCGGATTAGCCTCCAACAGATGGCTTGACTTATTGGTCAAATCTTCCTCAATTGACTCCAACGGAATATTTTTCTCCAGCGCCACGACCCGTACTTTACGGGCATAAGGAGAACGTTTGGTATAAAAAAGCTTCATAGCCTCCCCTCCTTTATTTCCTCTTTCTTAACTTCAATTTTCTGACCATCTTTAATTTTCTTTAAAAATTCAAGCTCGCCTTGTACCTTCCCTATCACGTTCACAGCGCTCGCCGGACGAATCTCATTTCCTCGACTCGCGGGTGTGAGACCGAAAAAGATACAAAAACAGTGTCCTTCGGGCCAGTAACCCAGATCCCCGAGCTCCACAATTTCTTTAGCATAGGTTTTTTCTAAACCAACTTTAACCGGAATCGCAAAATAAATTTCCTCACCCCACGTGTTAACTTCGGCTCGAAGTGGTAACGAGTTCCAAATCTTTTTCGCTGTCTCGGATTCGTTGAATTGCGCCTTAATCTTTGTACTATTAATTTGAATACAAATTGTATTCATCGATATTTTAAAATACGAATAGCCGTGAGGAGGATTACTTCTTTCGATCTTTCCCCCACACCTTGTCTAAATATTGATCTCTGCCTGACCCATACCGATAGATCTTGTATTGAATAGGATTCTTCTTGTAATAATCCTGATGATAATCTTCTGCCGGATAAAAGGTCGAGGCGGGAGTAATTTCGGTCACAATAAATTTTTT
The DNA here is from genome assembly GCA_023247475.1 of Candidatus Omnitrophota bacterium. Classification (GTDB taxonomy): domain Bacteria; phylum Omnitrophota; class Gorgyraeia; order Zapsychrales; family JAHFGK01; genus JAHFGK01. The sequence goes on from JAHFGK010000027.1 coordinate 18,178, forward strand.
AAAACGACCCGATTGCTCCATTTTCTTTTTAGACTCCCCTGCCAGACGCTTTTGCTCTTCATTATAATAAAAAATCGCCGTACGGTATTGATCCCCTTCATCGGCAAATTGTTTGTTGAGAGTCGTCGGATCGATATTGTGCCAAAAGACATCCAGCAATTCTTCATAAGTAGTTTGCATCGGATCATAGACGACTTGTATGGATTCGGCGTGACCGGTTGTCCCAGAACAGACTTCCTTGTAGGTTGGGTTCTCTTTGTGTCCTCCGGTATAACCGGAAATCACTTCTTGGACTCCTTTGAGTTTCTCAAACGGTGGCTCCATGCACCAGAAGCAGCCACCGGCGAACGTTGCTTTTTCGAGTTTGGGAGCATTGGGGTTGGAATTATCCATTTTTTCCTCCGCATAAGTTAAGGAAATTAAAATTAGAGAAAAGATACCGATAAAAAAGCATTTG
>JAHFGK010000186.1 GCA_023247475.1 Candidatus Omnitrophota bacterium
TTCTTGGCAACTGTCAGCGCTTCTTGCGCAGCTTTGACATCAGGTCGGTTATCGGCAAAAACCAAATATTCTTCTTCGGAAGTTATTCGCACATCCTCAATAATCGCAGAGTCAATCACCGACTCAACCTTTTGCCCAATTAAAAATTCTAAAAGCTGGTGGGAGATATCTTCTTCACTTTTTATCATTTCAATGTCCGCCTCGAGACGACTCAAACGAGCTTCCGTATTCGCAACCTCACTGGGACGAGATCGACCTAATTCTTCACGCTTTTTTAATTCATTAATCCTCTCGGTTAACGCATTCTGAATTGTCCTTAACGCACTTACATCTTCTTGGTAACTTAAATAAAAATAAAAAGCATCAGACACATCCACAAAAAGAAGTTGTTTAGCACGTATTTCCTCTTGGATGCGTTGGCGACGTTCAGCGCGGCTGCCCAACATCGCCGCAAATTCCTTAAAACCAGAAAAAAGTGGTTGGCTAAAAACGAATTTTCTTTCGGGAATTTCCCGCAACGTAAAAGAGCTATTTCCTGTCCCATTTTGTCTTTTCTCCGAGGCCTCAAAGGTAGCTTTGGGCAAGATTCCGCTTAGCGATTGCAAGAAACGCCCCTCTGTTTCCTTAATTAATCCTTGTTGAATCGCAACCTTTTCACTTTGTTTGAGGGCCAAGTGGTAACAATCTTCTAATGTCAAAGTCGTCTGGGCCTGCGCGTGATTTATATAAGAAGTCAGAAAAAGCAAGAATGCGGCATAGATAAATACTCGAAAACCACATAAATATTGTTCTTGAGAAACAAGACTGTGTGCCGTGATCATTGTCTTAATTCGTTTATAAATTAGGCCAGATCAAAAATAGTAAAGCCACAAGAATTCGATACACACCGAATGGGATGAAGTTATGCGATTTAATAAAATAAAGGAAGAATTTAATACTCAGCAATGCCATTACAAATGAAGTTAGAAAGCCGACCTTTAAAAATACCATTTGATCCATCGAAAAACCATCAGCACTTTCCCAAAAATCTAATAGGGTGGCCGCCAACATTGTTGGGACAGCCAACAGAAAGGAAAATTCCACAATGGTTTTCCGTTTTAACCCGAGTAATAACCCGGCGATGATGGTTGCTGCTGACCGCGAAACTCCCGGAATAATCGCGAGAGATTGGAATAGTCCTATTAAAAATGCGTTCCGATAAGAGATCAAATTCATCGTACCGGAGGCCTCTTCTTTCTCTTTATGAAAGCGTTCAAAAACAATCAGCCCAATCCCTCCCAGTAATAATGACCAAATCACAATTTGGCTATTCCCAAGTAAAAGATTTTTAATCAGTTTATAAAAACCAAATCCAATAATCGCCGTTGGAAAAAAGGCCGTTAACACACGTCTCAAGATGGAAGTGTCAATGAGAAAGGAGCGCCAATATAAAACAACAACAGACAAAATCGCCCCAAATTGAATGGCAATTTCAAAACTTTTTAAAAAATCCGTTTGCTCTAACCCTAAAAACCGGGAGGTTAAGATCAAATGTCCCGTAGAAGAAACTGGTAAAAATTCCGTGATCCCTTCGACAACTCCTAAGATGACAGCGGTTAAGAAATCCATAACCCATCCTTTCCCAAAAGAGACAAACAATTGAGGTTAATTTTTGCTTAATTAGTTTTATTAATATTAAGGTATTCTCCCAAAATGTCTAGTAGAATCGTTTCGTGTTTTGTAAATATCAAATCCTCAAATGGTTTCATTACTATAATATAAAAATTATTGTAGAATATTACAGTTACCCACTGATTTCCTCTGGAGGCTTGAGATGACGAAAGGACCGATATAACAAAAGATCGTAAATAATCTTTAGTCCCGGTCCAATGAAAAGCGGTGATGCAATCGCGACATTCCCCATCAGGGGTGCTGCCAAGAGCGCGGCCAGTGCCCATGCCGTGCTGCGCGTTAAATTGGTAATACCCGCAGCTATGGTTCGTTCTTGTTCTTTAACAATAGCGACAATATAAGATTGACGAGTGGGGACATCCATCTCAACTAGAAGTTCTCGTAATAAAAATAAGAACGTCGCTATCGGTAGATTAGGCATAAACGGCACGGTTATTAAAAGAATGCTGGAGGGTAAATGAGTGAAGACCATGGTATTGACCAAACCGATTCGTTTTGCCAGCCAAGCAGCTGCTAGATGGGAAATACTATTCGCAATGCGTACAAAAAAGAAAAGCGGTCCTAAAAAGGATTCATCCACGCCAAATCGTTTGAAGAACCAAAAGCTAATTAAAGAAGTTGTGAGAAACCCTCCCCCAAAACTATCGATTGCAGAAAGAGCGGCAAATTTCGTAACTTTTCCACGCGAAGAAGCTGACAAGCGTTGAATTGGTTTTGTCTCTTGAAGTTCAGCATTCTTAGAAAGTTTTGAAACTATCAGCGCTGAGGTGACACAGAGTATACTATAAAAAGCCCAAGCCGCTTGATACGAGGAAATTAACGGAACACCCAAAAATGACCTTAAAATCGTGGGTGCAAATGCTAAAAGTGCGCCCACTGCATTTCCCATATCGACAATGACATTATACCAAGCAAAAATTTTAGTTCGATCGTTAGCTATTGTGATTTGTGGAATGATCGCTTGTTCCACCGTGAGTCCCAATCCACGATCACGACCCATTCCATTAACCATCCCAATAAAGGTCACCATAAAAATGATCTTATAATTTGTTCGGCATGCTAAATACAAACCCCCCATCGCCATGAACAATCCCAGGATCATCAACATTGTTCGTCTTCCTACTCTGTCCGCCCAAAACGTGGCGATGAATGTCCCACCGGCACATCCAGCCAATCCACAGGAGATTGCCAAGGCAATATGGACTGTATCAAAACCGATAGCGACAAGATATAGGGGCAATATGACGCTGGAAAGACTCACGGCCATTGCCCTTACCCCGGCAGTTATGAAAATAATCCAATAATCAAAATTGATACTCTTGGGCAAAATAAATCTCCTTGTGGTTTAAACCATTAACGGCGATCCTTTTTTTCTTCTCCATTATTTTCCCGATTGTAAAATTGATTGTATTGGGAATTATTTGGCAAGTCAAATTAGAAGATGAAAAACGAAAATCCCTTCTTAATTGGCTGGAAATCTTAGGGAAGTGGTCAATGCTGGATGTCTTTGTCGTTGCAATCCTGATTGTGGCGGTGAAATTAGGACCGCTGGCTAACGTTGAACCGAAAGCAGGTGTTTATATTTTTGGTTTAGCTATTCTCCTAGCCATTGCCACAGCTGCTCACGTTAACAAACTCGCCCAACGGGTCATCAATCCTAGAAAATAATAGTTTAAATCATCCTAATTCGATTTCGAAGCCAGACTTGCTTCCACAGAAGGTGGTTCTGATGCTTTATTAAGATAGGGTGCTAATTTTCGCCAAGTTTTCGGCCCAATTTTACCATCCACCGCCAAATCATTCTGGGATTGAAACTCGCGAATAGCTTTTTTGGTTTTTGGACCAATGGCGCCGTCAATAGTCCCCGCATAAAGACCCGCGTTCTGCAAAGCTTGTTGTATTTCCTGTTTTGTCGGTTTCAAAACGGAGCCTGCGGGATCCATTGATTCTTCTTGCTGGGGAAGATTAACCGCAACCGATGTGGTTGGGATTGGAATTCCTGATGTCGAGGGTTGAGTTGAGTGGTTCACTTGAACTTGCGGTGTTCCTGCTGGCTTTGTTTCGGCAATAGAGGCGACACTATCACCCGTCACTTCGATACTCCCCGCGGGGACAGCACTTTGCTGGACCTTTTGACTACAACCACTGAAAAGGATTGCTGTTAAAATTAAGCCAGATGATACAATAGTTTTGTTCATAGTTCTCTCCACTTCTATTGAATTGTTAACTAAAAATTTATCCTATCGGTTCCGTTTGTATAAAGCGCGTAACCACAAACAGCACCAATTAATTACAATGTGACAGCAATTTTTTTAAATAACCTTAACTTTTTTGATTATAACAAATAATTTCGGACTATCAATGTCAAATCATAATTTTTTTATTCGTTTTGTTCGCTACTAAAACAATAAAATCATCTGATTGAGATTTGATTCTTAATTTCATGGATAAAATAAAGCTGAACATTATTTATCACCTAATATAATAATGGGATTGTGTGAATGGTCTAACCATTGAAGAAGTTGTAACATATGCTCTTGAGATAGTGCAACACATCCTGCGGTGGGAGAGTCTGGCCCACGCCACACATGAATAAAAATGGCGCTTCCTTTTCCTGCGACAATGGGATCGGTATTGTATTCGATCACAATCCCGTATTTATAAAGGTTATCATCACGTTTAAGACGTTCAAAAGATTTTGCCTGCGGGGTTCCAGTAATCCATTGATTGTACTGGATGGAATCAGGGTCA
>JAHFGK010000187.1 GCA_023247475.1 Candidatus Omnitrophota bacterium
GAAAGGGAAGATACTTTTCGTGCTTACAGATTTAGCCATGTACGGTGTGAATGAAAGAAGAATGAAGATGCTGCTGATTGTATAGGTTAATTTCAGGATCGGACGATAAAGTCTGGTCTTGCCACTATAAAGCCAGGTAAACTGTAAGAAGGTCGGGGGGATATAGACAATCCCAAACAAAGAGAATCTATCCCAAAATAAGGCCGTGCGAGGATCTCTGGCCAGCTCCATAAACAGAGTAAAAAAACCCCACCAGGAAAGAGCAAAATTATATTTTAAAAATGCCCAGTAGAGCGAACGACGGGTATTTTTAGCGACAACAAAAATGCCAAGACTAATGGGAATAACAGCGATTAACGCGTGAATGAAGAGATAATTATGAAAGGCGTTTATCATCGAGATTCTTGCTGGCGGGAAAATGAATCTAATTCGATTGTTTGCTGTCCACATTTAAAATCGCCGTGTTTTATGCCGTGGCGATTACAAAATTCGATTAGATCAAAAAGATTTTTGACGTCGATTTCTCCCACATTGGGCATCAATTTTTTCTCTTGATCTAGGGTTAAAATGATTGCCTCAGAGAGACATCCAAAAATATTGTCGTTGCTTCCAAACCCAAAATCGGAATCAAGCACAACTCCAGGGATTTTCATTAAACCGCCCTCAATCACGGCAACACGTCTTTCTTTCGAGAAAATCCTAGGGAAAGCCTCCGGTCTTGAATCGTCCAAAATAATGCAATTTTTAAGTTTATTTCCGTCTCTGATTAACAGACCAGCATTGGATGTCGCACAAACCGCTATATCATATTCAGCGAGTTTATCAAAAATTATGTTTTCCGAATCTTTTTCCGTAACATGGATTAATTCTATTGTTTGATTTGTATTCGATTTTTGAAGTTTGTTAATAAAGCTCTTCAATCTTATTTGATTCGTATCCAGAAGCCCTAATTTTCCTACACTCCCATTGATGACTTCACAAAAGCCCCCTCCCACTTTACCGATCCCAAGGACGAGTACTTTTAGATGCTTTTCTGGGACTCTAATCAATTCGGCAATTTTTTTGACACTTAAATAGATTGAGGCCAAAGTCGCCGTATGGCCGCTCGTAATGCGGATAGCATCCTTTTGATTAAGATGCTTTGTAAAAAAAAGTCCTGAGTTTGATACAATAGGCCACCACGCCGCTAGCCCAACATAAACACGTTGTTTAGAAATCTTTCTGAAAAATGAGATCAATCTGTTGATCAGCATTGACGTTTTCTGTCTATACATAAAAAGATCCTGCGGCAACTCCGACACGCTAATTACATAGCCTCTTGTTCCTTGTGGTCCTAGGACTTGCGAAATGATATAGCAGGGCGAAAGATTAAGCACATTGTGCGCATGTTTTTCCGAAAGAAATCGACGCAACAGTCTATAGATAGGTGATGTGGCGAGTATGTCTGATTCATTCCGAGGATGCGTCAAGAAGATAAAGTCGGGCGTATAAGGCAGGCATGCCCTTATACATGGCGACAACTTTTCTGGCAAAAGAGAAATTATAACATCACGACAGAAGTTTAAAAAACTAATCTGCTTCCGGTTGTCATAATAATAACGGTTCTCCATAATTGAGACGCTATCAATACCCATTATGGATTTATTTCTTTTGTTTCTTGATCACTAAAGCAATGACATCTGACACCGTTCGAAGCTCAGTCGCATCCTCATCGGCAATTTTGAATGAGTATAGTGATTCGACTTCGTTTAAAAAATCTAAGCTTTCAACAGAGTCAATGCCTAGGTCTTTTAACTGGGAATTTAGAGACAGCAAGCCTTCAAGTTCGCGCTTCGAAATTTTTAATAAACGCACCATGATATTTTTTAAATCTTCTAAAACTTCTTGACTTGACTTCATAACTTATTTTTCGTTAATACTGTTTCATGGAAGATCTTTTTTGCATCAAAAAAACTCTTGACAATCTTGAATCGGTGCAAAATTTTAATGATTAAATATGCGAGATCGAATTGGCCTCTTAAAAAACCGGTATTTGTCGACATGGGAAACACATGGTGGTTGTCATGCCATTCACCAGCTATGTATCCATAAAAGTATTGATTCAAAGCGGAACTCTTTGAATCAAATTCCCAACCAATCTTTTTCCAATGACGAAAGTTTCCTCCATGCCCCCACCAATTAAAATCACGGATTAAATAAACAATTACGAACACTGCGGAGTACCACGCAAAAACAAATGGCATACCACCTAACACGAATGAAAATAAAAGCCAAAATGTTTGAGCAAATAGCATACGTAAAAAGAATAGAGATGGCTTTTCAAAACACCCGTATTTTTTAAACTGGTCATAACGATTAAAAGAAATAGGGATATGCATTAAACTTTTCTTAACGGATTTGAAATCTTCGAAACTAATTTCGGTATTGATGCTCGGAATTGCAAAATAACTTCCCAGCCAACCTAAATGAGGACCATAAGGGTCCAAGGCGCTTTCCGGATAACTATGATGAACTCGATGGGGTAAGGCGTAATGTTCTTCCATAAAGAAGATAGGATTCAACCAGAACAAAATCATTGCAAAATGTCTTTTGCTAAAAGCAAATGATACGTGCGAACAATATCGATGAAGCCAGATAGTATTGTAAACGATTCCTAAAAATAGCACACTCTCCATAAGGTAAAGAATCGTCGGAAAAGACAAATAGCCGCTGACATAGATGATCAGTGCAATCAGCGTTAAAAAATGAAACGACATGGTGGCAAAGGGTATGAGGCGCGAACGGTTATTGAAGAAATTAATGGAATCAAACCATTCATCCAAGACTTCCTTAATACTCGGTGTTTGCATTTTACTATTTAAGATTCGAACATCAAATATCCGACGCCTTAATAACTTATCTAACTTCATTTAGAGCCGACCCACTTTTTAAAAATATCATACCTCTTATTAGCAAATACGATAATTTTTGAAAATATTTTTCCATTCGTTCTCGCTTTACCAGCACCTCCGGATTTAGCCCAAATTTTTGATAACAAATTGGTTTCTACCATGCAGGTTTTTTGAATACAAGGACCGCATTATTTGAGCCGAAGCCAAAAGAATTAGAAATCGCAATATTAACCGGATTTTTATACGCTTTATTCCTAACAACATTAAGATTACACTCTTCGTCTAACTCATCACAATTAATAGTCGGAGGGATAATATCATCATTGATAGAAAGTATTGTTAGTATTGCTTCGATTGCCCCAGCGGCTCCAATTGTATGACCAATTTCAGATTTTGAACTTGTAACATACGGCTGTCTGCCATTCCCACCAAAAACGATATTAATGGCTCGCGCCTCAGCAACGTCATTTAGCTTTGTCGCTGTGGCGTGGGCATTAACGTAATCGACTTGTTCCGGCTTGATCTTAGCCATGGTGAGGGCGGATTCGATCGCCAAGGCTGCATCTGCACCGCCAGGCTCCGGGGCTGCCATATGATAAACACCGCAGTTGCTGGAATAACCCAAAAGTTCTGCATAGATTCTCGCGCCGCGCTTTATCGCCCGAGTGTAATCCTCAAGGACAAGAATCCCTGCGCCCTCGCCCAAAACAAAACCGTCACGGTTTTTATCAAACGGCCGCGGGACTTTTCTTCCATTAGAGCCTTTGGCAAGCACGCGCAACGCTTGGTACGCAGCATAGGTACATGGTGATATAGGGCATTCCACGCCACCTGTCACAACAATATCAGCTAATCGTGTTTTTAACATTTGTGCTGCAGTCGCGATCGCATTCGCTCCTGATGAACATGCGGTGGAAATTGCCATATTGGGTCCACGAAGTTTATAAACCATAGCTATATGGGCAGAAACCGCATTGGGCGCAATGCGAGGAACGGAACTCGAAAGGACATGCCGGGGATTTTTGTCTTCTACCAGCTTAAATATTTGTTCCTCGTGAAAGAGGCTTCCCCCGAGCCCTGAACCAATGATTACAGGAATATTATTAGCAGTTTTCTCATATTGGGAGTCCAACCCCGCATCTTCTAGGGCCATCTTTGCGGCAGCGATGCCCAACTGTGCAAAACGATCGGTTTTCCGGTAGACTTCCGGTAACATGAAGTCAGCAGGATTAAAATTTTTCACTTCGGCGGCGATTTTTGTTTCATAATTGGAGGCGTCAAATAAAGTTATTTCTCCCACCCCTGACCTGCCATCAATAGACGCTTCCCACAATTCTTTGATTCCAATCCCAATGGGCGTAACAGCTCCCATTCCAGTTACAACAATTCTTCGTTTCATAAATAGTCCCGAATAGTTGTAAGCAACCGATCATTATCGACCGGCTTATGAAGAAC
>JAHFGK010000028.1 GCA_023247475.1 Candidatus Omnitrophota bacterium
GGAATCGTATACACGCAGGACTTAAAATCCTGTGGCCGCAAGGCTGTGAGGGTTCGACTCCCTCCATGCCCATTCGTCGAGCACAGAAGCCACGTCTCAAGATCGCAAGGATTGAAAAATTTTTACATGTGACTTGCATTCTTGTGCACTTTTGCTCCTCAAAGTTTATTTTTAGAGAAAAATGGACCCGTAGCTCAGTTGGTTAGAGTGTCTCCTTGACATGGAGAAGGTCACAAGTTCGAGTCTTGTCGGGTCCACCAGATTTTAGCGCGGAGGTTCTCCCGCATTTTCTAGATTTTAATTGTGGTCTGCGGGACCCCGCCATAGGCGGGACAGCCCTCTTGGATCCATTAGTTTTTAGAGAATAGGGTAGAGGAGGTAGGATATTGTATATATTTAATGAAAGCATTAGCCTTTTTAAAAGGTCACTATTTATAATTTTTGTTTTATATTCTTTTTTTATCTCCTGCGCTTTGGCTGAATCACCTGAGAATTTATATGTCAACGATAAATACGAATTTAGTATTGTCTGGCCAAAGAAGTGGATTAAGCTGCGGGAGGAGGATTATAAAAACAGAATTGGGCAGAAGGAATTTGCAATCAGTTATCAAAAATTTGAAAAATCTCAAACAGTAATGGATTTGCCAGTTTTTGGTTTATTCATTGAGGCACCACGTTCATCCGCAAGTACTGCACTAGAAATAGCTTGGGCAGTATTTCACCAATGGAGGCATACAGAAAAAGAGTGGAGAACTGTCGAGGGACCAGCAGAGTTAGAAGTTAACGGCATAAGTGGAGCAAGGTTTGTGTGGGATAAGCCGGCATGGGATGGAAATAAAAAGTTTTGGGTGAGGATAGTTAACATATATCTTGTAAGAGAAAAGTATATAGTGCACTTCACTCTTTTTTGTAGACCGGAGGAATTCCAAGATAATTATCAAGAAATAGAAAAGTCGTTAAATACCTTTCGATTTATTTGACAAAAAAAGATGGAATACAAAACTGAACTCGATAAATTACGACACAGTTGTTCGCATGCCGTGGCACAAGTGGTGAATTGTTTGGGTGTGTATTTTTTTGCTTATATGGTTGTTGTTGGAAGTGTGCTTGCTGCTGAATTGAAAAAAAATATAAATATTCCACCGGAAGAGACTATAAATATTGCATTGGAAGATCAGGTTTGCGAAATAGATGAAGACTGCACATTTATGGACACATCCTGTACAAGGATTGCTTGTGGGTGTGGCGTGCCGGTTAATAAAACTAATAAAGAAAAGTACACCAAACTGTTGGAAGATTGTAGAGCAAAAGCACCGGAGAAAATAAGTTGTGATATGCACTGTCCACAGCTAATAGGGCGATGTATGAATAATCGATGTTTATTGGAAGATATGTCTTCACAATATTTTCCTAGCAAAGGCGAAAAATGCACAAACGATGCAGACTGTACAACTGTTTATGATCGTGGGAAAACGAAGTTTTTAGCAGAAGAAGGTCGATATCAAATGTTTTGGACTTGCCTATCACGAAAAGCGCAGAAGAATGAATGGTTAAATCGATGTTTCTGTGACTCTGAAGAGAAAGTTTGTAAGGCCGAGAAATAATGGAATATAAAACCGATTTAGATAAATTGCGACACAGCTGTTCGCATGTCATGGCGCAGGCGGTTCAGGAACTCTGGCCCGACGTGAAAGTCACGATCGGTCCGGCCATCGAAAACGGTTTCTATTATGATTTCGACCGAAAAGAACCTTTTTCGGATAAGGATTTGGAAAAAATTGAAGAACACATGAAAGAAATTATCAAGAAGAAAGCTAGGTTCCGTCAATCTTTTATGCCGCGGGAAGAAGCCATCGGCCTTTTTAAAAAGATGAAAGAAAATTATAAAGTCGAAATTATCCAAGGGATCCCCGATAAGGAAGTATCTATTTTTCATACGGGAGAGGAATGGTTTGACTTGTGCAAGGGGCCGCACGTCAACAATGTTGGCCAGATAAAGGCTTTTAAATTGCTTTCGGTGGCGGGCGCGTATTGGCGCGGGGATGAAAAAAATCCGATGTTACAGAGAATCTACGGCACGGCCTTTTTTTCCCAAAAGGAACTCGACGATTATTTGCATATGTTAGAAGAAGCTCAGAATCGCGATCATCGAAAACTGGGAACCCAATTAGACCTTTTTAATATTTATCATGAAACAGCGGGAGCGGGTCTTGTTTTTTATCATCCGCCTGGCGCGATGCTGCGTAAAACAATTGAAGATTATGTCCGCGCCCAACATTTAAAACGCGGTTATGATTTAGTCATGACGCCGAATATTTTAAAAGGGAAATTGTGGGAACAAAGCGGGCACGCGCAATATTACCGTGAAAATATGTATTATTTTCACGTGGATGACGAAGAATATGCCGTGAAGCCCATGAATTGTCCAGGACATATTTTGATTTATAAATCCAAATTACGTTCTTACCGGGATTTGCCCATACGGTTTTTTGAGTTGGGAACGGTTTACCGTCAAGAAAAGGCCGGCGTTCTTCATGGATTATTAAGAGTCCGCGGGTTCACCCAAGATGATGCCCATATCTTTTGTCGACAAGAGCAGATTAAATCCGAGGTGAAGCAGGTTATTGACTTTGCTTTTGATGTTATGAAAGATTTTGGATTTAATGACCTCGAGATAGAACTCGGCACCCGACCGGAAAAATTTATCGGCCGCGTGGAAGACTGGGACCGGGCCACAGAAGCTTTGGAAGATTCTTTGAAAGAAAAAAATATTAACTTTCAAATTAATGAAGGGGAAGGAGCTTTTTACGGTCCTAAAATCGATATTAAACTAAAAGATGCGATCGGACGACACTGGCAGTGCGCCACTATTCAATGCGATTTTTCTTTACCCCAAAGGTTTGAGTTAACGTATATTAATGAATCGGGGAAAGAGGTTCAGCCGATTATGCTCCATCGGGCTATTTTAGGAAGTCTGGAACGCTTTATTGGGACTTTGATTGAACATTACGCTGGGGCCTTCCCGGTATGGCTGGCACCAACTCAGATTTTGATTCTTCCCATCAAATCTGAGCACCAGAATTATGCGATTAAAATAAAAGAAGATTTACAAAATAGTGGCCTGCGAGTTATAATTGATGACCGTAATGAGAGCCTTAATAAAAAAATAAGAGAAGGAGCATTAAAAAAAATTCCCTACATTTTAATTGTCGGGGATAAGGAGATTAAAGAATCGAAAGTTGCCGTTAGACAACGCGGTGTGGGTGATGAGGGAAGTGTTTCTTTAAATGATTTTATCGTCCGCATCCAAAAAGAGATAGCGGCAAAGAAATAGGTATCGGTTAAGGAATTTTTAAGAACAAGGAGGTGGGTTATTCAAAAGAATATCAGAGTTAATGAGCGTATTAGATCACCCTCGGTTCGGTTGATCGGCCCTAATTCCGAACAATTAGGGATAGTAGTAATAAGGCGGGCTTTAGAGTTAGCCAGTGAACATAATCTGGATTTGGTGGAAGTTTCCCCGATGTCTAACCCGCCGGTGTGCCGGATTATGGATTTCAGTAAATATAAGTATGATCAAGAGAAGAAGGAACGTCGGGTTAAACGTAGTCAGAGGATTGCACATTTAAAACAGATTCGTATCAAACCGCACATCAGTGAACATGATTATCAGGTTAAGCTTCGACAAGCGAAAACATTTTTAGCTCGAAAAGACAAAGTTAAATTCAATTTGTTTTTCCGTGGCCGTGAGGTTTCTTTTAAGGAGCAAGGGGATAGAATTTTAGAGAGGATCATGGGTGATCTGTCAGGGCTGGGGCAGGTGGAAAAATCTCCCATGATGGAAGGTCGGATCATTACGGTCGTCATTGCTCCCAAGTCGGATAAATCTGGTAGTAAACAAACGGAGAAAGGAAGTCAGGATGCCCAAACTAAAAACGAATCGCTCGGCGGCGAAACGCTTTAAATTTACCAAAAAAGGGAAAATTAAAAAAGCTAATTCTGGCCGCAGACATATCTTAGGAAAATTATCGCGGAAAAAGAAACGTCAACTTCGTCGCTCCGGTTATATTGCGAAAGTGGACGAAAAACGAATAAGGAGGTTATTGCCCTATGGTTAGAATTAAACATTCCGTTTCCACGCACAAACGTAAAAAACGCGTTTTAAAACAAACCAAAGGGCAATTTGGTCATAAAAAGAATCGATATCGCCAAGCGATAAAGTCCCTCATTAAGGGGATGACCTATGCCTATCGGGACCGCAAGGTTAAGAAACGCGAATTTCGAAATCTTTGGATTATCCGAATCAATGCGGCGTGTCGAGAAGCGGGAATTTCTTACAGCCGTTTTATTAAGGGATTGAACGAGGCTAAAGTCAATATCAATCGCAAGGTGTTGGCCGATCTCGCGGTCAATTCTCCCGAAATTTTTCGACAACTGGTTAAGGTGGCTCAGGAGAAAATACCGCAACAGCCTGCCCCCATTTCCACAGCAGCGACTAAATCTTAAAAATATACAAGACCAAGAAAGTGACGGTATTATGTATATTGTCATTGTTGGATGTGGTCGTGTCGGATCAGAACTTGCAAAGCTACTTTCTCTAAGAAGGTAATAAAATACAGTATGTCTTGGAATTTTGAAGAAATTAGACAAAAAGCCTTACAAGAAATTTTTGCCATCACTGAGGCTAATGAATTAGAGTCTTTGCGGGTAAAATATCTGGGACGTAAGGGGCTAATTGCACAGATATTCTCTTCATTAACCTCATTATCCGACGATCAACGACCGTTGGTTGGCAAGAATACTAATGAATTGAGAAATGAGATTACTCAATTTATTGAGGAAAAAAAGAAAGAAATCCAGCAGTTGAAAGAAAAAGGAGATGCGCAAGAAAGTTTAGATATAACCATTCCGGGTGTCGCTGTTGAGTTGGGTCATCAACATATCCTTATTCAGACGATGGATGAAATCTGCGGTATATTTGAAAATTTAGGATTTGCTGTTTATGAAGGGCCAGAAATAGAAACAGAATTCAATAATTTTACGGCTTTAAATATTCCCGTCGATCATCCTTCCCGCGATGCTTTTGATACGTTTTATTTGAAAGTTGAAGATCCAACGAATAAGGGACGATATTTATTATTACGAAGTCATACCTCGCCAAGTCAAATCCGTATTATGCAAGAGTTTACTCCTCCGCTAGCCGTCGTGGTTCCCGGGAAAGTGTATCGTCCGGACGCGGTGGATGCGAGCCACTCGTTTATGTTCCATCAGATTGAAGGATTGCTTGTTGATCAGGGTATTAAGTTTTCGGATTTGAAAGGATTGTTATCGATTTTTTGCAAACGATTGTTTGGAGAAAATATCAAGATGCGTTTTCGTCCGCACTTTTTCCCCTTTACGGAACCGTCGGCGGAAGTGGATATCTCTTGTTATATTTGTGAAGGAAAAGGATGTTCGGTTTGTGGCCGGAAAGGATGGCTCGAGATTATGGGCTGTGGTATGGTGCACCCTAAAGTTTTTCAGCATGTGGGGTATCCAAAAGGAAAATACACGGGACTGGCTTTTGGGATGGGTGTGGAACGCATGGCGATGCTTAAGTATGGGATTAATGATATAAGGATATTTTTTGAAAATGATTTGAGATTTTTGAGGCAATTTTAAAGATGTTAATGGTGAATGGTTAATTGTTAATGGTCTTGAAAATAGGCCGTTAGCTATTACCATTAACCATTTACAATAAACCATTAACCGATATGAAAATTTCTCTCAATTGGCTTAAAGATTACGTTAACTTTACCATTCCCCCCGAGAAACTAGCTCATCAACTTACGATGGCTGGTCTTGAGGTGGAAAAAATTGAAACGGTTAACGACGATACAGTTTTTGAACTTGAAATCACGCCGAATCGTCCGGACTGTCTCAATATGATTGGTCTGGCTAGAGAAGTTGCTGCCATTCTGAACCGACCTTTACGTTTACCTAAGATAAAAAAGATACGATTTCCGAGGGAATCCTGTGCTATTACCATTCTTGATAAACAGGGATGCTCTCGGTACATTGGAACGGTTATTCAAAATGTCGCCGTTAGGAATTCCCCGGAATGGCTGCTACAACGATTGCAGGCGATCGGCACACGAACAATTAACAATGTGGTGGATATAACGAATTTCTGTTTGCTGGAAACCGGCCAGCCGCTGCATGCCTTTGATTGTGATAAGTTGATTGGTGGTAAGATCATTGTTCGACGGGCACGAGATGGGGAAAAAATCGTTACGATTGATGGCGTGGAGCGAACATTAAATTCTTCTGTTTTGGTGATTGCGGACGCGAAACGTCCTGTGGCGATTGCCGGGATCATGGGTGGCAAAGAAACTGAAGTCACACAAGACACAAAGAATATTCTTTTAGAAAGCGCCTATTTCGATCCTGTTTTAATCCGTCGGGCGGCGCGCTCGCTAGGGCTATCGAGCGATTCTTCTTACCGCTTTGAGCGCGGAGTGGATATGAATATGGTGGAAGGAGGAAGTTTGCGGGCGATTTTTCTTATTCATGAACTAGCGGGAGGAACAATTGTTCAGCGTTCGGACAACTTTCCTACCAAAAGAATGATGATTCAACGTCAGATAGTCGTTAGCAGAAATCAGATTAACCAACTTTTGGGGGCATCGATGACAGCCTCACGATGTAAAACCGTCTTAAAGAAATTAGATTTTAAAGTGACGATGAGCGGTCGGGAAATTTTAAAAGTCACGCCCCCCTTTTTCCGTAACGATGTGAAAGAAGAAGTCGATATTGTTGAAGAGATAGCCCGTATTCTTGGTTATGAGAATCTCCCTTTAAGCCTTCCACAAATCAAAATGATGAATATAAAAATAGATACGAAACGGCCATTGGAGAGAGTGATTCGTCAAACGCTTTTAGGATTAGGCTTTGACGAGGCCATTACTTATACGATGATCGATGAAGGGAGTCTTAAGAAATCTCATGTAAACTCCAGCTCAGTTGTAAGGGTAAAAAATCCTTTGACTAAAGACCAAGAGATCATGCGGCCGTCGCTGTTGCCGAGTTTACTCTCCGCGCTTCTGACAAATTTTAATAGAGGACAGAAAAATATAAAATTATTTGAGTTGGGGAAGGTATATGTGGACTCTCAAGAGATTAATACATTAAGCCTGATCATGACAACACCCCATCTGGAAGATTGGCGTCAGTCGAAAAAAGATTCGCTGGATTTTTATGATATCAAGGGTGTCGTCGAGCAAGTCATAAAGCGGTTGGGGAGCAAGGGTGTTATCTTTGTTCCAGCACAACAGCCATTTTTAGTGAAAGGTAAAAGTGCCTCTATTAAAGTTCAGGAACGGGAAATCGGATTTTTAGGAAAAATAACGGAAGATGTTTTGCGTCACTGGGATATTAAACTGAAAGAAATTTTGTATGCGCAGATCAACGTTAAGGAATTGTTTTCTAAGATTGCTTTTCAACGAACCTATCAACCAATTCCAGAATTTCCCTCGATTGTGCGCGATGTGAGTTTAGCCGTTAAGACGAATACCACCTTTCAGCAAATTAAAGAATTGATTCAGGAGCAAAAGCCGGAATTTTTATCTTCGGTGGAGTTTGTTGAACAGTATGTGGGAGATAAAATTCCCGCCGGCCACCGAGGGATGACATTTTCTTTAGTCTATCAATTGCCTTCCAGGACCTTACGCGAAGATGAGGTCAATGCAGTCCATGAAAAGATTTGTCAATCCTTGATTGAGAATTTAGGCGCCATCCGACGATAACTCGCATTTGGAAAATTATAAAAAACATGTTATAATAATTCCGAAATCCCTGCTGTGTTCGTGAGGGTAGATGCGTAAAAGAACCAACACACTTTTAGAAGGGGGCCGGACTTCTAAATTGTCTTGAAGACATTTAGAGAGGTCCCCACGTGGGATTGAGGTTCATCCTACAATTTTACCCAACGGCATGTGCGGGGATTTTTTTTATAGGAAAGAAGCAATATGAAAAAACGCCCTTCCCCTTCCCTTCAGGACAATTCAGAAAGTTTATTCTCTTCTTCGGAAATCAAAAACGCGCCTTTAAGTTTCCGCATGCGCCCACATTCATTGAATGAATTTGTTGGGCAGAAACATATTTTGGGTGAAGGAAAATTGTTGACCCGGGCTATTGAAGCCGATCGATTAACTTCGCTTATTCTTTACGGCCCGCCGGGTTGTGGGAAAACAACGCTTGCCTTTTGCATTAGTCAAAAAACGCAAGCTGTTTTCGAATGCATTAATGCGGTTTCTTCCAACGTTGAAGAAATGCGAAAAGTTTTAGCGGCGAGTCAACACCGACAAGCAACCACCGGGCGAAGGACCATTCTTTTTATCGATGAAATCCACCGCTTTAATAAAGCCCAGCAGGATGTCTTAATGCCCGATCTGGAAGAAGGGCACGTTATTCTTATTGGCGCCACGGTTTTTAATCCCTTCTTTGCGTTAACCTCTCCGCTTTTATCACGTTCGCTTATCTTTGAATTAAAACCTTTAGTGAAGGAAGACATTCTTGTCATTTTGGAACGAGCGATCAAAGATAAAGAACGTGGATTAGGAGCGCTCAATATTCGTGCCGACAGGGAAGCCTTAGAATTTTTAGCGGAAATATGCGACGGCGATGCGCGAAAAGCACTTAATGCGTTAGAGGTCGGATGTTTTACCACACCGAAAGATGCGCAAGGCAATATATCTTTTACTATCGAAGTTGCCCAAGAATCTATTCAGAAAAAACAAGTGAAGTATGATCAAGAAGGCGATGAACATTATGATACGGCTTCAGCCTTTATAAAATCCATGCGAGGTTCGGATCCGGATGCCACGCTGTATTGGATGGCCAAGATGCTTTATGCGGGCGAAGATCCGCGGTTTATCGCTCGACGGATTTGTATCTGTGCGGCGGAAGACGTCGGCAATGCCGATCCTCAAGCGTTGGTTGTGGCCAATGCCGCTTTACAGATTTCGGAATTTATTGGTTTACCGGAGGCGAGAATCCCTTTGGCACAGGCAGCCGTGTATGTCGCCTGCGCCCCTAAATCCAATGCGGCTTATTTGGGAATCGAAAAGGCGCTGGATGATGTGAAGAATAAAAGAGTCCAAGAAGTTCCTGTTCCTTTAAAAGACGCTTCTTACCCCGGGGCGAAAAAGCTGGGACGAGGGCAAGGCTACAAATATGCCCACGATTATCAAGACCATTATGTGGAACAAGATTACATGCCGCTCAATGCGAATTATTATGAACCTACAGAGATGGGTAAAGAAAAGGAGCTTAAAGAGCGATTGAAGCAATTAAAAGATAACAACCGACGAGTTATTTAAATAAAACCATTGACATCCACACTAATGAGTGGTATATTGAATTTGTTTTTGTAAAATCAAATCCCCCTAACATACTTCCCCATTTTTTAACATACCTTGTTGAAATAATTATTTTAATAGCATAACATAGAAGGAGGGGGAAATGACAATAGTCTTAGAAAGCTCCAAAAACATAATGAAAGTCTCCACAGTTAATAGAGTTAAAGAACTTCCCATAATTATTGATAATACGTGGGATTATAACGGAGTAAATACAAAGCAATATACACATTGCTTCCACACGTATCCTGCCATGTTTATTCCACAAGTTGCGAGAAGACTGTTAAAAGAATATAGTAGTGAAAAAGATACCATATGTGATATTTTCTGTGGAAGTGGTACTGCATTAGTAGAAAGTAGATTGTTGGGGCGTAATTGTTATGGAATAGAATTAAATCCGTTGGCTGTATTAATTACCAGGGCAAAAACAAGAGTTTTAAATCCATCTCATCTACAAGAACAATATTTTTCAATACTAGACCACATAAAAAGATTTAAGATTGATGATGTGGATATACCTAAATTTTTTAATATTGATTTTTGGTTTAAGGAGAATGTGATTAATGACCTTGCTAAAATCAAGGAATCTATTCTAGGAATCGCAAATGAGCCTGAAAGAGAGTTTTTTCTTGTTGCATTTAGCGAGGCTGCTAGATTAGCCTCAAATATGCGCAGAGGAGAATTTAAATTATATCGAATTCCGGAGGAGAAGTTAAACGATTATCAACCAGATACTACAGCCATATTCAGAAAAATATGTGAGAGAAATATTATTGGGATAAGACAATTTAATGTGGAAGCCAAAAATGATGTTTGGATAAAAGTCATGCATGCTGATACAACCAAACCTTATGATGTTCCTGGTGAAAGCGTTGATTGCATAATTACATCGCCACCATATGGAGATAGTAGAACAACAGTGGCTTATGGTCAGTTTTCCAGACTTTCAGCCCAATGGTTGGGTGTTGAGGACGAAGATAATCGAATTGATACAAGATTGTTAGGAGGGAAAATAAACCGCAACGGAAAAATAAATTTTAATTCTGAGCATTACGAAAAAACTATAGCCGAGATTAAATCAATAGATGCTCGAAGGGCGGGTGATGTAGAAACATTCTATATTGATTTACATAAGGCCATATTGCAGGCTAATAGAATATTGAAGAAAGATAAATTTTTCTGCTTGGTTGTTGGGAATAGGACGGTGAAGAAAGTTAAATTGCCTACTGATATGATAATTTCTGAAATGTGCAATGAATTAGGATTCGACACAATTAAGATAATTAAAAGGAATATTCCCAACAAAAGAATGCCATTAAAGAATTCGCCAACAAATATTAAGGGAGATTTAGTAGAAACTATATCAACAGAAAGTATAATAATTTTGAAGAAAAGATTCTCAAAGAAGAAATTTTTTTCTGCTGAAACATGAATCTAGATCCCTTGGAAAAACTCTAAAACCAGTGCCATGGTCATGGGTTTTTCCATCAGGGTATTGGCCAATTCGAATATCGATTAATATTTTGCCTTTTTTTAGAAGACGAATAAAGTTATCAAAATCAAACTGTCGAAGTAAATATGCTTCATTAAAATGGAACTCTTCATTCTTGCCGGATCCTTTACTGTCTGCTTTGACATAAACAAGTCCTTCAGGATATTTCTTCTCAATACTTTGTTTTAAAATTTCTTCCGTCCAGTAAACTTCAAATGAATCGGGTGGGGTGGTTGTCAAGATAATTCTTTTAGCTCTATATATGGCTTTAAATCCTAAGTTGCCTCTAAGCTTATTAAAATTGACTCCATTAATTGTTGTATGTAATATTTTCTTGCCTTTACTTTCGCCTGTTGCATATCCAAATTTTTTTAATAAATATATATTGGATTTCGAAGGAAGAGGAGATTTTGTAAAAAGAGTTATCATGCTATTCGCATTTTTTCGTGCTGATTTAAGTTCTATGGTTTGTCCTATGTCAGGTCCGGGGACATTGTTTTCTTTTATTGCTAATAAATCCTCTAAAGTTTTTCCAATTCCTGTTGGACCACCACGGCGGGTTTTTATAAAGCCCAGTTTATTAAGATTTCTTAATCTTTGAATGATCTCATTGAAAGTTTTCACATAGCTAAACTAGCATAAATTTAAATAAATCAATAGAAAAGTTCTAAAAAGTTTTAAGATCATAATATCCCATAACGGCCAAAACAAAAAATTAGGGGAACAAAATTTACGGTTGTTTATTTAAAGAAAAAATGATATTATGGTAGCGCAAGAAAGCGGCTTTTTACGGAATTTTGTTGATAAATGGGTTAAAAAGGCAAGATTGGTTGATCTACCAACAGACACGTGCAGAAAGAATCGAAAAAAGAGCTTAGAGAGAAAATTTTAATTCTTTTGAGGAACCAGAAGGAGGAAGATAGACTTAAGAAAAGCCGGACAATTCAAAAGAAGTTGTTTAGAGAGCCGGGGTTTAAGTGTTCGAAGACAATTTTGTTTTATTTCTCATTTGATGGGGAAGTTGATACTTTAGAAATGATAAGCCAAGCAAAAAGAATAGGAAAAAAAATCGCTTTGCCAATCATTATCAGCGAAAAAAGGAAAATTATTCCTATTATTGTCGAAAGTTTGGAAAAGGATCTTTGTGAGGGCCCTTATGGCATTAAGCAGCCGCGATATAATAAAAAAAAATCCCTTAACTTAGAAGATATGGGTTTAGTGATTGTTCCGGGAGTTGCTTTTGACCGGAACAATTATCGTCTGGGTCGCGGTGCCGGCTACTACGACCGTTTCTTAGGGGCACTTCCTTCACATCTTCCTACCATCGGGCTTGCCTTTGATTTCCAAATCGTTGATTCAATCCCCCATCTTCAAGAACACGATATCCCAGTTTCTCGCGTTATTGTTAATTAAAGTAATTTTTGTCAGGTCATAGGGAATCTATCCCTAAAGTCAAAGGGCAAGTTTAATGCTCTTTGTTCTAATATTATTTTGAGAAGGGAGTTGATGAGCAATGAATCCAGAATTCGAAATGATGAAAGAAGGTTTAATGCTCTTTTTAACGTTTGCTGGTGGCCTTGTTGCGGGAATTGCGGTTCGAACCTATTTTCTTGGCAGAAAACTTAGAGAAACGGAACAAAAGGCAAAACAATTAACGGAATCCGTCACCCGAGAGGTAGAGGCCCGTAAAAAAGAAGCGGAACTCGCCGGCAAAGACCTTATGATTAAGTTACGCCAGGATTTTGAACGGGAAACAAAAGATCGCAGAGAAGAAATCTTAGCTGCCGAGAAAAGAATCTTACAGCGCGAGGAGAATTTAGATAAACGCCTGGATTTGCTGGAGAAAAAAGAGAAGGACATTAACAGTCGATTGGTTGAATTGCGCAAAAATGAAGAATCCCTTCAGAAGAAAACGGAAGAATTGAATAAAATGATTGAGGAAGAAAAGCATCGACTGCAAACGATTTCTTCGATGACCAAGGAAGAAGCCAAAGCGCTTCTTTTATCTCGTCTTGATCAAGAGCTCGTTCAAGAGAAAGCCACTCGCATTCGTAAGATGGAGGAAGAGATAAAAGATACTTGTGAAAAAAGAGCCCGCCAGGTAATTTCCACGGCCATTCAACGGTGTGCTTCTGACCATACGGCGGAGACAACGATTAGCGTGGTCAGCCTCCCAAGTGATGAAATGAAAGGGCGCATTATCGGACGGGAGGGGCGTAACATTCGAGCGTTAGAACAAGCCACAGGGGTGGACATCATTATTGATGATACTCCTGAGGCCGTGACGATTTCGGGATTTGATATGATCCGTCGAGAAATCGCACGCATTGCCTTGGAGAATTTGATTTCGGACGGACGTATTCATCCCGGTCGCATTGAAGAAGTGGTGGAGAAGGCCAAAAAGGAAATCGATAATAAAATTAAAGAAGAAGGCGACAAGGCCGCTTTTGAGTTAGGGATTCATGGGATGCATCCGGAACTGTTGAAATTGGTTGGACGGTTGAAATATCGTACCAGTTTCGGACAAAATGCCCTGCAACACACGAAGGAAGTGGCGATGTTGCTGGCCCATATGTCGGGACAATTAGGGTTGGACCCCAAAATTGCTGTTCGTGCGGGGATTCTCCATGATATTGGTAAAGTGGTCAGCCAAGATGTGGAGGAAGGAACGCATGCGATTGTCGGCGGAAATTTAGCCCGTAAACACGGTGAGCCTGAGGAGGTTGCACGAGCGGTGGAGTCGCATCACGAAGAAGTCGAACAAAGTACGATTTATGGCATTTTACTGTGTGCGGCCGATGCCATTAGCGCTGCCCGACCCGGCGCGCGGGCCGAAACCTTAGAAACATATATTAAACGTTTAGAAAGTTTGGAAACCATTTCCAATTCTTTTAAAGGCGTTGATAAAGCCTATGCGTTACAAGCCGGGCGCGAGATAAGGATCCTCGTCGATCCGCATAAGATCAATGACGATGAGGCGATTGTTTTAGCGCGGGATATTCGCACACGCATTGAACAGGAAATGGAATATCCCGGCCAGATTAAAGTGATTGTGTTAAGAGAGACACGTGCGGTGGAGTATGCGAAGTAAAAGAAGCAGAGAAACAAAGAGGCAAAGATAAAAATAAAGAAATTAAAAATATGAGTAAAAAGTGCCGGTTTTTTGGTTTTCATGAGCATTGGTTTTAATGAATCTGACTTTTCTTTGTTTCTCTATATCTCTGTTTCTTTGCTTCTATAACTATTATCCTTTATATGAATATTTTATGCATCGGCGACATCGTTGGTCGGCCCGGCCGCGAGGCGGTGGGCGGACTCCTGCCGAAATTAAAAGAAGAATTTCAAATTGACTTAACCATTGTCAATGCTGAAAATTCCGCCGGTGGGGCTGGGATTACGCCGCGTATTGCCAATCAATTGTTTAAGATGGGATGTGATGTTATCACCTTAGGTGATCATGTTTGGGACAAACGCGAAATCTACGAATATTTGAATGAAACAAAGAACATTATTCGTCCTTTAAATTTTCCGTCTGGTGCGCCGGGGAAAGGATGGTGTATCGCTGAAACGGCTTCCCGCGTGAAAATTGGCATAATAAATCTTTTGGGTCGAGTTTTTATGCGTTATAATGTTACTTGTCCTTTTCAAGAATTAAAAACGGTTGTTGATCAAATCCATAAACAGACGCCTAATATTATCGTTGATATGCACGCTGAGGCAACAAGTGAAAAAATAGCATTGGGACTTTTTATCGATGGACAAGTCTCTGCGATCGTCGGAACACATACCCATGTCCCAACAGCGGATGAACGAGTTTTGCCCAAAGGAACAGCGTACATTACGGATTTAGGGATGACCGGCCCGCATGATTCCGTGATTGGTCAAAATAAGGAGGCGATTATTCAACGATTTTTAATGAGTATGCCTTCCAAATTTCAAGTCGCCGTGGAGGATGTTCGCCTTAATGGAGTGATTGTGGAAATCGATTCCCAAACTGGCCTGGCCAGCGGGATCAAACGCATCCGGAGATCTTACGAACTCCAGAATTCGAATTTAGAAGAAACTGAGTAATCCTAAAAATAAATTTTAGAAAAGGAGAAATTTTTATGGCCGCATGGGACGGAATTAACCGACGTAAATTCCCCCGCGTCGAATATCCATGTTTGGTGATTATCCGGCATAACCAAAATGAACAAGACGTCCTTTTGACGCACACCGAGAATTTAGGTATTGGGGGGATATGTATTACCTTAAAGAAGAACGTTAAATTATTTGCCCCGGTTGAGGTCGAGATTGATATGTTGGATCTCGGCACTCATATCAAATGTGAAGGCAAAGTTGTTTGGTCATTCCATCGACGAAGCGATGAAAGGAAAAAGCCACTCTTTTATGATACCGGCGTAGAATTTATTAATTTAAATTCTAAAGACCAAAAGCGGATCGAAGAAATTGTTATGCGTCTAGCCAAACAGTTGGATTAGAATGTGTCTTCATCACCCCTCGTTAAGAAAATCAGAATAAAATAACACTAACAAATAAATTATTTTGAGAGTTTAATATGGTCAGAGTTCGATTTGCTCCCAGCCCGACGGGATATTTACACATTGGTGGCGCACGCACCGCCCTTTTTAATTGGATGTACGCCCGCTCCCAGGGCGGGAAATTTATTTTGCGGATAGAAGACACCGACAGAGAACGTTCCCAAAAGGAATATTTTAATGAGATCCTCAAAAGCATGGAATGGTTGGGCTTAAACTGGGATGAATTTTATAAGCAGAGCGATCGGTTTGAGCTTTATCGTCAATACGCACAAAAATTATTGGATGAAGGTAAGGCTTACAAGGATGGCGAGGCGATTATTTTAAAAGTTACAAAGCAGATTGTCAAAATTTACGATCTCATTCGCGATGAAATTCAAGTGGATACGGAAACAATCAAGGATCAGGTTTTGATGAAATCTGATGGTTCGCCCACCTACAGTTTTGCCTGTGTCGTGGACGATAGCTTGATGCAAATTTCTCATGTGATCCGTGGGGAAGACCATATATCGAATACGCCTAAACAAATTATGATTTATGAAGCCTTGGGTTTTAAAATTCCGAAATTCGCGCATTTACCTTTAATCTTGGATCCCGAAGGAGGAAGATTGTCGAAAAGATTCGGAGCGGTTGCCGTCAGCGAATATAAAAAAGAAGGGTTCCTTCCGGAGGCCATCGTGAATTATTTAATGTTGTTGGGTTGGTCTCCGGGGAATAACCAAGAAATGGTTTTGTTGGATTCGGCCGTTAAAAAATTTTCCATTAAAAAAATCAACAAGGCCGGCGCCGCTTTTTCGATGGATAAACTCAAGTGGCTTAATGCGCAATATATTAAACAACTGCCGGTCGATCAATTGATTGATTCGTTGATCCCTTTTTTAAAAGAAAAAGGATATATTCACGAGAATTATGATAGGAAAAAGCTAGAGGATATTGTAAGATTGTATCAAGGACGGATTTCCACCCTTGTGGATTTTTTAGATTGGGCGGGATTTCTTTTTATTGATGACTTTGTGGTGGATGAACAGGCAAAGTCAAAATATCTTTCGCAGGATCATACGAAAACGTTTCGTTTGTTAAGTGAACGGTTAAGGCAGATTAAAGATTTTAATACAGCATCCGCCGAAGAAGTCTTTCGTAACTTAGTGACCGAATTGGGAGTTAAGGCAGGCGATTTGGTTCATCCCGTCCGAGTCGCGTTGACGGGAAAAGAAGTTGGGCCGGGGTTATTTGAGACGATGGTCGTGTTGGGCAAGGAGAAAACCGTCCAGAGGCTGTCGTAATATTATAATGGCCAAAAGGCTTAAAAGGGTCTTCGCTATGAACCGGACACAGGCAAAAATTGTTTTCGTTTTTTTGTTGGTCGCCTTTTGTTCTACGCTGGTGGGTTGTGAATCGACGATGAGAAAAGCAAAAGAACTCGATGCCTGGATGCGCGAACATATGTGGTGAGGGTTCTCACTGTTAAAGGAAAGAATTTTAGTTTTACCTTCCGAAAATATTTAAATCATTTTTAAAGTTGAGCTAAAGATTACATTTTTTGCCCTGCCCAAACTTTCTTAAAAAGTTTAGAGGTGGTTTGGACTGGGCAAATCTTTTCTGGATGATTGTTTTGAATTGATTGAGGTAGATTTTGCCCTGCACTCAGCCGTGAACCGACCACGAAGTGAATGGTCTGGTTCACGGCTGGATCAAGGAAAGAGCCAATGGATTATGTTTATGTACTGTGGAGTAAAGAAGATAGAAAATTTTATATAGGATATACTAAGGATTTGGCTCGCAGATTACAAGAGCACGAAAATAGACAATGTCATACCACGTTACGCATGAAGAATCCGAAGTTTATATTTTGCGAGAGTTTTGTTGCTGAGAGTGATGCGAAACGAAGGGAAGAATATTTTAAAACAACGAAAGGAAAAAAGACCCTCAAGTTAATGCTCAGGGATAGTTTGCGACAATGAAGATTCTTGCCCTGTCGTCTAATTGGTAGGACAGCAGACTCTGCCCTGAACCAGAACTCGTTTATGCTCGTTCGGTTCAGGGCAGCCGTGAACCGACCACGAAGTGAATGGTCTGGTTCACGGCTGGATCAAGGAAAGAGCCAATGGATTATGTTTATGTACTGTGGAGTAAAGAAGATAGAAAATTTTATATAGGATATACTAAGGATTTGGCTCGCAGATTACAAGAGCACGAAAATAGACAATGTCATACCACGTTACGCATGAAGAATCCGAAGTTTATATTTTGCGAGAGTTTTGTTGCTGAGAGTGATGCGAAACGAAGGGAAGAATATTTTAAAACAACGAAAGGAAAAAAGACCCTCAAGTTAATGCTCAGGGATAGTTTGCGACAATGAAGATTCTTGCCCTGTCGTCTAATTGGTAGGACAGCAGACTCTGGATCTGCTTGTTCTGGTTCGAGTCCAGACGGGGCAGTGAAATTTACTCTGCCGTGAACCAGGCCAAAAACTTTATGGCCGGTTCACGGCAGCCATGAACCGATCAAAGATCTGGTTCATGGTTGGTTCGCAATCCCCAACTTACCTTTAAAATATTTAGAAAAAGTTGGGGTAGTCCTGCGAAGCTCCCAAACGAAAGTTTTGGAGCGAAGCAGGAAGTCCTAGCGGGGCAGTGGTTCGACTCGCCCTTCGGGAACGCCCAGCACAAGTGGTTAAAAAATAGATTATTGCTTGTGCTGGGCGGTCCGCCTAAAGATGGCGTAAAATAAATTGTGTACAGGAAGCAGTTGAATAGAGAATAAAAAGGACGTATTCTTCCTTTGAGAAGAAAAAACCTGGCAATAAAGCCGGGTTAAGAAGGAAGGAGATACGT
>JAHFGK010000029.1 GCA_023247475.1 Candidatus Omnitrophota bacterium
GAGGTTATATTCTTCCCAAGGATCACATTTGGCGGATTGGTTTTAAGTTAAAAGGAAGTTTAAAAAACTAGGACATTTTTATTTTGGTAGAACTAGGACATTTTAATTTTGGCTTGACATAAATTTTTGAAGAGGGGCTTAGTTAAATGGGATGTGTCCCGAATTAATTAAATTAAATTAAATGGGATGTGTCCCGAATTAAATTAAATTTAAGGTACAACGCATGTATGATTTTTACATACGGCTTGGTTGGTACACCTGTCCGGGCACATAAATTCCCCCCCACAATTATCCAGAATTGGGCCGCACGGTAAAATGTCGCAAAAGGAAAGATTCGGCGTCGGCGTGCACCCACAGACATTCGGTGTTCCCCCTCCTCCACAAGTCTGCGGGGCAACACAACTGTTGGGAAGACAGGTAACTAAAGTTCCGCATTCATCATCCGCTTGCCCGCAATTTTTTCCCGCGCAAGGATTGGGATTAGGAGTACAGACCGGTGGTGGCAATACGGGACAGGAAAAAGAAATTTGACATCCTAAGCTATCTCCTGGTGTATCGAATCCACAGACATGAGGTTCGGGTATCGGTCCTTTTCGGAAAATGAAATTAAGTAAATAAATAGGATCCGTGATATTGATCCTTCCGGAATTATCTACATCCGCGGCATCCATACATCCAGGCTTTTCTCCGGCGAGGAAAAGATAGGATAGTATATACTTTGCGTCTTTGTCATCAATAACTCCATCGTTATTGACTTCTCCGCGAATAAATACGGGATTTTCAACATTCACCCTCATCATCGCTATCCCCAAAGGACTCGAAGGGGGATTAAGATTATCATACCCCGTAAATACAAAATCATAAGAGCCTTTAGGAACATCCTTCGTATCCCAATGTAAATTCCCTATAGTCTCATTATTATCTTGAGTAGTTATAGTAAAGTTTATGTTCGGAGGATCCGGAGGGGTCGTGTTTAAAAGAAACGGTGAAATATTTTCTTTTAATAGGGTAGGCACACCATTTCGATTTGATAAATGAATGGGTGTATCTAGAATGAAGCTCTTATTAACATTAACGATGTCATTAAAAGAAGAAAACTCTGGCGCGGTTTTGGATACATCATCCGTTGTTTTCACGGGAACATGAACGATCACAGCTGATCCGGCACTGTTTTGCGCCATGAAACTCGCATAATTATCGCCAACGCTCTCGGAAGCTTTTATTTCGACCGCTAACGAACCTTGCCCTTGATCATTGGCCAATCTAAGAAAACCGGGAACAAACCCATTATTAATATTTTTACCCGCTGCCGTTAATATTACTGGTAAACTGTCCGTAGCCACGACATTAAACGTTTTTATTTCCGGCGGATCTCTTTTTAGTTCATAACTATAAATCGGTTTTAAAACCGGAGGCAAAAAGGTTTTCCCATTCTGAACAATCGTAACGCGAGTAAATGCTCCACTAAACGGTGGTTCATCTTGTGAATCTTCTCTTGCCAGGAGTTCAATACTATAGCTTTCAGGAGAAATGTTCTTTGTATCCCAATATAATGTACCAGCGGCATAACCAATATTAATATTGTCTTTTGTATATTTAAATTGGACACTCTGAGCGCCAGTAGACATTTCTAAAGTTAGCGGTATACCATTTGGATTAAATGCACTAAAAGGAATTTGTAAAACTTCTCCGGATTTAACAACAGTATGTTGATACATGTGACCTAACTGTACAGTTTGTTTTTTCTTAGAAATAGCAGGATCAATGACTTTGATCGGCACTCCCAATGAAACATGTATAACCTTCTCCGTCCCATCCGGCATCCGAAATTTATTGTTTGTTTCTATAAGAACCATTCTTATGCCCGGGGTTGGGAGACTTAACTCCACTAAACCTTTCACCCAATCCTCCCCTATAGCAAAATTTTTTAAAACAGATACCCCATCCATCGATACTTTTAACGGAGGATTGGCTTGATCATTACGGTCTAAATAGACATCAACACTTTTTTGAATAATAAAACCTACCGGGAAATTGATCTTTTCTCCTGTATAAAATTCATAAGTACAGAGCGGATCTATGATCGGGAAAGCCCTAACTGGAGGCTCTTCTACCGCAGCAGCACCACCGCCTGGGGCAGCTACACCGGCACCTGGATTAATGATTTCATAGCTATAAGTAAATTTCCAAGGAACCGCTGCCCAAACAGAAAGTGCCTCAAAAATCCCTAAATAAGAAAAAAATAATATGAAAGTAATTTTAAATAGTCTTTTCATGCTCAACTCTCTTTCTTAACTATTTAAACAATATTAAATTCCCGTATAGAGAGTATAAAACATTTCTTTATAAAAACAAGAGCTTGTGGTCACCCCTCAATTAGGGACAATTATCTGCTGGACAACTTGCACGTGTCTCATAACCAAAGTTACATACACCATCACCGCAGCAATGAGGCGGTCGATATGGGAAAACCACAGGTCCTGGATCATTACAACAAAGTGTACCGGGGGGGAAACCTTGCCCTGATGGACAAGTTACGCAACCATGGCCACCACAATTATCAGAACAAATTAAAGAGTTAGGTGATGGGATATTGCCAACACACATTTTCTGCGCCGCATCACAAGTGGAGGGCGAATAAACAGTCCCTTGAAAGTTACACGATCCTCCTCCTGGTGCAATGACCCACGATCCTCCTGTTGGTGGATTTGTCGGAGGACACGGACATTCCAGCGGACATTGCGCGCAGTTTTCTCCGGCGGCAGCGTCACAGGTTCCATTGCCATTGCAGAGACAGTCTTGGGGACAAGTTTCACTAGTTTCCTTCCAGGGTAAGCTACAGCCTATATAACTACAGATACCATCTCCGCCGCTAGAGGGAGGACCACAATTTTCACAATAGCAATCACTCCAACACAAACCTGATAAATCCCAGCAGCCCGGAGGGTCGCATTTCCTAATCCAACATGTCTGACTATTTGGACAAGGTGGTCCACCTGGACAGTCACTACCACATTGATGCACCTCCGGGGGGCTATAACTTCCATTACATTTGCAACTACAATTTTTGTTACATGTGTCTCCATCAAGGAAATTACCATCATCACAACTTTCCCCGGTCTCAATTATCCAATTGCCGCATCTCGTACAAAGGGACGTATCAAAGTCGCTGCAGTCGCTTTTACATGACAATGTACCGCTGGTGAAGAATTTGCCACTCCAATCTCTAAAGTTGATGCAGCCGTAGCCACGTAAATCATCATCTGCTGGATCGGGTAGCGGACCTGGATCGCATTGTTCACCGGATCCTTGCGACTTCCCATCACCGCACCAGTAACACTGCGAAAAATCATAGTCACATCCTCCGGAAGCAAATGTTCCGCTTTTACAACCCAACAATCCACCGGTATATTTTAATCCATTGGGGGCGGTAAAATCTGTACAATCTCTCTTAATGGTCGGTGCAAAAATTGGGCCATTAGGATCACATACCTCCGGAGAAGTTATTTTGCCATCCCCGCACTTTTGACAAGCTGATTCATCATATTGGCAGGAAGAATCACAGGCGGTGTTCCCTAACTCATATCCTTTTCCTGGTAGACCAGAACATTGGGGGATGGGGAGAGTTGTTTTATCACAGACTTCTTTAATACCTTGTTTATTAAGGGGATCCACAAAAGTATCCCCACAACAAGGTGAACAATCTGGAGAGCCTCCACAGGTTTCATTAAGTGGCTTACAATTCCCGGGGGGAGCAGGTCCACAGATGCCAAGAGATGGACCATACTCACTACAAATGCCATCTTTATCAGAACACTTTGGTTTATCGGTGCATGGTCCAAACCATAGTCCATCGTTAGGAGACGAGCAATCGGTCCCACCAAGTCTAGGAGTTGGACAATTACAATCATTCTTGCAGAGGTACGATTTTGCATACTGACCAAAATCGCATTCACCACAATTGTCCCCTCCTCCCCAAGGAAAATTATAGCAGCACCCACCGTTAACCGGATCACAATCCTTACAAACGCCAGCAGTCTCTCCCGGATCACAAGTGCCACTACCACCCTCACAATTTTTACATTCTGTTAGAGTAGAATTACATCGGAATGTGTTATGTCCTGGACAAGAGGCATCAGTGCATTGATTAACTTCACATCCTTCATTTTGATTGCAATCTAAGGCAGGAGCAAAACCGCAAGAATTCGTCCCGCACCCAAGTGTAGACATAAATGTCCAATTGCATGTGCATGCTATACATTTATTCGTAGATGTATCACACGATTCGCCCACAGAACAATTAGAACTACAATCCTTTGTCCCATCACACCCATCGCTTTCACTGGTACCACACTTGCCTGACGGGCAGGTTGGCGTACAGCAACTAGTTCCATTACATTTTTGGCCGAGCGGCGCACAAGTGTCCGGGCAGGTGACCGGTGGAG
Source organism: Candidatus Omnitrophota bacterium (assembly GCA_023247475.1). Classification (GTDB taxonomy): domain Bacteria; phylum Omnitrophota; class Gorgyraeia; order Zapsychrales; family JAHFGK01; genus JAHFGK01. Next base: position 4,446 of record JAHFGK010000029.1, read on the forward strand.
CTGTTGGATCGCAAGAATTTATGGCTGTTCCACAACCTTGGAAGCGACAGGCATAATTTGGATCACATTTACACATATTATTTTGACAACTTTGCCATGGTGCACATTTACAAACCAATCCTCCCCCACATCCATCATCCCCTCCAGGGATCTGACATTGTCCGTGACATGTTTGAGGCGTACAGCCACACACATTCGGTGTTCCACCTCCTCCACAAGTATTCGGTGCTAGACATCCACCACAATTTAAGGATTTCCCACACCCATCTCCACCGGGAATATCATCACAATCCACCCCAGGCCGACATATCTTAGTAGGCGTACAGCATGAATGCGTCGTTGAATCACAAACCTCTGGACTAACACAATTGTCCGGGCAAGTCACCGGTGGTGCTGTTGGATCGCAGGGATTTGGAGTCGTATCTAAACAACCGAGAAATTGACACCCAAAAAATGGATCACATACACATTTGTTATTGACACATTTTTTTCCTAGCCCACATTTAGGACAAGTTAAAGGTCCACCACACCCATTTCCTCCTGGCATAGCTTCACAGTCTCCGGGCTGACATGTCAAAAGGGGGCACCCACCACACACATTCAGTGTGCCACCTCCCCCGCAAGTTTGTCCTGCAATAGGACAGGTGTCTGGGCCACATCTATGATTACCAGTCGCACATCCGTTATCGACTAGACCACAATTCTTCCCAGCACCAGCACAAGCTGTAGCTAGGGGAGTAGGGGTACACTTACCGCACTTATTCGGTATCCCCGCCCCCCCACAACTTTCGCCTACTGGACAGGTATCTGGAAGACAAGTAACAGACTTGCATCCATCCCAGACTTGCCCACAATCTTTCCCGGCACACGGGGTAAGACCGGGAGGACAGTTTATGATATGTAACCCATCTTCCGCGAATTTCGAGCCGTGACTAAAAACTCCGCTGATGGTGTTGCGGGTATGTTCGGTGAAGGTGAAGAGAACGACCATAACCGAGGCAAATAATAATATATATTCGATTGTACCCTGGGCTTTGTGATTAAGCTTCATTTACAATATTTTCCCTCTCAAGATTAAGTATACTACATAATAAATACATATGAGTAGGTAAAATATTAATATTTAAGCGGGGTCGGGGGAGTTTTCCCCGACCCCGCATCTCAAACGGCGCGAGGAATATTAACGTATCATTGCTTTTAATTGCCCATAATTATAAGAAAAATATACTTGCGAGGCTTGAACCTTATCGATATTCTCAAAATCAAATGGTTCTGAGTTCTTTGGTACCGCCAGAAAACGTCCTTTAACCAAATAGATATTAACTCCATAGTAATCAGGCTTGATTAATACGGGATTCTGATCAATAACGGCGGGCTTTTCTTTTTTATCGAAGGTGATCTTAAATACTCGATAGACCGCAAAGAGCTTTTTGGTAAATAATCCGTACTCAACTCCGATATCATCCTTCGTGTCGGGGAAAATGGGGTATCCGACAAAACCGTTGGTGAGTTTACGCTCATAAAAATATTGCGCCAACCAAAATCCCGGATCAAAAAATGGGACAACAACGTTCAAGATATGCCCCCCCACGAACTCTTTACCATAAATATTCTCATCCAGAAATTTGGGGCTATAAAATTCTGCTGGCGGGCCGGGCAATCGGTCATAATCAACCACAAAAAAGTACATTGGCTTATCTCGCAAACGATTCTTAAGAATCCATCGGACGAACTCTTCTTTAGTTCTAACGGCTCTTTTTTCATCGTAAAGGGGCACAAAGTTAGTGAAATACGCTTCCTCTTTATAATCCTTTGGGATTTTCCCAAAATTTTTGTACATATAAAAATCAAAAATATGACGAAAATTGGTGAGGACGATTCCCTTATCCAAAACTTCTCGAAACTGCTGAGCGATTCTTTGATTATCACGGGCAACACGTACAGAAAAATAAGCCCCCGATAAATAATTACTGAATAAAATTAACGGCAAGAGTATCCCTGCCATTAAGAAAGCCTTCCTTGCATATTTGCTTCGCATCATTTCATAAGCCTTCCATAACGTCTTAAAGATCAGGAGCAATAACGCGGGTAATAGATACGTTAAATGGATATCCAAAAGATATAGCGGTCCCAAAATAAGGAGCCCCGCCAAGACCATACTCACCAGCGGCGTATACTCTTTCCAGTAATAAAGGCATACCATCAAAATCAGCGTCCCTATGGCTAGATTAGGATTGACAATAACAAAACAAATCAATGCGCCAATCCCAATGAACCAAGATTCATTGCGTTTTGCGACGATGAGATAAATAAATAGAACCAATAATAGAAAAAATAAATAGGGAGAGACCGAAAATAAAATCCCGGAAAAAATACTGCTACGGTAGAGCATGGCATACCACTTCATCAATCCCAAAAATCCATTTAACCATCCTTGTCTCACCAAGCCTCCCGTCGTATCGCTATTTAAAACCACACCACTTAAAAGTTGGCTGAATTGTGACGGCCCTCCCCCAATGAGGGAAGAATTTAAAGCGATAACTAATATGCCCATCAAAAAAAACAATAGCGAAATGATCCCTGTCTTAAAATCCCTTTTCAAAAGGCAAAGGATTCCTGCGATCCCTACGGCCGCGACAACGATAAAAATCGATTCCGCATAAAAACTCCACACAAAAATGATGAAAATAGAGTAAATGATCCCATCAATTTTTTTTGACTGTACAGAATAACAATACATTAAAAGAGCTCCGTAAAGACCGATGATCACCAAAAACTGGGAAACCAAGACTACGTTGCCCATGGCAACCGTTGGGATGCAACCAAAAAACCAAACAATAGCAGCCATGGCCATAGGTTTAGGGAAGGAAAAATTTTCTGCTAATTTAAACAAAATATAACTTAATATGCCAACCATTAAAGCATTCACCAGGTCGGGCAAAAAGGGAATATACTGGGATAAATAAGTCAAAATGAATGTATAACTCACTCGCAGGGGACGGTATAAAACGACCGAGCCTAAAGGAGGAGGATTTAAGAATAGGGTTTGAAGAAATTTTAGAACACCTAAAAAATTCTTGAAACCCATCGTCCGCCAGGCATTGATGTAATTGACGGAATCATCGAGACCGTAGAGGAAAATTAGGTTCAAGATGAGGTAAAAGGACGCAATGGCGATCGACACCCACAGCTTATAATATTTACACAACATCATCGCTATACTGTCCCTTTAAATTGGAATCCATCCTACCTTTCAACAACTCCCTTGAATTCAAAGATGATTTCTCAGTTATGCTAAAACAGATTGGGCTTATTTTCTCATCGTCCATTATTTCCTAAAAATATTGGCAAGATCAGCTGATCGAAAAATTTTAAAGACAGAGTCTAGATCGACAATTAATACTTTCTTAAAGTTCCTGCCCTCTAAGGGATTACAATTTATCTGAGGGAACAGAAGAATATTCTGACTTACTGGAAGAACTCGAAGGTCCATAGGGCAACTTTAGTAATTCGAAAGGTTTACCGTCCCTGAGAGCATCTTTTTCCTTTTGTATTAAAAGAAGACGAATGCCTCCAGCGTCATGAAGCACCATGCGGACGGCAAATCGTGGACTTTCCGGAGAATTCAAATAATTCACTACATCATCGGAGCGTTGGAAGAGCGGATAAGGTTCTTGTTTGAAGTAATAGTCAGAAAATTCTGGAATGATAATATAATCACTTCTTTCGAAAGTATTACGCAATGCCGTTTGAATATTTTTAAGATTTTCTGGAGAGTACGGTGGCACCCACAAATATTTAATATAATCGTCGGGATAATATAAATTACCGAGCGGGTAGAGATTATTTTTGACTCTATAGTAATTTATGATTGCCCCACTGTACATTTCATACCATAAAATAGCTAAAGAACGGCCTTGTAGGATGCCCTCAATGTCTCGGGAAAATTTTTCAACTTCGCGTGGAGTTGCCGCTGCAGTATCGGTATCCAAGGGAGTTTGTTTTTTAGTAAAATAGCTGCCATATAGAATAATCAAAATACTGGCTAGTGGCAGCAAAACATATTTTTTGTCCGGCAGATTGTTCTTAATCAATATCCCGAATAAAGAGAAACCAGAAAATATTATACCGACCAGCATGATAGCAAACAGATGTAACGCGTAGAACGCTGTAGCATTAAATAATAATGACGTTACTAAAAGGATCCCGTAGAATATGGTTGCCCCTGTGATGGAAATGACTCTAAGAATTTCTTCCTGGCCCTCTTCTTTTATTCTCCTTTTACGAAAGGTCATATAAAGACTCAATAACATCAATAGATGTGTCAAAAGAGTAGCTATCCTGATGCCTTTAGACTCTCCATAACACCAGAACCTGCCAGGGATATCTCTTATATAAGTACGAATACCTGAAAAATTTATTTCGGTCTGCTGCTTTACGGTGGCCGTCTGAGCCGCATAGTAACTAGAAAGTAATGACCAATTTTTTATGTAAAAATATCCGCAAGAAAGTAATATTAACGCAAAGAATATAAAAAAATTAAAGAGATTCCTTTTTCTTTTTCCCTCTTTCTCCGCAAATAGTTTTTTTACAATAATTATTACCGGATAAGCAATGCTGAGCATAACATACGGCAGAGAATTTCCTCTTCCCCAAATGGCAACCCCTATAGAAATCCCGGCCCAAAAAGCATTTTTAGTTTTTCCTATATCCATGGCATAAATAATCGTATTGGAAACCGCAATCACCACGGCAAATAAAAAAGCTGTATCCAGCTGCATTTGTAATAATGCCACCGGGCCATGAAAACCATAATTAGAGGGAAAAATCCATGGGATCAGTGATAACAAAAATGATTTAGTAATCGTATAGTTTAGGCATCGGGACAATCGAAAAATTGATGCGCCGGCGAGGCCAAATAAAATAAAATTTACCATGGCTATCGAATAAGGTTCTTTTATAAGAATTGGAGAAAAAAGAGCGATCATAAAATTGATTAACCAGTACCAGTTATCCATTAAAAATATGGAGATTAGAACATTCCAATAATAAACATGCGCTTGGTCAAGCAACATAAAAAAACCCATTGAATATGTAAACGGATCGCCCCGGGGAACGTGAGACTCGTGATAAAGGTAGGAATATCTTATCGAAATGAGGTATAACAAAAATGTATTCATCGCAATTAAGAAATATCCTATATACCCTTCATTATTAAAATTTTTATCGTTGCGGCCAGGAAACAGTTTATTTATCATTTTGAAGAGTGCCGGGCTGGCCGCAAACCAAATAAGTAATACTGCAATAAGTGCAGAATAAGAGATCTTAGCGCCACCCACTGTTAACTTAGGAGTTTCTTGAATTAAACAAAAAGAAAAACCGACCAACAATGTTTGACCTAAGAATATGGCCCCTTTCTTGAATTGTCCCTTTCGGTAAGCCTGTACTCCTTCAACTAATAAGAATACGAATCCTGTCATAACCAAAATATTCAAAAAAAGTTTTCCCAGTCGAATAGGATTAAAGGCGACCAATGAATTAAACATCCTCACATCGCTTATAACAGAATTAAGATACACTTGATTTAAATAATATTGATAAAATTGGGGAAACTATTTTTGCCGAGCTAATAGTGGCATCATGTTTATAACAAACGTGCTGGGATTTTTCTCTGGAGGGTCGGTCTCCCTGCCTATCGTGATGCTTGGCCAATTTTTCTCGTATTCTTCTTTCCGGCCTAATTCCCAAACGGCTACCCTAATCAAATTTGAAGGATTGTTTTCCACAACCGAAAGCTCATCTCCCAAAATCTGAGGGCCTAAGACACGAACAACTTCCGGAAGAATAACATGGATCTGTCGATGTCGGGAGAAATCAAGCTCTTTGAGTTTCTCCTTGTAGTAACAAAAAGTGGTTGTGCTGGGTATAACCCGATAATAAAGCACATTATGATTAGCTAAATAAAGACCGAAATAGCACATAATCATAAGCACAATGGTGAAAATAGGTTTAGCAATAGAGTCTTTAAACAGAGTAATCCATTCCTTTAATGCCCACATCGAAATAGTGATTACAAAAGGGAACAATGCGGAAAGGACTCTAAAAAAATTCGGATCCCCACGATTAAGAATAGGCGGTAAATCAGTTAAAGGAATCAGTAAAATAATGAGCGCGAATTTAATAACTCCCTGTCTTATGTTCTGTTTAATTATTACAATAGAATCGCCTTTTCGTAACATGGTTTTTCCCAACGCCAACAAACAACTTAAAAAAATAAATCCTCCAACGATATAACTATATTTTTTAGGAGGGAAAATTTGCCACCATTGCAAGGAATCGGAGAGGGGGCATTTAAGAAACCAAATCAATTTATTCCAATAATCCGATTCCAACACGTAAGGGTTATAATTGCCAGTGACTTTTTGAATATAAAAAGCCCCAGTAACGTTTAGGAATGCCCCATATACCACCATGCAAAATACACCAATGGAAAAAAAGACTAGTTGTTTTCTTTTAAACTCGGACCAATCTTGATTCTTAGACATGATGATCGAAGCGCCCACCATCGTCCAATAAAACATGCCTGCACACTGATAACTAGAGATAGAAAAAAGAAGTAAAAAAATAGATATATACGTCGGCACACTGAGAAATGGCCTATAAAATTTTCCTTGCAGGGGCACGGCGTTAGCAGAATAAGCTGAGAGGATAGCGGCAAGAATCGGCACAACAACCGAAAATTCATTCGCCCAAGAGATTAAAACTTGGAAGGGAGGGGAAGTAAAAATAACGAGGGAGAATAAAAAGGCCAGATAAAAACTTCCCATAAGAAATTCTCTTGACCAAAAAATCCATAGCCAACAACATATACTAACTAATATCACTGACAAAAATCGGATTATGTTAAAATCGCTTACACAATGGGCAATCTTGGCCATAATTGTAAAAGCCAACAAGGATCCGGGTCGACCCGTTGCCAACAATATGCCATGAAATTGGTGTGTTCCCTGAGAACTGGCAAATAAGGCCATAAAATCATCAGCATAAGCATAATAGGCATGAATTGCGGGATAAAAAACCGCGCACAACGTAGCGAGAACACATAAAAAAATATAAAAATGTATAAAACCAAATTTTATTTTTCTACCCATAAAAATTGGGGAAATGGATTACAAAATTGGCTTCTCAAAAGACAACTTCTTGATACTTTGAGAAATTCATTTTAGAATGGAAGTCGTTTCACTAATTCTATTTTTGGACAGGATATTTTCCGTCATTTTTTGTGCTTCCCGAAGATCGATAGTCGAAATGAATTTTGGGGTCTGGCGTGTTTAACTATTCGCCATCGAGTTATGACAAGAATCAATTCTTTCTACTTTAGTGGAATATTTTTTTAATTCTTTAATTAAGAAAGGAATGTCATCCTTAACGGTATCCCAGACCCGATCCAAATCAACATCAAAATACGCATGGATCAGTCTATTTCTCATCGCAATAATCTGCGACCAGGGTAGTTGTAGGATACTTTTCTTTGGATTCTCTTGTGACTTGGGAGGCAGCTTCTCCTATGACTTCAATCAATCTTAAGATCGCAAGCACAAGCATTCTATTCTTATCGAGAGTCTTTCTTGTTACCTTTTTTGTAAAAGAAGCAATTTCTTTCGCAGCGTCTAACATGTGATGCAATCGAACTAAATCATCCTTGCTCATATTGGACCTCAGTTGTCTTTAAAACTTCTTGACGGAAATAACGGCTCAATTCTGCAAGTGTTCTTAAGTCTACCTTACGATTCAAAATCTTCGAAAGTTCTAACTCCAAACCTGCCAAACGAATAAAACCTACTGAAACTCCGGATTCAAATTCAACGAGAACATCTACATCACTGTGAGGTTGGAAATCATCTCGGAGGACTGAACCAAAAAAAGAAAGTTTTCTAATATGATTTTGTTTACAAAACTCGGCAATCTGTCTTTTAGGAATCGAGATACGAGGTTTAATCATAAAACATATGCTCCTTTAATCAAAACAAATTTATAATTTTTACCTTATTTTTCTCTTATTTGATTAACGTTTTTATTTTAATGAATTTAATTAATCATGTAAAACCAAAATTAAAAATTCTATATCTCTCTCAAATACATAAACGTATGCAATTTCTGAAAATTCGGGACACACTCTCTTTTTCTAGAGTAATAACGTCGTCTCACTAATTCTATTTTTGGACAGGATATTTTCCGTCATTTTTTTGGCGTCGCGCAGATCGATGTTCGCGATAAATTTTTGTATCTTCGGGATGTAACGGGAATCCAGACTCAACCGCCTAATTCCCAGGCCGACAAAATAAGGAACATACTTTTCCTCATGCGCCATGTCGCCGCAAATCGACACCTCTTTTTTACAGGCATTAGCAGCGTCCACAACCCTTTTAAAAGCCCGGAAGATCGCCGGATGATGCGGCAGATACAGGTCCGCCACTTTTTCGTTGGTCCGGTCCACGGCCAGCATATATTGGATAAAATCATTGGTCCCGATGGAAAAGAAGTCCGCTTCGTGAGCCAAGACATCGATAATCTCCAGCACGGCGGGCAATTCGATCATTAACCCGATCTGCGGATTTCGATGGCATTCCACCTTTTCTTTGGTTAAATCCTGAATGCATTGCCCCACCACCTCTTTAGCCTCTAAAAATTCATCCAACGAAGAAATCATCGGGAACATAATCTTAATATCGGCGTCTTTACCAGCACGCAAAATCGCCCGGATCTGCTGGGCAAAAATGTCTTTATGCTTGAGCGAAAATCGAATGGACCGCATTCCTAAAAATGGGTTCTCCTCTTTTTCAAAATGATAATAGGAAAGGACTTTATCCCCGCCAATATCAAGCGTTCGAAACGTCACTTCCTTACCCGACATCCCCGTCACCAGCTTTTTATACACGACATACTGTTCTTCTTCCGTTGGGAAATCACTTCGAATAATAAATGGAAACTCCGTGCGATAAAGACCTACTCCTTCCGCCTTAAACTCGCAGGCCATTTTCAAATCCCCCAACAGATTGATATTGGCCAAAAGTTTAATTCTGGTTCTGTCTTTTGTTTTCGTTGTTGGCATAACCGAACCTTTAAGTTTTTCTAAGTAAAATCGTTCGTTCAGTTTATCTCTAAAGGATTTAATAATTTCTTCCGCAGGGTTAACATAAATATTCCCCTGCTCAGCATCCAAAAGAATCTTTGTATCCGCTGGTATATGTAGAAAATATGGTTCATCCACAATCACCAAGGGAATCGACAAAGATCGTGCCAGAATGGATAAATGGGATGTGACTCCTCCACTTAATAAAATCAATCCGGTGATTTCCTGCGAAGATAATTTCAGGATATCCGAAGGAAATAATTCTTGGACAATAATAATATGCCCTTTGATATCACTTAACTTTTGCGCCGTACCAATTAAATTATCCAAAAGTCTTCGGCCGATATCTTTAACATCCTGCTCTTTTTCTCGCAAATAACTGTGGGGAAGTTTATCGAAACGGCTGGCGTAGTTTTCCACCACCTTTACGATGGCCTCCGGAGGATTGAGGTGATGATTGATATGCTGCACAATCGATTCAATAAATCCTTTGTCTTTAAGCATCAGTATCTGCGCCGAAAAAATCAAAGAGGCCACATCGGATAATCGCTCCTCAATGTGTTGCTGCAATTCTTCCAATTGTTTTTCCGTAGTCTCAACCGCTCGATAAAAGTCATTTAAAGTATATTGTTTCTTCGCAATTACTTTATCCGTGAGTCTCAACAAATGACTTGTCTCCATCACAAAGATAGGTGCAAAAGCAAAGCCTTCCGATCCGACTTTCCCTTTAACAAACTTAAGTTTTTTAAAAATGTCCGTGTCTTCGGGTGGGGCCTGTTTCTCGTGAAGACTCATTAAAAGTTTCGTCGTTTCAATCGTGTTGGCAAGTTGAGAGGTAATGGCCTTGAGAACTTGAATATCTTCCTGATCAAAATAATTTCTCTTGGAATTCTGGATTACCATAGCCCCGATGCGCGTTTGACCATGCAAAATAGGAACGGCCAAGAAAAATTCGTAAGGCTCTTCTCCAATTTCCGGAAAATATTTAAAGCCAGGAGTTTTACTAGCATTTTTTTCACAAATAGGCCGCAGTTCTTTGACCGCCAACCCTGTTAAACCTTCGCCAAGTTTGAGTTTAACTTTTCCAACTGCGCTGGGTTTAAGCCCTTTGGTGGCTTTAAGGACTAATTCCTCGGTGTCTTCATAATACAGATAAATAGAACAGACTTCCGAATGCATATGCTCTGAAATCATTTCAACAATCTTTTGTAGGAATGTCTCGAGACTGCTGGAATCCACAAAAAGGCCACTCAGTTCACCAAAATCGCACAAAAGTTTTGTATGGTCGCGTTTCATATTTTTGGGAAAGGAAAAATGAAATTATTCTTGGGATGATACTTCACCCGAACATAATTCTAGCATAGGTGAGAAATTACGCATATAGATACTAAAAGATTGGTAGGCGATGTTTAAAAATTAATTTTCTGATTGGTTTTGAGGAATTAAATTCATTTATGGCAAAGCATGCCTCTTGAAAAATTTCCAGATAACTTCATTAGCATCAATCTCGCGGCTTGTTTTACCAATAATCTTTTCGGGGAAATACTGCCATCCACCCGGCCACGTATGCCCCCCACCTTCAATCGTGTAGAGAATGACCTCGGTAGCATCGTCACATCCATTATATTCTTGAATAATTACTTTCGTACCATCTTTCGCATCCTTATTCAATTCTCTTTCTGTCACCATTGGAAATAGACATCCATTATGCCGTGCCCAATACTCAATACTTTCTTGAGTCGACAATATCTTACCCAATGTTTGTTGACCGAAGTGAATATATCCCCCATCCCACGGCACTAACGGATCGTCTTTACTATTAATAATCATAACAGGGATTGGTCTCGATGGCGAACATTGCGAAACAAGATTTTCCGGCATCCCCGCAATGACGGGCGCAATCGCGGCAATCTTTTCCGAGAGCTCACAGCCCAATCGATACGTCATGAGTCCTCCATTAGATGCTCCGGTCACATAAATGCGTTTGGAATCAATGGCGAATTCTTTTGTCAGTTGATCAATCAATGCGGCGATAAAACCAACATCATCAATATTTTCTCGTTGAGTCCGATAACGGTTTACGCCACGCCCATCGTTCCAATGTCTATCGATTCCCTCGGGATAAACAACCAAAAAGCCTTCTTGCCGTGCTAATATATTCAAACCTCCTTTCGTTAACGTAATCATTCCTATCGTCGATCCCAATCCTCCGTGGAGAGCAATCAATACAGGGGCTGGTCTTTTCCCATCATACGATGAAGGGATATAGAGAGAGTAGGATCTTTTTAAGCCATCATGTTGTAAAAATTTTTTATGTAATCCGTGAGGGATTGGTTTGGATAAAGCTTGAGGGAAAGAATTTTGAGGAAAAATTAAGATAAAAAAAGCAATAGTGAAAGCTAGAAACGGGGACAGGCTACTTTCTTTATAATCAATATAATCAATATAATCAATATTCCATTTTCTCCCAAAAGTAGCCTGTCCCCGTTTCATACTTAACATATGAATGGCTTGCCATAAACCCGAACGAAGTGAGTGGCGTAAAATGATTCACCAAAGGTGAATCATTTTAACGTGGTCGGGGAGTTGGGATTCTCCCGTCTTTCCTAAAATTTTTTGTAGTAGACGGGATTCCGCCTTCCCTATGAAATAAATCCTCTAGAAAGGCGGGAGAACCCACGACCCTTTTAAACAAAATTATAACTTTAATCGGGGCGGACAGATTCGAACTGTCGACCCCTTGCTCCCAAAGCAAGTGCGCTAGCCAGCTGCGCTACGCCCCGAAACTACCTTAATATAACTTTAAATCAATTACTCTAAGAAAAGTTTCGTGGCTGTACTTGCTACCACTAAAACCTATCCAGATAAGCAAGTGCGACCCGAATCTTTCTTCTTTATCTACGGTTTCTACCTATTGATTAAAATAATCGCAACGGATAAAAAGCGGCTTAGTATAACATGCACCTATGGCTTTTGCAAATATTCGCCGAGCAGGCATTAAACAAGTGATTGAATACATTTATAAACTACTATATAATACCCCCCATGAAACGTAAACTTTCGCTGATATTAGCGATCTTAGCTACTATTTTGGTATTAGGCATCATTGCCCTTTACTATGTTAATTATTCCCTTCTCCCTATCAAGTTAAAACAAATCGTTATTTCCAAAGCACAAGATCTTCTGCATCGCAAAGTTTCCATCGGCCAAATCAACTATCATCTTCTCAAAGGGTTTATTATTCACGATTTGACCATTTCTCAAAAAGAGGAAGCCACCAACCCCTGGATTCACATTGAAGAAACTTCCTTTAATATCGTCCTCCCTCAAATTTTTAAAAACAAAAAGATTGTCATCCCTTCTCTCACGATCAAAAACCCTTCAGTTTCTATTATCCGGGACAAAAATAAACAATGGAATTTCCAAGATCTCCTCGATCAATTTAAAACACCATCGGATAAAAAGGAGAGACCTTTCTTTGCATTCGTTTTAGGCGGTCTCAATATTGAAAAGGCTCAGGTTGAATATGTCGACCAATCCGGCCCGGAAGAAATCGCCGTAAAGATCGAGAATACAAACCTCAAAGCAGGATTGGCTCTCCCGGTCAAAGTGAATTGTTCTATGGAAGCCTATATTCCTCAAGATTCCTCTTCGATTATTTTACAAGGCAGTTTCGATATCCCTTCTCAAAGTCTTTCCGCGGATGTGAAATTAAATCACGTGCTTCTTGCACGCTACCTCCCACTTTTTTATACAAATGAAATTTTCAAACTAAAAAGTGGTTTTATCGAAGTAGCCAGTCTAAACCTTAAAAGACAAAATAATACCTTTACTCTATCAGGGGATATTTTTATCCCCGAACTTGATACGATGATTCAAAACAATGAATTCAAAGGGAATCTGGCAACTTCTGGCGCGTTGGTAGCCATTGAACCCGACAAAATTAATTTTCAGAGCCGAGATTTTCAAATGAAAGACGCCCATATCACAATGACAAATGAACTAGAGGCTACCGGAACACTATCCGCCACTAATTCTAAAGTAATCATCCAAAATAACCAACTCTTTTTGACCACAGATATGAATGTCCAGCAACTTGACATCAGTACGGGCAAAAAAAATAAATTTACCGGTGATGTAACGGCAACGAACTTTACTTTAACAAAAGATAATGATCGTTTCGACGGGCGAGGTCAATTCAAATTTTCTAATATTTCTGTAAAAACAAAGGACAACAATGAATTTAAAGGAAGTTTGGCAGCTACCAATACCTTATGGACTTTACATCAAAATAGCCTTGGCTTAAAAGGCGATTTCGATATCATGCAAGCCTCGGGGAAAATCGGCCAGGATAAAACATTTTCTGGGAATATCATCACCAAAGATACCATATTCACCAAACAAGGGGAAACAATTGATCTTAAAACAGCTTTCCAATGGAATGATGCCAATATTCAAATGGGTCCCGAGCGACGTTTAACCGGACAGATGACATCCAAAGGAACTTCTTTCACGATGAAAGATCAAAGAATTAATCTCATCACTCAATTAAAGATTCATCAAGCGTTTCTGCAAATCGATCAACAAAAGAAATTCACG
>JAHFGK010000030.1 GCA_023247475.1 Candidatus Omnitrophota bacterium
TATGTTACCATTAAACATAATGTGACCATTTTTGACGGCGTCACATTAGAAGATGATGTCTTTTGTGGTTCGAATGTTGCTTTTATCAATGACCGTTATCCGCGCAGTCACCGAAAAGATCCCTGGCAATTGGAGAGGACTCTTGTGAAGAAGGGCGCTACTTTAGGAAGTAATGTCACCATTTTATGTGGGGTTACCATAGGTGAATATGCTGTGGTCGGTGCGAGAAGTGTGGTCACCAAAGAAGTCCTGCGGCACACCATTGTCTTTGGTAATCCGGCGGAATTTCGCGGTTACGCCTGTCGTTGTGGTCGAAAACTGAATAATAATTTACAATGTTCCTGCGGTTGTCGTTATCGTTTGGATGCGCAGGGGATAAGTCTCCTCGAACCACATTTATAGAAGATGAAAGAAAATTTAGTTTGTCCGGTGGCATTCAATGAACACATCAAAATCAAGAACACGATTCAAAGATTTATCAAAAGTCGTGCCTTTGGTCGGGTGGATTATCTGGTGGTAGATGATGGTTCAACGGATACAACAACGGATATCATCCACGAATTTCAAGCTCAGGGTGTTAAAACGGTTAAACATCCTCATCAAAAAGGAGTGGGAGCTGCTATTCGAACCGCCATTAAATATGCGATGGAGAATGGTTATGAAATTCTAGTGATTATGGCCGGTAATGATAAAGATAATCCCGAAGAGATCCCAAATCTCATAGAACCTATTTTAAGTTCCGGTTATGACTTGGTTCAGGGATCACGTTATTTAAAAGGTGGTAGTGTCGGTGGCGATATGCCTTTTTATCGGAAAATAGCGACGAGAGTTCATCCCGCCTTATTCTCACTGATTACTCATAAAAGAATCACGGACAGCACCAACGGCTTTCGTGCCATCAAGCTTTCTCTCTTAAAAGATCCACATATTAATATCGATCAGGACTGGCTCAACGCTTATGAATTGGAACCTTATCTTTTATTTAAGGCCACCACCCTCGGATATAAAGTCAAAGAGGTTCCGGTGACCAAGATTTATCCACCTAAAAATTTAGGGTACACGAAAATGCGTCCCATCATCGGCTGGTGGAGTATATTAAAACCGCTTTTCTATTTAGGGTTAGGGATTAGGAAATAGAGAGTTCCATAAAAATCCATTCTTTACTACATAGCCAGAAAGGGAAGTAATATGAGAAAAATGATTATATTTTTTTTAACATTATTTTTAATGGGTTGTAGTTATGGAGAGAAATTGTTGAATGAACCGGAAGCGATCATCAAAGATCCTCACTATGCGCAATATCAAGAAAAGCTGGATGCATTAGAAAAATCCTATCTGCAGAAAGAAATCACTTACGCTCAATACCTTGAGAAGAAGCAACAGTTGGATGATATCTACACCAAAGAAGTCAGAGAGCGTACTGAAGTAATTTATGGTGATAAATAATGAAGAGCCGTCCTTCATTGTAAGCTTATATATCTGAGGGGTCGGGGAGTTTTAAGGCTCACCGAGCACCTCTGATTTGATTTTCCAGGTTGAACGTTTTTGATGATACGCACGTAATTGATGCATTTGAACAGCAAGACCCATGGCTGCGAATGACCAACGGTTGCTATCGTTGCCGCGCATCCAGCAGCGGTCAAGTTCAAAAATTTCTTTGACCAAGCCTTGCATGGGTTCAACCGTTTGACCACGTTCTTTGAGATACTTCTGGCATAATCTTGTTTTCATGGCCTTAATCATAGCTTTGCGTTCGGGTGTCTTATTCATACGACGCCTGCAGATGGTCACAAGCCGAATATCATAGTTTTGTTTCAGGTCGCGGAATAGGTCTTTATCATCGGCCTTTGAGTCCATGACCAAGTAACTCAATCGGTTTTGATAATGTTCGGCTTCTGCGTACATACGTTTGGCCTCATGTGCTGAATTAGGCATCCACATAAAGCAGCCTAGAACTGGCATCCCGTGGGAGACGATACTAAAACTGCCATGACCGTACACCCAACCGTCGGCGTGAGACTTGCTCCACGTCGCTTCTTTGTCAAGGCCGGTTAGCCCTTTGGGAACAATGTTCTGAACCTTATGTTTTTTATGTCAGACCGGGCCTTTGGCCCGAATCATCATTTTGTCAGCGCTGGCGATTGTATTCTTGCTCCATTTCAGGAAACAGTTGAAAAATAAACGTTGCTGGTTTTCGAGGGAAATGGCAGATTTTTTTTAAGCGGTCCCTCAATTGTCGTTCACTAATAAGTTTCATGTTTAATCCTGCGGCTATTTCGTCCCAATGCTCTTTCACCAAGCGATGAATAGCCAAATACGTTTTACAACGGCATTTGACGGCCAGAATGGCAATAAACATAATCAGCCATTCCGGGTATTGAAACTCAGGGCCTCTGGCCCCTAAACGAGACGGATTGGGAAACTTAGTCTCTGTGAGAAAATTACGAAATACTTTACGAGTTTGCCGTATCCACTCTCGAGAAAGCTTAGCTTTATTCTTGTCCAATGATAACCACCTCCTCGGTGATTATCATAGACTATATTATTAGCTTTGGGGTGGAGTTTTTGTAAAAAAACTCCCCGACCCCTCAACTATCTGACCTATGCGACTATATGGTAAAAATTCTGTCATTGAACGTTTAAGAGCAAATCCCAAAAGTATAAAAAAGATTTTTCTTGAATATGATCATGTCGACGCCGCTTATTTTCGATCCAAGGCTGAGAAGTGGGGAATTCCGTTGGTTTCTGTGCCGCGTTCTAAAATGATTAAAATTGCTCGGAATATCAATACTCAGGGCGTTTTAGTGGAAATCGATGATTTTTCGTATATTTCTTTTGAAGAGTTATTAGAAAATGCATTTAAGCAAAAAAGATCGATATTATTTTTGGATGGGTTAAATGATCCTCAAAATTTAGGTGGGATTGTTCGTAGTCTCGCGTGTTTAGGACGTTTTTCTTTAGTTCTTCCTACGCATGGTTCGGTGGAGATTACGGAAACGGTTTTACGGGTGGCCTCGGGTGGTGATAATTATGTCTCGGTGGCGAAGGTTTCTAATTTGGGAAGAGTCATTCAGCAGGCAAAAGAAGCAGGATTTCTTATCATCGGCGCTGTTGTTGGAGAAGGGCAGAATCTGACGCAGACACAATTGTCTTTCCCTTTAGCTTTGGTGGTTGGTTCAGAACAAAAAGGGATTCGAGAGGTTATTCGTAAAACGTTAGACTTGGTGGTAACTATTTCAATGGCCCAGTCCACTTTGTCATTGAATGTGGCGCACGCCACAAGTATTCTTTGTTATGAAATTGTAAGACAGCAAATCCACCAACAAAGTAAAAAGATTTTTTGAATTTTTTAATATCAGAAAATCAAATTCATTTTTATTAAAAAGACCATATGGCCTCGAAAATGAATGCCCAAACAAGTTTTATCACGGCCTTAAATTTTTTTGCTGAGGCCGGGCTCTTGAAAAGGATCAAGCGCAGTGGTTGGTGGGTCGCCGGCATCGATGATCCAGAGAGTGTAGCGGAACACTGTTTTCGCTGCGCGGTGATCGGCTATTACCTCGCTCATTTAGAAAAGGTGAGTCCTTATAAAGTTTTGATCATGACGCTTTTTAATGATATTCACGAAGCGCGCATTAATGATTTACATAAAATGGGCCATCATTATATTGATTTTAAAGTTGCCGAAAGGAAAGTTTTTCATGATCAAATACAATCTTTAGATAGCAAGATAAAATGGGAAATGCGAAAGTTGCGTCAAGAATATGATGAACAGCGTTCCAAAGAAAGCATTGTGGCTCGCGATGCGGATATTTTGGAATGCCTTATTCAGGCTAAAGAATATCATGATCACGGATTTAAAGGGGCAAAAAGATTTTTGCACAAGGCCCCGCTTTATTTGAGAACGAAAACTGCCAAAAAAATTTGGCGCACTTCTCAAAATTGGGATAGTCACCGATGGTGGCAGAATATTGTTAAATTTGAGCGATGAGGTCGATACTCGATGTGCGTAAAGAATTTGTCCTCTTAGGGATGCTCGGTTGGATGGTGATGATCTGTGGCTGCGAGTCGTTAGGGATGTATAATGCCGCAACAGGCCGGAGGGAATTTATTATTATTCCCTCGGACGTCGAAGTGAATATGGGCAAAGACATCCATCAGCAGATCACATCTCATTATAAGTTATCTGACCGACAACAGCAATTAGAACGTTTAAGACGCATCGGTAATCGGTTGGCTCAAGTTTCTGACCGACAAGATTATATTTATCATTTTTATCTAGTGGAAAACAATGAAATGAATGCCTTCACCACACCCGGTGGCAATATTTATTTTTTTACCGGACTAATGGATAAGTTAAAGACAGACGATCAAATTGCGGCCGTCTTAGCTCATGAGATAGGTCACTGTGCGGCCCGACACACCATTAAGAAATTTCAAGCTGCCATTGGATATAATATCATTGGGGGAATTGTTCTTAGCCAGCTTGAAACAAGAGAGCAGGTTCAGCGGATCGCTGCGTTAAGTACCGATATGATTATGAATCTTATTTTTTCCGCCTATAGCCGACAGGATGAGTATCAGGCGGATCGGTTAGGTGTTAAATATATGTACTTGGCGGGATTTAATATGAATGGTATGATAGAAACCTTGGAAGTTTTAAAGAGGGAATCCAAGGGGCCGAATGTGCCGCTTCTTCTACGCAGTCACCCATTTCTGGAAGATCGCATTAAATTAGTTAAGCAAGAGATTGAACAGATGCCAGCCAAGTATGAATAGGGAATTTTCAGCAAGAAATCTTTTAAAGATATTCATCATTTTAAAATTGGTGTTAAAATGAAACGTATCGGAATTGCAGCAAGCAAGATCGCTAAGGGCAATTTAATTTTATATAATTTTTTTGTTATTTTGATATCCTTTTTATTTTCAATTTTCCTATTTTTAATTGCTGCATCATCTATTTTGATTGCCCTCATTGTGATTGCCGTTATCGTTAAAGGTTTTGTTCCTGTAGAATGGCAGAAGAATTGGACCTTTGCTTTAACCGTGTGTATGGTGACATTAACGATTGTGATTGGTATATTCAATGCGATTGCGATCTCCACTAATATTAAATTGAAGCGGGTATCCTTAAATCATATTTCCAATGAACATGATTCCTAATATTGCTATCGTTAAAGATATTAATCTAAAAGACTTAATCAGCAATTTAAATGTAGGGATTTTTCGCTGCTCCATAGGCCATAAGGGGCAGTTTTTATTTGTGAACCCAGCCTTGGCAAACCTATTGGGTTTTAAAATGGATGAACTCTTGAAGACATCTGCGCAAGAGATTTTTGCCGATCCTCGTATCTATCGGTATCTTCATGATAAAATTGATCGGGAAAGGCATGTCTATGATGTGGAAGTCCAACTTAAAAGAAAGGATAAAAAGATTGTTAGGTGTGCTATCAATGCCACTGCTGTCAAGGATAAACGCGGAATCACTAAATGGATCGATGGGATTATAAAAGACGGGACTTTTCAGAAACATTCTGAGAAAGATTTAATTGAATCGAAAGAGTTATTTCGTACCGTATTTGACAATTCCGCTGTCGCCATCATGGTAACGGATAAGGATGAAAGGATGGTTGCTTGGAATCCCTCCACCGAGAAGATGCTCGAGATGACCAAACAGGATCTGTTTAATAAATCCGTTAAAGATCTTTATCCTCCGCACGAATGGAATAAGATACGTGCTTTCCGTTCCAAACGAAAAGGGATGTTATCGGATATTGAGACCCAGATTTATAAAAGAGATGGGACCCTTCTTGATGTCATTGTTTCTATGTCGGTTTTAAAAGACAATCAAGGGAATGTGATTGGGACGATCGATATCGTGAACGATATCACCAAACAGAAAATGGCGGAGCGAAGAATCAAAGAATCTGAAAATAAAATACGCGTTATTCTCGACAATTCCGCAGCCGCTATTACCTTGATTGATGAACAGGAACGGATTGTTTCCTGGAATAATTACACCATTCAACTTTTAGGGAAGACCAAGAAAGACCTTTATTTGAAACATGTCAGTATGCTCTATCCTGAAGAAGAATGGCTCAAAATTAGAGCTGCTAATATCCGACAGACCGGCTCTAAGCATCATTTGGAGACCAAGGTCGTCCGCAAGGATGGAAAAATCATTGATGTCGATTTGTCGATTAATGTCTTGAAGGACTCGAACAATAAAATCATTGGCTCGGTTGGTATTATGCAGGATATCACGGAGCAAAAACGGGTCAAAGAGGCTTTGTTGCAAGCTAAATTAGTGGCGGAAGAGGCGAATAATTCCAAGAGCCTGTTTTTAGCGAATATGTCGCATGAGGTACGTACCCCGATGAGTACGGTGTTGGGTATGATTGATTTGACCTTAGATACCGATTTGAATGAAGAACAAAGGGAGAATCTTAAAACGGCTAAGGATGCCGCCGAAAATTTATTAGGACTTTTAAATGATATATTGGATTTGTCCCGTGTTGAGTCGGGTAAAATGAGGCTCGAAACCATCGAATTTAACTTACCCAATGTGATCAAAAGTATTTGTAAGGCGTTGTCCGTTCTGGCGCAAAATAAAAATCTAGAATTGAAATTAAATATCGACCACAATGTGCCGGAATTGTTGCTGGGAGACCCCGTAAGGATTCGTCAGATCCTCGTTAACCTTATCAATAATGCGATTAAGTTTACTCATAAGGGATACATTGAAACCAAAGTGAAAGCGGCCTCTGTTTCGGAAAAAAATTGTGAGCTTATATTCTCCGTGACGGATACAGGGATAGGAATCCCCGAAGATAAACATGATCTTATTTTTGAGGTTTTTACCCAAGCCGATGATTCTACGACACGCCGCTATGGTGGGACGGGTTTAGGATTGGCGATTTGTAAAAGACTGGTGGAGATGATGGGAGGACATATCTGGGTGAAGAGTAAAGAAGGGGAAGGAAGCACGTTCTCCTTTACCTGTTCTTTTAAAATCGCAGAGAAAAAGGCTGTAAGAGTGACGACGCCAGAAGATCAGCAAGCCCTTGAGGCAGGACAAAAACTAACCGAAGAATTATTCATCCTTCTTGCCGAAGATAATTTGGTTAATCAAAAAATCACAGTTAAATTATTAGAGAAGCGGGGTTGGAAAGTGGAGACAGTGGAAAACGGTAAAGATGTATTAGATCGCATTGGTCAAAAATCCTACGATGTGATTTTAATGGATACGCATATGCCTATTTTGGATGGTTTGGAGACAACGAAAATCATTCGAGAAGATGAGAAAAAAACAGGACAACATATTCCTATCATTGCTTTGACGGCGCGGGTCATGGAAGAAGATCGCCAAAGGTGCCTTAAATCTGGAATGGATGAATACCTCCCTAAGCCTATCGATCGTAAAAAGATGTATGAGGTGATTGAAAATATCACTAAAAACAACAACCAACGAAAAAGTTCCTAGGAAAGTTCGCATCCAAAGTATTTCCAAAATTTTTAGAAAGGAAAAAAGTATGAGTGAAGAAGCTATCGATGTGAAAGAGGTATTAGAAAGAGTCCAAGACGATAAAGCTTTGCTATTGGAATTGTTGGATATTTTTGAAGACGATTATGAAGAAAAACGAAAAGCGATTGACCAGTTGGTTATCAATAAAAACCTTGAGCAGCTTAAAAGTATTGCTCATTCTATGAAAGGTGCCTCTGGAAATATATCGGCAAAGAAATTACATACCGTCTTTGCTAAACTTGAACAAATGGCCAAAGAAAGCAATTTAACCAATATTACTCAGCTATTAGCAGATCTCGATAAACAATATTCTGAAGTCAAGACCTATATGGCCAAGTTAAAGGTGGATTTTAAACAATAAAAAACCTTAGATTTATTTATTTTTATATCACTATCCTATCAGAGCCTTTCCATATTTTCCCAAATTGTCATTTCGTCACAAAGAGATTAAAATTTACGTTTAATCAGTATATTTATTAACGGGCTATTGTTAATAAATGATGAGTTCTAGAAAAGTTTTTGTTTTTTTGTGGATTGTTGGGATTGTTCTCTATGCCAATAGCTTACAGGGTGATTTCGTTTTTGATGACCATCCCACCATCTTGAATAATCCAGCGATCAGAGATTTCACAAATATAAAATTGATATGGCTTACCTTCAATACCCGATTCTTGACGGGGTTGAGTTTCGCAATTAATTATAAGCTAGATGGTTTTAATACATTTGGTTATCATGTAGGCAATGTCATTGTACATATCTTATCCGCTTTTTTAGTTTACATTTTTGTTAAACTTACATTTCAAACACCATTTTTGCAAAGTAAACCTCTGCGTGAAAAAGGGCCTTGGATTGCTTTGTGTTCCGCCCTTATTTTCCTTGTTCATCCCATTCAAACCGAAGGGGTGTCTTACATTACCCAAAGGGCAACCTGCTTGGGGGCCCTATTTTACCTAACCTCTTTAGTTTTATACATCAAATCAAGATTAGAGAACGATCGCCGATTCTTAATGGCGGCTGTGTTGGCTTCCGTATTGGGAATGTTGACTAAAGAGATGACTTTTACTATCCCTATGATGATTTTGGCTTATGAAATTTTCTTTTTAAAGACAGAAAAGGAAGACCTCGAACACGTACTCAAAAGATTAAGGCCATTGTTCTGGACATTATTGACGATTCCTTTGGTTTTGGTTCTTGAGCAAAAGCAATATTCCAATTTCGGATTACGTGATCAAATTTTTCAAAGTAAATTTTATTGGATTAATTTTTTAACACAAATAAATATTTTAAGGACATATCTTCGTCTTTTAGTTTTGCCAATTAATCAAAACCTTGACTATGATTACCCAGCCGCGAAAGGATTGTTTGAGATCGCAATATGGGGGTCCTTACTTATACTCATTTTTTTGTCTTCCTTAGTCGCTGTGTTGTATCAACGTCGACGAATCCTAAGTTTTTGTATTGTTTGGTTTTTTATAACAACTTCCCTTGAGTTTGTGGTTGGTACTTTTATCCGTAGCGATATTGTGATTTTTGAGCATTATCTATATTTGCCCATGGTTGGTTACGCTATCTTTTTGTCCGTTTTTTTATTCGAATGGTTAGAAAGTAAAAGAAAGATTGCATATGTTTTTACGTTTCTTTTGGGATTGTTTTCTTTATTGACGGTTTATCGGAATTCTATTTGGGGGGATACCGAAAGACTGATTAAAGAAACTATGGCAAAGTCCCCCAATAAATTGAGACCTATTTATATGCTCTTTGAACTTTATATGCACCGTAAACAGTATGATCAAACAGGGGAAGTCACTCAAAAGGCTTTTGAGTTAGATTCACAAAAAGGAGTGAATTATTATATTCAAGGAGTAACTTATGAAAAGCAAGGTAAAATAGACGAAGCCATTCAACAATACGAAAAAGCTATCCAAGAGTATCCTTCTTCAACTCCAGCGGAAAATTATTTCAAATTGGCATATCTCTATCATGGAAAAAAATTTTTAGATAAAGCAGAGTCGTTATATAAAGAAAGTATTCGTCTTAATCCGAGATTGGCGAGCGCTTATTGTAATCTCGGGAATTTGTATATGACCCAAGGGAAATATAATCAAGCTATTGACTATTATAAGCAAACTTTGCAGGTTGATCCATATCATCTGAATGGTCGTAATGGTTTAGCCTCCGCCTATGTTCTGATGGGAGATTATAAAAACGGGATTAGAGAATATCAGAAAATGATTGAGATGTATCCTCAAGAGAGCCTGGGATATAAAAATTTGGGGAAAATTTATTTTTTATTAGGTGATTCCTTAAAGGCAGAAGAATTGTTTAAACAAGTCTTATATATTAATAACAAAGATCCCGAGGTTTATCAGTATTTAGCCAAAATTTATTATCAATTGAATCGGATGGCGGAGGCGGAAGCCAGTATCAAAAAAGCGGTGCATCTTTTAGAGGAGGGGAGTAGCACGGATACACTTCAGTTTCTCCCAGAATGGAATTCGACACCATAAACTAAAATTAATATGTTTAACAGATTCATAATGAAAAGAATTCAAGATGAAATTGAGACATTGAAATTACCGCAAGTAATTTTTATTTTTCTTTTGGTAGGTTTGACTATTTATTGGAATTCAGTCATGCACCCCTTTGTGCACGATGATGTTGTTTTTATCCAGAAAAATCCTCAGATAGGAGACCTTCGCAATTCAGTTTCGGCTTTTTTTCAAACATCCTTTTCCAGCAACGCTACCTCTATTATAAATGTCTACTATCGGCCACTTTTAGAGACTATTTATCGACTAGAATTTCGAATATTCCATTTTAATTCTTACTGGTATCATCTGGTTAATGTGCTTATTCATACGATCAATAGCATTTTAGTCTATATTTTTTTGAGGTTATTGATAAATCACAAAAGTATCGCTTTTGTTATTGGATTTTTATTCTTGATCCATCCTGTACAATCTGAGGCAGTGGCCTGTATTTCTGGGATTTCCAATCTATTGTTTGCATGGACGTGTTTACTCAGTTTCATTTTTTATCTATTGAGTGGTCGTGACAAGAAACTTCACCAGAAGGTGCTTTGTTATATTCTCTCCTTAGCCTTTTTTAGTATGGGACTTTTTGTTAAGGAACAAACAGTTGTTTTCCCTCTGATTATTTTGGTGTATGAAATTTGCTTTTATAATCCTGCTAAAGGTTCAAGAGGGATCAAATCACTTCACCTCTTAGGCTTTGTTGTGATTAGCTTGGGATATCTTTCATTTCGTAAGCTCATTTTGGGAATGACCGTAGCTCCTTTATTTACTTACCCACAGGAGTTGTGGTTACGTCTATGCGCTATTCCTAAAACCATTTTTATTTATTTAACATTGCTTATTTTTCCCCATAATTTGCATTATTATCGTAGCCTTGATATTCTGAAGCCATATGTGGGATCTTTCATTCTTCTGATTGGTCTTTGTGGAATGATTATTAAGTTGATCCGGTTAATCCCAGCAGCCCAACGACGATTATTTTATTTCGGTCTAGGTTGGTTTGTGATAAGTCTTTTACCGACCCTAAACATCCTCCCCTTAATTATTGAGTATTCTTATATATTTATCGCAGAACACTTTTTATATTTCCCGATGATCGGTTTTTTTCTTTCTCTTGTTGTTGGTTGTGCCTATTGCATTAAGAATGTTTCGGAAAAAGACAAAAATAATTTTGCTTTTGTGTTTTCGGCTATAATTTTAATATTTGTTGTAATGACGATAAAACAAAATATTTATTGGCGGGGGGAAATTCCGCTTTTCAAAAGGACTTTGAAGTTCGAACCGCAATTGGGAAGAGTGCATATTTTATTAGCCAAGGCTTATTATTCCGACAGACAGATCGATAAGGCAATGGAGGAATATAAACGAGCCTTAGAGATCATGACAGGGTATGTTCAGAAAGCTCAAGGAACACAAGCGGAAAATTTCTATCTCGGCTTTATCAAAGGGATCCATTTTGATTTAGGTCACTGTTATGCTGTTTTGGGGGATCTCTTTAATTCGGTTCGACAATATCAAGAGGCTTTGCGAATCGACCCCCGGGATGAGGTGATTCATAATAATCTCGGCAGTGTTTATTTAGGGTTAAACAATATCGATCTTGCGATGAAACATTTTCAACAAGCATTGAAACTCAATCCCTTGAATTTGATGGCAAAGAATAACTTAGCCATTTGCTATATTCAGAAAGAGAATACCCAAGAGGCTGAGCGTTTATTACGAGAGATCCTAAAGACGGATCAGTATTTTTCTGCAGCACAACAAAACCTCGAACAATTATTAATGAAGAAGACACCATAGCAAAGTGGACATTGGGGAACGATGCAAAACAAAACTTTGATCTGTGTTCTGATATTTTATGTGGGGAGCATTATTTATAGTAATAGTTTTCAAGTTCCTTTTTCTTTAGATGATTACTCGATGATTGTTTACAATCCGATCATCAAAAATTTTCAGGATATAAGGGGGATTTTTCGATTCGACCCCACACGATTTATAACGCATTTAAGCTTTGCCCTCCAGTATCATTATCATGGCCTAAGAGTATTCTGGTATCATTTGGTTAACCTTATTTTGCACTGTTTTAATGCTTATTTATGTTATATTCTTGTGCAATTAACATTAAAGCTTCCTAGGACGGGAGAATTTCCGACATTAAAATACGCTTCCTGGATTCCGTTTTTTGGCGCTCTTATTTTTTTGGCTCATCCTATTCAAACCCAAGCCGTCATTTATATTGTCCAACGTTCCGTTTTGCTGGCCATCTTGTGTTATTTTTTAGCACTGATTTTGTTCATCCGATTAAGACTTCAGTTTAAGTGGATGACTTATGTGTTGGTGTGGCTTGTCATTTTATTAGGGGCCATGACAAAGCCCATCATTGTGAGTTTGCCATTAATGATTTTCTTGTATGAATGTTATTTTTTTGATTGGTCCTGGAAATATTTCAAAAAAAATTTTTATCTCTATTTACCCTACCTGATTCTTCTTCTCATTGTGCCATTTTTTTTAATGTGTCATATGTTGAATTATCTTTCCGAACCCTTTGATTTATCGAAATTGACTTATGCCAGCCGTATGACCGGTGAGATATCAAGAGGACAATATTTATTGACGGAGTCTCGGGTCATCCTGACTTATTTAAGGCTTTTATGGTTACCCATCAACCAAAGTTTTGATTACAGTTATCCGCTTTCTAAGGGATTGTTTAACTGGAACACTTTGGGATCATTGTTAGGGATCTTCCCTTTACTCTATGGTGTATTTTTCTTTTATAAACGCAATCGATGGCTTTCTTTTAGTTTGGGATGGTTTTTTATCTCGCTTGTTGTGGAATCAAGTATTTTTCCATTACCGGATGTTATTTTTGAACATCGACTCTATATGGCTGTTGTCGGTTTTGCTTTTTTTGTGTGTTGTCTATTTTCTTTTGCTATCAACACTCAGAGGTTGTACATTTTTTGTTTTTTGGTTATTATTTTAAGTTATTCCATTTTGACGTACTCACGTAATCTTATTTGGGCTGACCCTATAGGGTCAGCCCAGGATGCTTTAAAAAAGGCCCCTCATAAGGCAAGATTGCACAATCATCTCGGGTGGCTTTATCAAAGTAAAAAATTATTTACTTTAGCGGAAATAGAATATACAAAGGCCCTTAATTTAGATAACAATGATCCGCAGTATTATCTTAGTTTAGCGGATCTTTATTCTCAGCAGGCGAAATATCTGGAGGCTATTGAACAGACGAAAAAAGCATTGCGTTTAAGGCCTGGATTAGTCAATGTGCAGATAAAGTTGGAAGAACTTTACTATTTGAGTGGACAGTCAAACAAGCCTTTGCGCAGTTTAAGAAAGTGATACAGCTAAAACCCAATGCGGCGATCGCTTATAAAATGCTCGGTGTTGTATATTCTCAATACCAAGAAATGAACAAAGCAGAAGAAGCTTACAAAAAGGCCATAAATCTTGAACCCAAGTCGGTTTTATTTCATATAGCACTGGGAAACTTTTATTATGCTCAAGAAAAGTTTGATTTGGCTATCCCTCAATATCTTGGCGTGATTAGTATCGATGCTAATCATATGGAAGCGCATCTTTTATTAGGCTATGCTTTTACAAAATTAAAAAAGTTTGATGACGCCGACTACTATTTTCATAAGGCATTAGGAAAAAATCCCGATGACCCGAAGGTATTGGAGGGAGTAAACTATTTTTATCGAATGACCAACCAAAAAGATACAATGCTTACGGTTAAAGAGATGACAGAAAATCAAAGACAATGATGTCGTCCCAAGAATAAAAAAGTGTACTTGCGAAAAAGGGTTACCTCCACATATAATAAATGTTATTAGATTTTTTTATTACAACGATAGGAGAAAAATGCTTTTTTATATTGCCATCAGCATTGTTTTGATTGCGTCGCTTCTTTATGTCATCTTTTTTTTGCCCGAACAGAAGAAAAAATATAAAAAGAAGACAAAGGAATCCGCCACGGAGAATCAAGGTAAAGATTGGCAGGCTACGGCTTTGAGGCTTGAGAAGTATATTCATAACTTGCGGGAAGAGATTGGCGCGTTGCAAAAACAAGAGAAAGAAAAGGAACGACAAGTAAATGACGCAAAGGAAACTGTAACCAAATTTCAGGAGCGCATTGAACAGGAACGCGGGTGGCATAAAAAAGAACAGCAGGATATTGAGAAGAAAATAAAAGAGACTCTTCATTTCAAGGAAGAATTATTGAAGACAGAACAACGATTGGAGCAAGAACATTCTTTAAGGTTAAAACTGGAACGTGAATTGAAAGATGCCCAGGCTAAGCTGGATTTTTTCAATGATATTAAGCGTCGTTTGGAGGCTGAGGTGATTCAGCTAAAGGCAGTATTGGAGAATAATGAAAAAGAAATTAAAGAGTTGAAAGAGACTAATGCGAAGTTGTCTAAAACGCATGATGAGACCCATTGGATCGCTAAATCGGAATATGATAAAGTGGAGAAGATTTTAAAACAAAAGGAACGGGAACTAGAAAAATTAAAGGGGATTTAAAAAGAGAAGTTTTGTGATTGAGTCAATGTTAGCCTCGGTATTTGAGCAGAAGGTTATTAAAAAATCTATATTGAAGGATTATCTTCTCCTATGTATAATCATCGTGGCCGATCAGCTAGCATACAATCCTTAGGATTTTTTATTTTATAATTGTTGAAAGGAGCTTCCCATGTTATCGAAAAAGGTAGAAGAGGCACTCAATAAACAAGTCGCTTATGAAGTCTATGCCTCGAGTTCTTATTTGTCGATGGCTTCGTGGTGTGAGAAAGAGGGCTTAAGAGGAACGGCCAGTTTTTTGTATGCCCAATCGGAGGAAGAAAAAACCCACATGCTGAAAATTTTCCGTTATATTAATGAGGCCGGCGGGCATGCGCTTTCTCCCGCGTTGAAAGAGCCGCCGAATAAGTATAATTCCATTAATCATGTTTTCGAGTTGGCGTTAGAACAAGAGATCAATGTGACGAATCAAATTAATAAATTGGTAGAGCTATCGCTGGTTACCCAAGACTATGCTTCGTTTCATTTTTTGCAGTGGTTTGTGGAAGAACAGCTTGAAGAAGAAAAGTTATTTAGAATGATTTTGGACATTATCAAACTTGCTGGCAAAGAAGGTCGTTCATTATTACTTATTGACAATGAGATTGGTAAATTACGGGAAGAGGAAGAAAAGAGTTAATTGATTAGGTAAATCTGTGGAATAGATTGAACAAACGCGCAGAGTAAAGAATACAGATCTGTGGAGCCCCGACATAATGTCGGGGCTCCATTTTTTAGCGTCGCTAATCTATGAAAAATCTTATCATTAATACTAATCCCAGATCCGATATGGGATCCGTCAATATTGCTTTAGCCAAAAAATTGGCTGATACGATGGGTGGGCCAACCGAGATAATTCGGATTTATGATTATGATCAGCGCTACTTTAATTATCAATTTAATCAAGAGTGGATTGATTTGTTGGTGAACGCCAAGAGTCTTATTTTTCCTGTGCCGATGTGGAATCTTTCGATTCCCGCGGCTTTGAAAGATTTTCTAGATAAAGTCATAAAAAAGGGCCAGGTTTGGGATATCGATAAGAATAACCAATTCATTGGCTTATTGAAAGATCGTCCTACGTATATCATCATGACCAGCGGCGATTATTATCTTCCAGGTCATCCTCATGATTTTGTTGTTCCCTATTTGCAGACACTTCTTCGTAACTTAGGGATTAAAACGGTGAAAGATTTTCGTATCGGTGGAGTCAAAGGTGATGCGAGTTTATTGGCCGATAAAAAATTTATGGAAGCCAAAACAAAAGAGATGTTTAAGGCTTTTGGATTGAGCAATCGACGCAAGAAAAAATTTAAAGAATAGATAGCATGTTCGCCCAAAGGACTTCTTGGAAGTTAACACCCAATCGACTTACTATTTGTCTAGAAGATCTTCGTAAGAAAAAGACGGTTCTTTATGATCTTACTGAGTCCAATCCCACTCGGTGTGGTTTTCCCTACCCCCAAGAAAAGATTTTAAACGCCTTTGTTGACCCTAAGAATTTAGAATACGCTCCCGATCCTCAAGGTATGCACAGGGCTAGAGAAGCATTAAGTGCTCTTTATCGGGAGAACAATGTTTTTATTGATCCAGAAAAAATATTTTTAACCGCCAGCACTTCCGAAGGGTATTCCTATCTTTTTCGTCTACTCGTTGATCCAGGACAAGGAATTCTTTTCCCACGGCCTAGCTATCCGTTGTTTCAATTTTTGGGTGATCTAAACGATGTCAAGACGGCATCTTATCCGTTAGTTTATAAAAAAAATTGGGGTATTGATTTTGAAGCACTGCGATCAACCATTCATTCCAATATTAAAGCGATCGTTTTGGTCAATCCGAATAATCCGACGGGATCATTTGTCAAACAAGGTGAGCTGGATATCTTAAATGATCTTTGTCAAAAGCAATCATTGACCTTAATAGGAGATGAAGTGTTTTTTGATTATGCTTATGAGAAAGAGGACTACAAATTTTATAAGAGACTTAGCCATAATAAAGAAGTCCTTACCTTTGTTTTAGGAGGTCTTTCCAAAAGTTTAGGACTCCCACAGATGAAACTTTCTTGGATTATGGTCAATGGTCCAGCAAAGCAAGTTGAGAAAGCTCTTAAACGTTTAGAGATTATTGCCGATACTTATCTTTCGGTGAATACCCCGGTTCAAAATGCATTACCTTCATGGCTTGAGTTAGCAAAAGAAATTCAAGGGGCTATTGTCAAACGGATTGTGGCGAATCGTGATTGTTTGTTGGAAGAAATAAACAAAGTCTTTCATTGTGAAATTCTCAATGCCGAAGGAGGATGGTATGTGATTTTAAAGATTCCTAATAATTTAAGTGAAGAAGACTGGACCCTTGAATTCTTGAAAAAAGATCATGTCTTGGTTCATCCAGGTTATTTTTTCGATTTTGAGAGTGAAGCATATATGGTGGTAAGTCTCTTGCCGCGAGAAGAAATCTTCCAAGAAGGGCTAAATCGTCTCTTAAAAAGAGTAGAGACTGTTGTATCATAACTCTTGCAAACTTTTCCTGATTTGCTAATATGTAAAAGATTAAAATTGTCCACAAGAGAGGGGAGAATGGTAAAACGTCCTAATTGGGATCAATATTTTTTAAAATTAGCGATGTTGGCCTCGGAACGGGCCACCTGCCCACGGATGCACTGTGGATGTATTTTGGTCAAAAATAAGAATGTCATAGCCACCGGTTATAATGGTTCTATCCCTGGGGATGATCATTGCGAAGATGTCGGGTGTTTGGTGGTTGACAATCATTGTGTTCGCACGGTTCATGCCGAGATGAACGCCCTTGTTCAAGCGGCCAAACGCGGTCATGCGGTGGATGGCGCTATAGCTTATATCACGAATATGCCTTGTACAACGTGCGCCAAAGCCCTGATCACCGCGGGAATTAAAAGGGTGGTGATTTTTTCGGAATATCATGATACTTTGGCGACACAATTTTTTGCTAAAGTCGGTGTGCAAATTGATAAAATTGAGATGCCATCCAAAGAAATTACTTATGATATAAAAGATTATTCTTCCGCTCGATTGTAATTGTTAATTAGTGATCGGCTTATTTCCCATCAAAAAGCAAGGGACTTGAGTAAGGGCAAAGGCAACCTTCACGGTTGCCTTTTTTAAGATGATTTAAAAGGTTAAACGATATTTGGTTCAACCATGTAATGACCCCCATTAAGCAAGGGATTTTTAAGTTAGAATCGGCTCGTTGTTTTTTGACAAAAAGTGTTCATAAAATTGTGTCGGTGTCATATTGTTAAGCGCTTGATGCGGGAAGTCGGTGTTGTAGTCGTTGATCCATTTGTTGATGGCGACTTCGAAGTTAAAAGGGTGATCCCAATCATAACACCAGACAATATCTTCTTTGATAGTACGCATGACGCGTTCGGTATCGGAATTGCCTTTGGGGTTCGACCAGGTGGTAAAAATTTGTTTGAT
>JAHFGK010000188.1 GCA_023247475.1 Candidatus Omnitrophota bacterium
AAGAAATCTTGAAGCTTTCTTGAACAAGTTGGCCGAGGATCTAAAAAAGAGGGTAAATGATCGGCGCTAACCAACTCGATTGACCCAATAAAATGATGACCGCTCCAAAAAGGAATAAAGCAATAATCACCGGCGCAAGCCACCATTTCTTTCGAACTTTTAGATAAAGGTACAGTTCTTTAATAATAGATAGCTTGCCCATAATAAAAAAATTCTCCTTGAGAAACCCGGTTAGAATTGAGTTTCATAGTTTGATTTCTCTTTCTCCCTCCAATAAGTTTCGGCATTAACTCCTCTTCTAAAATTTAAGAAATCTTTGCCTATGATTTTCATCATAAGACCCAGGGGCGTCAAAACCAGGAAGAAGATGCCGCCCAAAACCAACCGGCCTATCACGCCACCCATCAGGTGCCCAAAGGCCGTCCAAATTTTAAAAATCGGCTTGAGCAATTGAGGTTTGATCAAGCTGGTAATGAAAAGAAAGGCGGAAAAAACTAAAAGATAGAGAAAAATGATATTTCCGTGCTTTTTCCAGAGGATAAAACTGATTGCCCCCCATGCGATACCGGCTACAATTCCAAATTTCTTAATTTCGTTTTGCATTAACGGATTCTCTTGCCAATCATTAAGAAGAAGCCCCCGCTCTCATTGCCGGTGATGATTAAAAATAATTGGGCAAGTAGTTGAGTAAACCAATTTCCCCTTGTGGAAGGTTCGAAAAGTTGTTCATTTTCTGAGAAGTCTTCAAAAAATCCTAACTTGGGGATACTACTCATAAATTCAAATCCTGTGTCATCAAACCATCTTAATACTTCTTCCATGGTATGTTTTGATTCATGGGGATTCTGATACTGGTCCATAAACCAAGTATTCTTTTTTAAGTCACTGATATCTTTTCGAGACAACCGGGGATCTAGTCTTTTAAAACGATTATGGAAGGCTCTAAACAGCACTCTCCTCACATCCGTCGGAATACGGCCGTACCGATTATAAAGACCAATTAAGATATAACCTCCTTTTTTCACGAGTCTTGATATTGATTTAAATCCCAAGTAAGGATCACTAGTATGATGAAGGACGCCATTACTAATGACGAAATGAAAACTTTCTTCTTTAAAAGGAGGGTTAAACAAGTTGATTTGATAAAAACCAACTCGATCAAGCTGATGTTGTTTCTTAAACCGCTGGGCCAATTTGAGCGAGTTGAGACAAAGGTCTGCACCGAATACGAACCGGTGGGCAACGCTTAAGTAATTGCTCAGTTGACCCGTCCCGCAGCCAATTTCTAAAACGCGACTATTATAGGGCATTTGCTCATTGAGCAGCCGGGCAAAAATCCCCTTCCGGCTTACTTCGATTAAATCCCCCACATCTTCGATCCCGTCGTAGTTCGGAAAGGGCGTTTCTTCGTAAAAAGCCCGAATGGTATCTGTGACATCGTTTCTTGAAGGATTCCATTCATTGGGCGTGTAAAGAAGTGGGATTTCCCCCTCAATTGGATAGGGATGGGAACATTGCAAACATATAATTTTTGAACTCTGTCTGTTAAGACTACCTTTGCACCTCGGGCAATTGAAAATTTCCATAAATCGAGTCATATGAGAGAGGGGGTCAATCTCTTTCAAATTGCTGACGCCCTGTACCGGCAAATTCAAAAGGCACCTCCGAATTTTTTTCGATCAGGAAATTCCCAATCACCAGATAATCAATGTTGGTTCCCATAAAACACCGATAGGCATCCTCGGGTGTACAGACAATTGGTTCACCTCTGACATTGAAAGAGGTATTGATCAGCACCGGGCAGTTGTACTTTTCACCAAAACGTTCAATGAGATCATAATAAAGAGGATTGTCCTCACGCGAAACGCTCTGAATCCTTGCTGAATAATCGACATGGGTCACTGCGGGAATGGATGAACGGACGCACTTCAATTTTTCAATCCCAAAAAGTCCATTGTCACTGCCAGATCCATTGGTTCTTACCTCTTCTTTAACTGGAAAAGTAAAGACCATATAAGGACTTTCGATCGAGGCATCAAAATAATCTGAGCATCGTTCCTTGATAACGGAAGGAGCAAAAGGACGAAAGCCCTCACGAAATTTGATCTTCAAATTCATCTGTGTTTGCATTTCGGGTAAGCGTGCATCTCCTAAAATAGACCTCGCTCCCAAGGCCCGGGGACCAAATTCCATCCGCCCCTGAAACCAACCGATCACTTTGCCTTCCGCAATGAAGTCTGCAATTTGTTCAACCAACTCCTGAGATGAGAGCTCTTTATACGATATTCTATTTTTATCTAAATATTGGCGAACGGTATTGTTATCAAACTCTGGACCCAAATAAGAGCCTTGCAGAGAATCTTTTTTTTCGTTTACATTTCGCTCATTTCCCAAATATTGATACCAAGCAAGTAAGGCAGCTCCTAGCGCCCCCCCTGCGTCCCCTGCAGCGGGCTGGACCCAAATCCGCTCAAAAGGACCATCCCGTAAGATCCGCCCATTTCCTACACAATTTAACGCTACTCCGCCTGCTAGACAAAGGTTCTTCTTTTTAGTCAACTGGTAAGCGTGTTGAGACATTCGAAGCATGACTTCTTCTGTCACCTCTTGAATCGAACGTGCTAAATCCATATCGCGTTGGGTCAGCGGCGATTCGGGTTTTCTCGGGGGGCCCCCCAATAATTTTTCAAAATTTTTATTGATCATCTTAAGATCTGTGCAATAAGCGAAATATTTCATATTCAACTGGAAGGAACCATCCTCCTTCAAATCGATTAGTTCTTTGAGGATAAGGTCTTTAAATTTTGGTTCTCCGTAAGGAGCAAGCCCCATCACTTTATATTCGCCCGAATTTACTTTAAAACCGACGTAATAAGTAAAGGCCGAGTACAACAATCCTAAAGAATGCGGAAAACGAATCTCAGATAAAAACTTAAACCGATTTCCCTCCCCGACACCAATACTTGCGGTTGTCCACTCTCCCACACCATCGAGTGTCAAAATAACTGCCTCTTTAAAAGGTGACGGGTAAAATGCCGAGGCAGCATGTGATTCGTGATGTTCAGGGAAAATAATTTTACCTTTATAATTCAATTCGTTAGCAATCAATTCTTTAAGCCATAGTTTTTCTTTTAACCAAACGGGGATGGCCTCAAAAAAAGACTTAAATCCTCGAGGGACGTAATTTAGATAGGTCTCAATGAGGCGTTCGAACTTAAGAAAAGGCTTCTCATAAAAAGCGACTAAATCGAGTTCTTCCGATTGGATCCCACCTTCTCGAAGGCAATATTCAATGGCATGTTTCGGGAAGGACGAATCGTGTTTCTTGCGCGTAAAGCGCTCTTCTTGTGCGGCTGCGACTATTCTTCCATCGCTTACTAAGGAAGCGGCGCTATCGTGGTAGAACGCTGAAATGCCTAAAATATTCATGATGCCAGAAGACACTCCTTCACACGCTCGGTGGAAATTCCAAGTCCCTCATTTAAACATTCTTGCCGGGCCTGATTGATTTTATAGGAAAAATTTAGCTTGCCCTCAAGCCAACTTCGTATTAAACCCAAAAGCTCTATCTTGCCGTTGGCCTCATAAAACACATCAAATCCTCGAAATTCATCCAGGATTTGGTTGCTTTGAGGACAGAGGCTAATTACCGGCCGATTCATCGCAAAGCCGTCAATCGCTAAAGTGGAAAAGTAAGAAACTAAAAGATCCGTTGCCTTAATTAAAATAAGCGGATCCTCCTTCTGGAGCACGACGCCTCGGGAAAACAATTGATGAGATTTGACCCATTGTTGGTAACGGCCGCCTTCTAATTCCCGCGGATGTAATTTAATGATAAATTGCAGGCCTTCGGCTTCCGCAAGCTCCAATAAGACTTCCATCATTTCCTGGTTTACGCGTCGCATTTTATTTTCGAAAAGAAAACGACCTAACGGCACCGGACAAGGAGCCCAGAGAATTATTTTTTTTGTAGCATCCAGTTGATATCGTTCAGTCACTTGATGCCTTAACAAACGCTCATCAAGTGATTGGTAGCGCTCATAACGGCTACAACCTGTCACTTTAATTCGCTCTTCCTCACAACCCCAACTGATCAATTTGGTTTTTTGTGCCTTGCCCCACACAAGGATCCAATCCGCCGTTAGTGGAAGAAATCCTGCCTTGTGACCCAGGCAACCGTGGCATTCTACCATAGTTTGCACCCGGTATTGCCGCGCGATTTGAGAAAACATATTTTTGGTAGGCAATACGTCTTCATCCAGCAAAGCGGATTGTACATTTGGGTTGCTTTTAAAAAATTG
>JAHFGK010000189.1 GCA_023247475.1 Candidatus Omnitrophota bacterium
ACAACCCAACCTACTATTAAATTAAACCGACAAGAAAATCGTGTGATTACTTTTTTTAAGGATGCCACTCCCCTGGATTGGGAAGATTGGCGCTGGCAGCTGCGTAATCGCATTCGAACGAAAGAAATATTAGCAAAATTGATTAATTTAATACCAGAAGAAGAGGAGGGGATTGATAACGCAGGCGAAAAATTGACGATGTCGATCCCGCCCTATTTTGCGAGTTTGATGGATCCCGAAGATCCGAAATGCCCTATCCGTTTACAAAGCGTTCCGCTAAAATATGAACTTGAAACTTCTCCCGAAGAAATGACTGATCCTTGCGGAGAGGATAAGAATTCCCCCGTGCACGGCTTAGTCCATCGTTATCCGGATCGCGTTTTGTTTTTAGTTAATGAAATGTGCGCGATGTATTGCCGCTATTGCACACGTTCGCGTATGGTCGGCGATGGTCATCGAACTTTAAGTATGGCTACGTATAATGCGGCGTTTGATTATATTCGTTCCAATAAAAAGATTCGTGATGTTCTGATCTCCGGTGGCGATCCCTTGACCTTGGCCGATAATGTCTTGGAGTACATCATCAAGACATTGAAATCCATTCCTCATGTGGAATTTGTTCGTATTGGGACAAGAATCCCGGTGACCCTTCCTCAAAGAGTTACTCATCATTTGGTGAGCATGCTTAAAAAGTATAGTCCCATTTGGATGAGTATTCATTTTAATCATCCTAAAGAAATTACCAAGAGAGTTAAATTTGCGTGTGATTTAATTGCGGATCATGGAATCCCCATGGGCAGCCAAACGGTTCTTTTAAGAGGGATTAATGATAATCCGACAATAATGAAGAAATTAGTGCACGAATTACTCAAGATTCGGGTGCGGCCCTACTATATTTATCAATGCGATCCCATCATTGGTTCAAAACATTTTCGAACTCCTATTTCGGTAGGCATTAATATTATGGAACACCTGCGCGGACACACCACCGGATATGCGGTCCCCACCTTTGTGGTGGATGCCCCCGGTGGTGGTGGCAAAATTCCCATAGGCCCCAATTATATTGTTTCTCGAGAAGAGGGTAAAACCGTTTTACGAAATTATGCCGGGAAACAGTATGTCTATTACGATCCCTAATTAGGAAATTTACCTTTCCTAACAAATATTATTTTCCTATCAAGAAATCTTCATAATATATCATTCCCTAATTCATCAAATCATCATAGAGAATGGGATCTATTAAAGGATATAAGTTTGGGTATTACACCGAGAATTGACGATCATCGGACTCTATGTTATGATAGCGCCGTTGTTATGACCTATAACCCTAAGATAGACCATGAAAAAAATTGAAGCCATTGTTCGTAAAGAGAAATTCAAAGATGTCTATACTGTCCTGGAGAAATCGGGCGTGGGGGGTATGACCGTTACCGAAGCCCAAGGATTTGGACATCATCGTAATGGATTAAAGAATAAGATAAAGATAGAAATCTATGCGGATGAATTTCAAGTCGATAAGGTCGTGGACATGATAAGGAGCGCGGCCAAAACGGGAACCACCGGCGACGGGAAAATCGCTATTTTGCCCTTAGAGAATATTTATCGGATTAGGACAGGGGAGGAGGGCGCTATCGCTATTTGAACGTCCCTTGAATCTCCGTCGAGAATAGATTATACTTTAAGTGAGTTAGAAATATATTGTTGTTATGATGTCTGAGCGAAAAACTCATTTACATTTAAAAGATCTATAATATAATATTATCCTTCACAAGGATAAAGGCGTTAAACAAATCTAAATATTCTTAAAGTAAGGTGGGTGAGTAAATTATGATCGAAGTTAGAGTTAATCCGAAAGATGGTTTTGAAAAGGCGTTGAAGATATTCAAGAAGCAATGTCAAAAGGATGGCTTCTTGGTAGAACTCAAAGAAAGACGATTCTATGCCAAGCCATCGGATCGGAAAAGACGAAAAGGTAAGTAAAAGTAATTTAAACATAATAAAGCATTTTCTCCTAAGGAGAAAATGCTTTATTATGTTTAGTTTAATAATATTTTCTTCACAAAATTTCAATAATTAGCTTTTGATAATTAATCCTTCCTTAAAAATCATCAAACACTATCCTACTTTAAAATGAGGTATCATTCATGGCCAAATCAGTCAAAAAAATTGCTATTTTGGTAGAAGATTTATATCAAGTGCTAGAAGTCTGGTATCCCATTTTAAGATTGCAGGAAGAGGGGATTAAAGTTGTGATGATTGGAACGGGTTCCAAAGAGGTTTACAATAGTAAGGAGGGTTATCCAATTAAGGTCGATACATCGATTCAAGAGGCTAAACCGACAGACTTCGATGGCGTTATCATTCCAGGAGGCTATGCCCCGGATATTTTAAGGCGTTATGAACAAGTTGTCAATTTTGTGCGAAGGCTTTATGTCGATGGTCGAGTAGTGGCAGCGATATGTCATGGAGGTTGGTTATTGGTTTCCGCCGGAATTCTTAAAGGACGCAAAGCGACCTCATTTTTTGCCATTAAAGATGATCTGATCGCGGCAGGTGCTCAGTGGTTTGATCGCGAAGTGGTGGTGGATCAAAATTTGGTCACTTCCCGTAAACCGGAAGACTTGCCGCGGTTTGTTCTGGAAATTATCAAGCTCATCAAATAAATTGAATCATTATCGAAAAATTTACGGACTTTTATGATTAAAGTCAAAAGAGCGCTCTTGAGTGTCTCCGATAAAGCGGGTGTTGTCGATTTTGCCCGAGGGTTGCATGCTTTGGGAGTAGAAATTCTTTCCACCGGAGGGACGGCGCAACTCCTTAAAGGCGCCAATATTCCTGTTACGGAAGTTTCTCGTTATACCGGTTTCCCCGAAATTTTAAACGGACGTGTCAAAACACTACATCCCACCATTCACGGTGGATTGTTGGCTCTGCGCGACAATCCTGACCATATGAATCAATTGAAAGAACATCGAATCGGTCTTATTGATATGGCGGTGGTGAATCTTTATCCTTTTGAACGCGTCATTCAGAAAAAAACTGTAACTTTGGAAGAGGCATTAGAAAATATTGATATCGGTGGGCCGGCGATGCTTCGTTCAGCAGCAAAAAATTTTAAAAATGTTGCCGTGATATGTAATCCAAGGAAGTATGATGAGGTATTAAAGGAATTGGATGTCAATAGTGGTATACTCTCCGACACGGTTTTAATCAACTTAGCCGTTGAGGCATTTCAACATACGTCTCAATATGACAACCTCATATGGGATTTTCTTAATCAGCGTTTACATAGCGGTGAATTCCCTGGATTGCCTAAAGACTTGGCATTGCGTTTCTCGAAGATCCAAGATTTACGATATGGGGAGAATCCTCATCAAAGGGGTGCTTTTTATCGTGATCTGCAAGAAGAAGGCGGTTTGGCAAATTTGCAACAACGTCATGGCAAAGAATTATCGTTTAATAATATTCTCGATTTGAATGCAGCCGTGGAAATCATTCGTGATTTTGAGAATCCAGTTGCCACTATTGTTAAGCATAATAACCCTACCGGAGTCGCGGAAGATAAAACACCGGCGGAAGCTTACAGTCAAGCGTTTAACTGTGACAAAGTCGCTTCTTTTGGAGGCATCATTGGTTTAAATCGCAAAGTGGATCTTCAAACCGCTAAGCTGATTGTCAAAAGTGGTTTTATGGAATGTGTGATCGCTCCCGGGTTTGTCTCGGATGCGTTTAAACTATTATTACAGAAAAAAAATTTGCGTTTGGTGGAAATTGACCTTAAGGATTTCAAAGAGACGGAATTCGATTTCAAAAAAGTTGAGGGCGGTTTATTATGGCAGGAGAAGGATACGCGAAAATTGGATAAAAATGAGTTGAAGGTGGTAACTAAAATTGAACCTACCCCAGCGCAGTTACTCTCTATGCTTTTTGGTTGGAAGATTATTAAACATATCAAGTCGAATGCGATTGTTTTAGTGCAAGGGACTAGAACAGTTGGTATCGGTTGTGGCCAAACAAGTCGTATCGATAGTACGATGACGGCGATCAAAAAAGCGGGAAAGAAAGCAAAGAATTCTGTTTTAGTTTCCGAAGCATTTATTCCCAAAACGGACAATGTGATTTTAGCCGTTAAAGCCGGTGTCAAGGCCATTATTCAAACCGGCGGTTCCATCGTTGATCCTGATGTTATCAAGGCAGCGAATAAAGCCAAAATAGCGATGGTAATGACGGGCGTGAGGAATTTTAAACATTAACCCACCATGACTCTCCTCGAAGTTAAGCAATATCTGGACTC
>JAHFGK010000031.1 GCA_023247475.1 Candidatus Omnitrophota bacterium
TGTTGCGGGTTCTGTCCCTGCGGCACCCTGCCGTCCTCATCACCTGCGGGCGGCAGGGAACCCGCCTCCGGGCCACCCGCACGAAAATCCTGACGAGAAATTTTGGGATAAGTTCTAATATTTATTCATTACCAGAACACGTTTCCGTGAAACTCGAACGTGAAAAGATTCGGACGAAGAAGAATCCTGCTTTGCTGCAAAACTTACGTTTGGCAGCCTCGCAGGACAACAGTCTTCGTTTTCTGTAATTGCGTTTAACTTCTTCCGAACCACATTTAGGCGAAACCAGGCGAAGTTCAACGCGAAAGCAGTTGAACAAAGACTGGCGACCCCAGCGGGATTTGAACCCGCGCTGCGAGCTTGAAAAGCTCGTGTCCTGACCAGGCTAGACGATGGGGTCGACAATGTTTGCAACAACTAAATTTTTAAAAGCAGCGCCGCTTTTATATTTCTTGATCTGTCTTTCTCTTCTAATCGCTTCTATAAAATCGATGTTTGGGGCTTTATGAATTATTTCAAATGGTCTTTGGATCTCGCGCTAGAAGTTAAAAAGCGGAAGCCCTATTATATTTAAGAAACAGGGCTGGTCAAGCAAAAATTCTCACCCGCCCGAAGGGAATTACTCTTCTTCCTTAGCCATAACGTGCGCTACCGAGCTGACCGAATCGTTTGAATGAATGGTGATTAACCGAACGCCCTGGGTGCTGCGGCCTGTTTCGCGAATATCTTTCACGGGACAACGGACCATCATGCCTTGTTTCGTCACCGCCATGATCTCATCTTCATCGGTCACACCCAACACCCCGATCACATGTCCGTTTTTCGGGGTCACCTTAACGTTGATAATTCCTTTCCCACCCCTCGATTGGGTCCGATAGTCGGCAAAGCTGGACCGTTTGGCAAAGCCCAGCGAGGTAACAGACAACAGCGTGCTGCCGGTTTTTTCCACGTCGGGCGGAAAGACCTGCATGCTCACCACAATATCTCCTTTACCCAAACTGATTCCTCTTACGCCGTGAGCGCTGCGGCCCATGTCGCGGATAAGTTTTTCCGGAAAACGCAGAGACTTTCCTTCTTTGGTCGCCAAAAGAATCTCATGTTTTCCGCCGCTGATCGCGGTGCCAATCAACAAATCATCTTTATCCAAAGTAATACCGACAATTCCGCCCTTACGCGGATTGCTAAACGCGGATAATTTCGTTTTCTTAATACTGCCCTGGGCAGTGGCCATCACAATGAACTGATCTTCGGGAAAATCTTTGACCGCCACAATAGAACTAAGCTCTTCATCTTTCCCCAAGGAAAGAAGGTTAATGATAGCTTTGCCCTTAGCGCCGCGAGACGCGATGGGGATTTCATACACCTTCAGCCAATGGACAATTCCTTTGTTAGAAAAAATCAAAAGATAATCCTTGGAATTCGCCACAAAAAGGTGTTTAACAAAATCCTCCTCTTTGGTTTCCATGGCGGTGACGCCTTTGCCGCCGCGTCGTTGTTTTCGATAAGCATCAACAGCCAACCGTTTAATATATCCCGTATTGCTGATTGTGATCGCCATGTCTTCTTCGGCGATAAGATCTTCCACCTCGATCTCATCGACTTTTCCGGCGATTTCGGTGCGACGTTCATCTTTATATTTGTCTTTAACAGCTGTCAATTCATCTTTGATGATCTGATCGATCTTTTTTTCCGAAGCCAATATAGCGCGATACATTTCGATATTCTTTAAAAGCTCTTTGTACTCTGCTTCGATCTTTTCGCGTTCCAAGGCGACCAATCTCTGCAATTGCATTTCCAAAATTGCCTGAGCCTGGATTTCGGTCAGTTTGAATTTCTTCATCAAAGCGACTTTGGCCTCCGGCGTGGATTTAGAGGAACGGATGGTTTTGATAATTTCATCAATCGCATCGATGGCGATCCGCAACCCTTCTAAAATATGCGCGCGCTTAAGGGCCTTATCCAAATCATACTGCGTGCGGCGACGCACAACCACCCGCCGATGATCAATATAATACCCCATCAATTGTTTGAGATTTAAAACCTGAGGACGATTATTGACCAAGGCCAAGTTAATAATGCCGAAGGTCGTTTCGAGCTGCGTATGTTTATAAAGATAATTTAAAACGATTTGCGGCTCCACATCACGCCTCAATTCGACCACGACACGGATACCGTCTTTGTCGGATTCGTCGCGAATGTCGGTAATCCCATCAACGCTTTTCGCTTGAACAAGATCAGCAATGGTTTCGATCAAATTCGCTTTGTTCACCTGATAGGGCAATTCGGTGATGATGATAGAATCTTTGTTGCCTTTTTGACGTTCAATCGAAGCTTTGGCCCGCAAAATGATTTTGCCGCGGCCGGTATTGTACGCCTCCA
The DNA here is from genome assembly GCA_023247475.1 of Candidatus Omnitrophota bacterium. Taxonomy (GTDB): domain Bacteria; phylum Omnitrophota; class Gorgyraeia; order Zapsychrales; family JAHFGK01; genus JAHFGK01. Next base: position 2,380 of record JAHFGK010000031.1, read on the forward strand.
CAATCCCCTCGCGGCCGCAAATAATTCCACCCGTCGGGAAATCTGGGCCTCGGACAAATTTGTTCAAATCTTTTATCGTCACTTCCGGATTATCCAAAAGACAGGTGACCCCATCGATAATCTCGACAATATTATGCGGAGCCATATTGGTCGCCATCCCAACGGCAATCCCGCTTGAGCCATTCACTAAAAGATTTGGAATACCCGACGGCAAACAACGCGGCTCTTCGATCGAGTTGTCAAAATTTGGCGTAAAATCAACGGTCTCTTTCTCGATGTCAGTCAACATCTCTTCAGCAATCTTCATCAACCGCGCTTCCGTATAACGATAAGCCGCCGCTGGGTCTCCATCCACCGACCCGAAATTTCCCTGACCATCGATCAACGCATAACGCATGTTCCATTCCTGCGCCATGCGCACCAGCGAATCGTAAACCGCCATATCACCGTGCGGATGGTATTTTTTTAAAACTTCGCCGACGACCCCCGCGCATTTCGAATATTTTCTATTGGGAAGCAGTCCTTCACTGAACATCGCGTACAAAATCCGCCGATGAACTGGCTTTAATCCATCTCTTACGTCTGGCAATGCGCGCCCGACAATAACACTCATCGAATAGGAAAGATAAGAATTCTTCATTTCCTCTTCGAGATTAACCGGAATAATCTTTTCTTTTATGCTCATATCTCTCATGCGAAATTTACCTTTCTTTCAGATCCCATTGTTCCTCAAGGCGCATCGAGGATTTCAAATTTTAAATATCTAAATTTTTAACCTCGTGGGCAAATGTTTCGATGAATTCTTTCCGCGGGCCGACTTCATCTCCCATCAGGATATTAAACGTTTTGTCCGCAGCAACGGCATCTTCCAAATCGACCTTTAAAATGGTTCTTTTCGCCGGATCCATCGTCGTCTCCCAAAGTTGTGAGGGATTCATCTCCCCCAACCCCTTATACCGCTGAATCTCCATGCCTTTATTAGCCAGTTCTTTAACAAAAAAGAACATTTCTTTTAACGAATAAAACTCGTGTTTGTCCTTTTCGCTTTCAATGGCGAATAACGGCTTCAGTATTTCCTCTTTAGATTTACTTGCTTTTTTGTCCTCCGTACCAGAATTTTCAGTCTTCAAAAAATTCTCGATGCTTAAATCAAATTTCTCTAAATTTTCCTGTAAATAAAGAAGATCCTCTCCCTCGAATACTTCCATATAATGCGCTTCTTCGTCGTTTTCGGTCAATTTGGATAATTCTTTATCATCATAAACATAGCTCGACTTGTTATCCGCCTTCACTATATATTTAGGCATGCGATGGGTTTTGTCATCGTAATTCGTGATAAAATCCTGAAAACTAATGCCGCGTTTATATAACACCTCGTTTATTCGTTCGATCTCAACCAAGATAGACAAGATTTCACGAAACTGAGCATTGCTGTATTCTCTTTTCCCTTTAATCTTGATTAACGTCAATCCTTCCATGCCCAGATCCAAAATCAAATCATTAAGTTCTTGTTCTGTTTCGATGTATTCTTGGCGTTTTCCTCTTTTAATTTTATAAAGGGGCGGCTGCGCGATATAAACAAATCCGCCTTCAATCAACGGTTTCATCTGGCGATACAGCAAAGTTAAAATCAATGTGCGGATATGAGATCCATCAACGTCGGCATCGCACATCAATATCACTTTATGATAACGGAGTTTCTCGACATTAAATTCTTGCCCGACACCCGTTCCTAATGCCGTGATAACGGTCCGGATTTCTTCATTCGCTAAAATTTTGTCTAGCCGCGATTTCTCCACATTGAGAATTTTTCCTTTCAAGGGAAGAATGGCCTGAAAAGTCCGGTCCCTCCCCTGCTTAGCAGAACCGCCGGCAGAATCCCCTTCAACGAGATACAATTCACATAATGAAGGGTCGCGTTGTGAGCAGTCGGCTAATTTTCCTGGCAGTCCGCCGCTTTCCAAAGCACCTTTTCGACGGGTCAATTCGCGGGCTTTGCGGGCCGCTTCTCTGGCGCGAGAGGCGACAATCGCCTTATCGATAATTTTATTCGCGACCGATGGATTTTCTTCAAAAAAGCTGCTCAATGCTTCAAATGTTGAAGAAGACATCAAGCCTTCGACCTCGGAATTTCCGAGTTTGGTTTTCGTTTGACCTTCAAACTGGGGATTCGGGATCTTCACGCTGATCACTGCGGTCAACCCTTCCCGGGTATCATCACCGCTGATCGCTTCATCTTTTAACATATTTTTATTCTTGGCGTATTGATTGACCGCGCGGGTCAACGCGGAACGGAAACCCGTTAAATGAGTTCCCCCCTCCGAGGTATTAATATTATTAGCGAAACTATAAACATTTTCGGCGTAGCCATCGTTATATTGAAGGGCGACTTCCATTTCGATCCCTTCTTTTTCCCGGTCAAAATAAATCACTTTGTGTAAACAATCTTTATTGGTGGAAAGGTATTCTACGAAGGAAACAATCCCCCCTTTAAATTGAAAGACGGTTTCTTTTTCCTTTTCGCCTCTTTTATCAATGAGCTTGATCGATAAACCTTTATTTAAAAACGCCAGCTCTCTTAAGCGCTTGGCCAAAATATCATAAGTAAAAATATATATTTCCTTAAAAATAGTCCGATCCGGCTTAAAAGTAACCTTTGTGCCGGTAGTCTTTGTTTTGCCGATAACGGTGAGTTTCGTTGCGGTCTTCCCTCGTTCGTAACGCTGATGATAAATTTTTCCGTCACGTTTGATTTCAACTTCTAACCACTCCGAAAGCGCATTAACACAGCTAACCCCAACCCCATGCAACCCGCCAGATACTTTATAGGTGTCACGATCAAATTTACCACCGGCATGAAGCGTTGTTAAAACGACTTCGACTGCTGGTTTCTTTTCGGTTTTATGGATATCGACGGGGATTCCGCGCCCGTTATCCGTTACGGAACAAGCCTGATTTTCATGAATAACAACCTCGATAGAATCACAAAAACCCGCTAAGGCTTCGTCGATCGAATTATCAACAACTTCATAAACCAAATGGTGCAAACCGCGGCTAAACGTATCGCCGATATACATGGCTGGTCGCATGCGAACAGCCTCCATCCCCTCTAAAACCTGAATCTTTCCCGCATCATAATCAGCGCTTGCTTTTTGATGAAAACCGCCCGGTCGTTCTTTAACTTCTTGTGATTTTAAATCTTTTTCCTTTTTCATTTAATATTCCCCATCTTAAAAAGAATTGTTTTGATTTCAGGTACACCCTGTTGAAATCGTTCTAAAATTTTTGCTCTTTTTAAATTCATTTGAAATAAATATGCTGAATTATCCACTTGAATCGTTAGGGTCCCCTCATGAAACTCTCTTACAGTGGTATGCTTTTTTTCTTCTTTACTAAAAACCTCTTCCCACAAAAGCTGTATTTTATAATATAAATCAGTTTTTCCTAAAGATAAATTCTCAACGACTTGCGAAATGACATCTTTAATTGGTTTCATGTTTTTAAATTTCATATCCGCATAGGCAAAACCAAATACAAATACCCCCCCATGCGCATCACCGCCGGCTTGTCGGCTTTAATCAATTCTAAATTAATCGCATCAAAATCTATATTCTTTAATACATCAATTAAAAAAATCGGATTAAATCCAATAATTAACTCTGATCCGCCATATTCAATAGAAACTTCTTCTCGAGATTCGCCAATATCCGGGGTGCTTTTAGAAACGATTAATTTATCTGTAAAAATTTCAAATTTAATCGCCTGAAAATCCGGAGTTGCTAATAAATTCGCACGTTTAATAGCAAACAACAAATCCTGTGTTTTTATTTTTATTTTTGGAAAGGATTCACTTGGGATAACTTGATTATAATTAGGAAATTCTCCTTCGATAATTCTGGTAGCAATTAAGACCCCTTCTATATTAAATAAAATTTGATTTGTTCCTGGAATAATAGAAGCTTTTCCTGAATCCTTTAAGTTACGATTAACTTCTAAGATGGCTTTTAAAGGAATAATAACGGAAATTTCTTCTTTAATAGATGAATTGATTTTTTTTTCAATTTTAGCTAATCGTCTCCCATCTGTTGCAACCATACGAATATTATTATCGGAAATTTCCAAAAGAACACCATTTAAAACATATCTAGATTCCTCATGAGAAACAGAAAAAGATGTTAATCGTAACATTTCCTTTAAAACACCCTGATCAATTTCAATAACTTCTTTATCTTTAAATTCCGGAAATTTAGGAAACTCGTCTTTGGGTAATCCAATGAGTTTAAACCGACATTTTTCACCTTCAATATCAATTTGATTATTTTTTTTACTATTAATAATAATATCTCCCGAAGGTAATTCCCGAACAATATCACTGAAGCGTTTCGCCGGAATAGTTATCCCGCCTTCTTCATAAATATGCACAGGAATTTCACAGGATATCCCAATATCTAAATCAGTCGTATTTAATTTAATAGAATTTGATTTTGTTTCGATAAGAATGTTAGATAGTATTGGGAGAGTTGTTTTTGAGGAAACAATGTTTTGTACAATTTGTATTCCAGTTAAAAGGTTTTCTTTTGAAATTTTAATTTTCATATTTACAATCCTTCCTATTCCTATTATTAAAATTTAATAATTTAAACTAGTAGTCGTTTTAGTATGGGCTGTGAATATTCTGTATAAATATAAAATCAATTGATGTATATGGGTTTGTAATTTTTATTGATGTGAATATTCTGGTAATTTCTAAATAGTTAATGTTGAATACTGTTGGTAATTTTTTCTAAAATATTTCTCAAGGCGCTATTTTTAATAATTTCCCGCTCTATTTTTTTACAAGAATGCAAAACTGTTGTGTGGTCTTTTCCTCCAAAAGCTTCTCCAATTTCCGGCAAAGAGAAATTAGTTAATTTTCTAGAAAGATACATGGCGATTTGTCTTGGCAGGACGATATTTTTGTTGCGTCTCCGTTCTTTGATATCCGCAAGAGAAATATTAAAATATTCAACGACCCTTTTTTGGATTAAATTAATATTTATGCTTTTTAAAACCTCTTTCACGATATCTTTTAAAATAATCTTCGCAATATCCAGCGAAACGGGCTTCTCTTCTAATAAAGAATAAGCAATAACCCTAATCAATGCCCCCTCTAATTCTCTTATATTAGTTGTAATTTGTTCTGCGATAAATGTAATAACGTCATCGGGAACATTCACGGGTTCTTTTTCTAGTTTTTTTCTTAAAATGGCCACTCTTGTTTCAAAATCAGGCGGTTGAATGTCAGTAATTAATCCCCACGCAAAACGGGAACTCAATCGTTCCTCTAAATTTGCGATATCTTTCGGTGGTCTATCCGAAGAGATGATAATTTGTTTGCGATTATCATGTAAGGTATTAAAAGTATGAAAAAATTCTTCCTGGGTCGATTCTTTGCCAGCAATAAATTGGATATCGTCAATTAACAAGACATCTATATTGCGGTATTTTTGGCGAAACTGGTTTGTCGATCGATTTTTTATTGCATCAATTAATTCGTTAGTAAATCGCTCGGAGGATAAATAGCTGTGTTTTATACTGGGGTCGTTTATTTGAATTTTGTTCGCAATGGCTTGCATAAGATGGGTTTTTCCTAACCCTACTCCCCCATAAATAAAAAGAGGATTATATGCTTTGGCTGGAGATTCTGCAACGGCTAGACAGGCAGCATGTGCAAAACGATTAGATGACCCAACAACAAAATTATCAAAACTAAAACGTGGATTTAAGCTGTTTTTCTGTTTGTCTGTTGTTGATGGTTGAAAATTTCTTTCTATCTCATTTAGTTGATTTTGTTTAGTTGTTTGGAATAAGTTAGGATTGACTTCAAATTCTAGAGTAATTTGAAAATCAGATGTTTTGAGGATATTGTTGATAAAATTAAGGTAGTGTTCGATAATCCAATTTTTAAAAAACTCATCCGGTGTTTCTACAATGATTGTATCGCTATTTTTTTGTTTTATGTGTAAATAAGAAAACCAGGAGTTATAAGCACTTTGCCCTATTTGCTCTTTTATTGCGGGTTGAATTTTTTCCCAATAAGATAGTATATTCATTCGTCGATATGTTAATTAATAGAAAATTTTAAATTTATTGTTTTCAATGGGTTGAAAGATTGCTTTTTTTGATTAACAGGTTTTCCACAGGAGGATATTTGCATAGTCGAATCTTTTTGACTTTTGGCTGAATGATTTTTGGGATAAAAAGTGTCACTATTATATCAAAGAAATTTTTCATTTCAACTTTATTTTAAAATATCCCGAGAAAGGAAAAAAGATCTACAGAATTTTGTGATTGCATAAATCCTGTTCAAATGACTTGACTAGCAAAGACTCTGTGTTATAATTATACCCCATGAAAAAGCATTTAAAAACAATCTCAAATCTTAAAGGTAAAAGGAAACATGGGTTTCGTCGAAGGATGAAAACCTCAAACGGAATAACTGTCTTAAAAAGACGTCGCGCTAAAGGGCGCAAGAAACTTACAGTTTAATTGCTAGTTATTCTCATTTCTGGATGATTATACTTATTACCTTTTTAATAAAAATGTATCAAAAGGTAAGAATTCCTTTCTCTAAAACCTGTCGATTTTATCCTTCATGTTCAAGTTACGCCTTGAGCTCAGTCCAGAAGCATGGGGTATTTAAAGGTCTTCTTTTTTCCCTCTGGCGTTTATTGAAATGCACGCCATTCTCAAACGGAGGGTATGACCCAGTTTAAGGTATCTTTTATGGAACAAAGAGTATTATTAGCAATTATATTATCTTTGGTTGTATTATTTCTATTTAATTATCAACAGGAGAAAGTAAAATTGCAATCAAAATTAAATTTTCAAACAGTTGATAATAAAGAACTTGTGGATAATCCTATTTCGAAATCCAAAGCTTTAGATGACTCTAGTATTTCACATGAAACATCAGAGAAATTTGCTATTTTGGAAACTGAAAATTTACATTTGGAATTTTCTTCTTTGGGTGGTGTTTTAAAAAATGTTGTAATTAAAAAATACTCTCAACCCCTTCCGCTAACAAATATTATATCTTTGTCGGGATTTGAAAATAAAGAATTTGTTTTGGAAAATATTACAAATGAAAGTTTGGCTTATGTTTATGAGGATAGATTTATACGAATAAATAAAAATTATAAACTGGCTGATAATAATTCTATTATTTCTACTATACATATAAAAAATTTTTCAAAAATGTCCAAAGATAATTCTTATACTATCGAGAATTATAAAATAGATGCATCTAGAATGGACAATAGTGTTAATTTTTTTGTCGAAAAACATTTACTGGAATATTCAATTGCAACTCGAGAAGAAGTTTATCGAAAAAATAATGCCTATAGTTTTTCTTCAAAAGAGCTAAAAAATAAAGAAAGTATTGTACAATGGATTGGGTTTAGAAATAGATATTTCTGCCTTTTAGTAAAACCAGAATACTCCTCTAAATCTTACAAAATTAATTATATTAATAATAAAAATCTTAATATTAATACTACTTATCTTACGTCTCAAGAAAATGGGACAGTTAACTTAAGCTCATTAATTTTTATTGGACCACAAGATTTTGACTTATTAAAAAAATATAATTCGAATTTTGAAGAAATTGTCAATTTTAAGGTAGGGAGTTTTATGGATTATATGGCCTTTGGATTGATTGATAATGTTGCTAAAATAATGTTAAAGATAATGAAAATATTCTATAAAATTTTTCATAATTGGGGAATCTGTATTATTCTTTTAGCATTAGGTGTATATACAATAACTTATCCACTTACTTTAAAAAGCATGTCATCAATGAAAAAAATGCAGAGCCTACAGCCAGAAATAAAGAAAATCCAAGAGCAAAACAAAAATAACCCCCAAAAATTGAATAAAGAGATGGTAGAACTATACCGGAAGCACAAATTTAATCCATTTGGCGGCTGTCTTCCTGTTTTTTTACAAATGCCATTATTTGTGTCTTTATATCAAGTTTTGTGGCGATCGTTCATTTTTAAAAATGCAAATTTTTTATGGATAAACGATTTGTCTGAGCCAGATAGAATTTTTGTATTGAAGAACAACTTACCAATTATAGGAAATGAGCTTAATTTGTTGCCATTTTTGGTCACAATTATAGTTTTTTTTCAACAAAGGATTTCTTTAAGAAATATGGTCATTACAGATGAAGCGCAGGCAAGTCAACAAAAATTAATGGCCAATATTTTTCCGTTTATGATTATTTTCTTTTTCTATAAGGTGGCTAGTGGATTGGCATTATATTTTTTGACTTTTTATTTTTTATCAACATTAACACAATTACGAATGTCCAAAGTAAAGCTGATAAATTAAATGAATAATATTGCAAAAACAATCGAGGTTGAGGGAAGTACTGTAGAAGAGGCTATAAAAAAAGCTTTGGATATTTTGAAGGTATCCAGAGACGCGATTAAAGTTAAAATAGTTTGTGAAGAGAAGATGGGATTATTCGGAATGGAGGGGGCAAAACCAGCAAAAATTAAGGTTTCTTTAAAAAAATAAACAGGGTTTCACGTGAAACAAGTTTAGAAAATTTAAAAATATGGGAAAATCAATTTCAATTTGCAACCAAAAAGGTGGAACAGGAAAAACAACCACTGCAGTGAATTTGTCTGCCTGCTTATCCTTGGCTGGGAAAAAAATATTATTAATTGATGCAGATCCGCAGGGAAATGCGACAAGCGGTGTAGGAATTAATAAAAACACCCTTGAAAAATCTGTTTATGAGGTTTTTTTAGGTCGTTCTAGCATCCAAGAATGCTTATTGGAAACTAAAATTAAAAATTTAGACATTGTTCCTTGTAACATAAATTTAACAGGGGCAGAGATTGAATTGGTGGGCGCTCTTTCTAGAGAAACCCGTTTAAAACGTGCTATATCTTTTGTAAAAGAAAATTATGATTTTATTTTTATCGATTCTCCGCCGTCATTGGGATTATTAACTTTGAATGCTCTTGTTGCCAGTGATTCTATATTAATTCCAATTCAATGTGAATTTTATGCTTTGGAGGGGGTATCACAATTAATTAATACAATTGGACTGATTAAAGAAAATTTAAACCCCGATCTTTCAATTGAAGGGGTTTTATTAACGATGGCTGATTTTAGAACTAATTTAACAACCGAAGTTATTTTAGAGATAAAGAATTATTTTAAAAATAGAGTTTACAATACTATTATTCCGCGAAACATTAAACTTAGCGAAGCCCCTAGTTTTGGACAGCCAATAAGTTTGTATGATAAAAATTCGATCGGGGCCAAAAAGTATGATGAATTTGTAACAGAATTTTTACGTAACCAACTGTCAAATAATATTTTAAGCGATAAGAATGAGTTGCGTGAAAAAGAAACAATGGCGACTTAATTTAGTAGAAAAGGAGGGCTTATGGAATCGAGAGCTTTAGGAAGAGGGCTTTCTGCATTAATACCAGAAAAAAATAACACTATAAAAAATGAAAATATCTCTATCGTTAAGCTTTCTGAAGTTAGCGAAAATTCTTTACAACCCCGAATTAATTACGATGATGCAAAGCTTTCAGAATTAATTTCTTCGATAAAAGAAAAAGGAATTCTGCAGCCAATTTTAGTCCGCCCTAAAGGCGCTGGCTTTGAGGTAGTTGCTGGAGAACGCCGTTTAAAAGCGGCTCGCATTCTGAAGCTTGAAAACATACCCGTTGTTGTTAAAAATGTTGATGATCAGGAAGCACTGGTATTAGCTTTAGTAGAAAATATACAAAGAGAAGAATTAAATCCAATAGAAGAGGCCAAGGCCTTTCGGCGATTGATAAATGATTTTAATTTTACTCAGGATAGTGTTGCCCAGTCGGTTGGCAAAGATCGATCTACAATAAGTAATCTTCTTCGATTGTTAAAATTGCCGGAGGAAGTTCAAAAAAGTTTATTTGATGGCGTTTTATCCGTCGGACATGCTAGGGCGTTATTAAGTATCGAAAATAAAGAAGAGCAGAAAAAGATTTTTAGTTATATTGTTAAGGAGCGACTATCTGTTCGAGAAGTAGAAAATTTAGTTAAACAAAGCTCCAGCGCTGACAAGTTAACAACGAAAACGAGCACTAAATCGTTCAAACAAGGATATCTTATAACGATTGAAGAGGAGCTTCAAAAAATTTTAGGCACGAAGGTCCGAATTATATCAAAAACAAAACGCGGAAAGATCATTGTTGAATATTATTCTCCCGAAGATTTAGAGCGAATTAGAACAATTATAGCAAAATGAAAGAACAAGTATTAGTCCTGATCAAGCCGGACGGAATTTCCAAATCTTTAACAGGTTATATTTTAACTCGTTTATCTGAGGCGAAACTGGAATTAGTCGCTAGCCGCATGGTAAAAGTTAGCCGAAAATTAGCAGAACGGCATTATAAACATTTAAAAGGCAAAGAGTTTTTTGAAGAAGTAATTCAATACAGTTTAGGAGCTTTTCATCCTTGTAAATATGTGATGGCGTTGGTTTTTGTAGGTGAAGATGCGATCAAAAAATGTCGGGATTTAACCGGAGCCACAAATCCTGAAGAGGCAGATCCGGCTAGCATTCGAGGTTCTTGCGGCCGAATTACGACCAAAGGTGTATTTGAAAATGTTTTGCATGTTTCTTCGGATATTATAGAAGCTGAGAGAGAAATTAAGCTTTGGTTTCATCCCGAAGAGCTCATCGCCGATGTATTTCCTACCAAAATAACAAAAGTTAAATCTACACGAAAGCGAGTTTGGGCATGATACGAGGCATGACAGGCTTTGGAAGCTCTTCTTTATCTTGGGGAGCTGTGAAAGGTGTTGTTGAAATAAAAAGTCTCAACCACCGTTATTTAGATATAGCTTATTCATTTCCTACCGGTTTTTCATCTATTGAAAATAAGGTCCGGGATATTATTCAAAAAAATGTTGAACGAGGGCGTGTTTCGATTTCTATAAAAATTACAAATAAGCCCATTGAAATTCTTGATTTTAATCAAGAGGCCTGTGAAAAATATTTAAAATTTGCCAGTGTTATAAGTAAGAAGTTTAATTTAGACGATAAATTGTCTTTATCTGATCTAATCAGGCTTCCAGGAGTGGTCGAATCAAAGGAAACTGTCATTACGGGGGATTTGTTGTGGCCGGCCATTGAAAAAAGTTTGAAAAGTTCTTTAAGCCAGCTTCGAGTGATGAGAAAAAGAGAAGGACAAAGTTTGTCTCGAGATGTCTCGGAGAATTTGAAAATGATGACGGGTTTGATAAAAATAATTCGGGTGCGTTATTCGAGTATTTTAAAAGAAAAGAAAAAAATTTTTAGCGTCGACGAATTTGTTTCTTATCAAAAAAATAGCGATATCAGCGAAGAGCTTACCCGGCTACAGCATTATATACATGAGGCTAAAAAACTATTGCAAACGGATGTTGAAGTGGGCAAAAAATTGGATTTCATTGCGCAGGAAATGCAGCGAGAAACTAATACGATTGGATCCAAGGTTCAGGAAAATGTTGTAAGCAACGCGGTGATCTCTTTAAAAAGTAAAATAGAAAAAATACGCGAACAATCTCAAAATATCGAATAAAAAAAATTAATGAGCAAGGGTAAAATTATTGTTCTTTCCGGCCCCTCGGGTTCTGGCAAAACAACATTACAACAGAAGTTGCTGGCAAGCGAAAAATTTAAAAATAGATTATTTAAATCTATTTCGGTCACAACACGACCTATGCGGTTAAATGAACAAAAGGGACGCGATTATTTGTTTATAAGTCAGGAAGAATTTGCAAAAAAAATTAAATCGGGAGAGTTCCTGGAGTGGGAATGCGTTTTTGGAAATTACTATGGAACCCCAAAGAATAATGTCGAAAACCTCTTGGTGGGCGGTAAAAATGTTTTGCTTTGTATCGATGTGAAGGGTGCGGCAACGGTAAGCCGGCTTTATCCGGATGCCGTGAAAATTTTTGTTACGGCACCCACGCTATTTGTCTTAAAAGATCGATTAATCAAGCGGGGGACGGAAAATCAGGAAAGCATTGAATCTCGCATTGAGACAGCGAAAATAGAGTTGCAGGAGGCTAAAAATTATAAATATGTTGTTGTCAATGATGATTTGGATATTACGTTTAATGAATTAGAAAAAATTTTGTCAATCGAGTTAAATAAATCTTAGGGTGTTTTTGTGGTTGTATTCAATAAATTGACAATAAAAGTAACATGTGTTATATAGATTAACTCAATTTTTTATTCTAAATACTGAATTTAGGGTCGGATAGTATTTTGGGAAGATAAAGAATCTTTCTATAATGTTTTAACGAAAGTTAGGAGGCTTTTGATGGGATATCAACCATTGGAGAATTTGTTGCCGAAATCAAACAATAGCATATATGCTTTGGTCCGCATTGCTTCAAAAAGGGCCATGGAATTAGCCGACGGAAGTCCAAAATTAGTGGAAATTTCTTCTGCCTCAAAACTGGCAACGATTGCCCTTGAAGAAATTGTTCAGGGTAAAGTTTTTTTAAAAAGCGTCGCCCAGGAATTCGTCGAAGCAAATAAAAAATCATCGAAGCATGATAAAAAGGATAAGGCTGAAAAAGGCGACAAGGTGGAGTTGGAACAAGGTGTCTAAGAAGTATAAAAAAATTCTCTTAGGCGTGACAGGAAGTATTGCGGCATATAAAGCCGGAGATATTATTCGACGGCTTCAGGAAAAAGGTTTTGATGTTTCGGTTATCATGACCAAGGAAGCCGAATTGTTTATTACTCCTCTGACGTTAGGTAGTTTGTGCGGAAAGAAAGTATATCAGAACCTCTTTGATAGTATTGATGCCTGGAATATAGATCATATCCAATTAGCTGGAGACATTGATTTTTTGTTGATTGCCCCAGCGACGGCAAATATAATCAGTAAAATAGCGAGCGGGTTAGCGGATGATTTATTAAGTTGTTGTGTTTTGGCAACGCAAGCTAAAATTTTTCTCGCGCCGGCCATGAACAGCGAGATGTACAAGAATAAAATTATTCAAGAGAATATTAAAAGGTTAAAAAATTTCGGGATGCATTTTATTGATCCTGTTCATGGTAAATTGGCATGCGGCACAGAAGGAGAAGGGCATTTAGCCGAAGTCGATGATATTGTTTCGGCTGTTATGCGTTTAAGTTAGTCTTTTTTAGTCAAAACAATTTGAAGTTGTTTTGATTTCTTTTTTTAGACAGATTACGGTTTATTGGAAGATACGAAACGCGGGATAAGGCAAGGTTGCCCACGATTCGCTGTTTCTCGCCGGAACTGTAAGAAATTGTATGGCGTGGTAGCCAAGTGGTAAGGCGGAGGTCTGCAAAACCTTTATTCAGCGGTTCGATTCCGCTCCACGCCTTAAATACATTTTGGGCAAGTGGTGGAATGGCATACACGAAGGACTTAAAATCCTTTGGCCGCAAGGCTGTGAGGGTTCGACTCCCTCCTTGCCCATTCTGCTTCGCCCTTGCTGATTAACTTGATGGTATGGGCTTCGCAGCAATCAATTTTGTCATTTTTTATGCGGCTACGAAGCGCACACTGTTGTTTTTCTTGTCGAGCGCGAAGTAGAGTAAAAAGTTTTATTAAAAGAAATGGACCCGTAGCTCAGTTGGTTAGAGCGTTTCCTTGACATGGAAAAGGTCACAAGTTCGAGTCTTGTCGGGTCCACCAGTTTTTGATTGATTATGGAATATAAAACAGAATTAGACAAATTACGTCACAGCTGTTCACATGTGATGGCTCAAGCGGTTAAAGAACTTTGGCCTGAAACCAAAGTGACCATTGGCCCGGCCATTGAAAACGGTTTTTATTATGATTTTGATAAAAAAGAACCATTTTCCGACGAAGATTTGGAAAAAATCGAGAAGGCCATGCGCCGAATCATCCAAAAGAACCTTCCATTTATTCACACTACGATGAATAAAGCGGAAGCCCTGAAATTATTTTTTCAGATGAAGGAAGATTATAAGATCGAATTGATTCAAGGAATTCCCGATGCGGAGGTTTCGATCTATAAAACAGGCGAGGAGTTTTTGGATTTGTGCAAGGGCCCGCATGTTAAGAGCGCTGGAGAAATCAAGGCGTTTAAGTTGTTGTCGGTGGCAGGAGCGTATTGGCGCGGTGATGAAAAAAATACAATGCTCCAGCGTATCTACGGCACATGCTTTTTTAGCGAGAGGGAATTAAAGGATTATTTGCATTTATTGGAAGAGGCGAAAAACCGCGACCACCGTAAAATCGGAACGCAATTGGATCTTTTCAATATTTATAATGATACGGCTGGTGCCGGACTGATTTTTTATCATCCCAACGGCGCTCTTTTAAGAAAAATTATTGAAGATTATGTACGGGAGCAGCATTTAAAAAGAGGTTATGATTTTGTTATGACGCCGGGGATTTTAAAGGGAAAACTTTGGGAGCAATCCGGCCACGCCGAACATTATCGGGAACATATGTATTATTTCAAAGTGGATCAGGAAGAATATGCGGTTAAACCCATGAATTGTCCCGGCCATATGTTGATTTTCGGATCCAAGTTGAGATCTTATCGCGAATTGCCTATCCGGTTTTTTGAGTTGGGAACAGTTTGCCGTCAAGAAAAAGCAGGTGTCTTGCATGGATTACTTAGAGTCCGGGGTTTTACCCAGGACGATGCCCATATTTTCTGTCGACCGGACCAGCTGAAAGACGAGGTGAAGGGGGTCATTGATTTTGTTTTTGATACGATGAAAGATTTTGGTTTTGAAAATATATCGATTGAACTAAGCACTCAACCTGCCAAGTTTATAGGAAAGCAGGAATCTTGGGACACGGCAACGAAAGCATTGGAAGAATCTTTGCAGGAGAAAAAATTAAATTATCAAATTAATGCGGGTGACGGTGCTTTCTATGGCCCCAAAATTGATATTAAACTTAAAGACGCTTTAGGCCGTCAATGGCAATGCGCGACGATTCAGTGCGACTTTTCTTTGCCGGAACGATTTGATTTAACTTATGTGAGCGATTCCGGTGAAGCCAAGCGTCCGATCATGATTCATCGCGCTATTTTGGGAAGCCTGGAAAGATTCATCGGCACGTTGATCGAGCATTATGCCGGTGCTTTTCCTTGCTGGCTTGCGCCGGTACAGATTTTGATTATTCCGATCAAGTCCGAGCACGCGACCTTCGCTCTTAAACTAAAAGAAGATTTCCAAAATAAAGGATTACGGGTTATACTTGATGACAGAAATGAAAGCCTTAATAAGCGAATCAGAGAAGGAACGCTCAAAAAAATTCCCTATTTGTTGATTGTCGGAGATAAAGAAATGGCTGATCAGAGCGTGGCCGTGAGAAAAAGAGGTGTTGGCGATGTCGGAACGCTTTCGGTCGTTGATTTTATTCAGCAGGTTGAACAAGAAATCAAGTCAAAAAAATAATTTAGAGAAAGTAATTTAAGATTAAGGAGGTGGTTGATATCCAAAAGAATATCAGAATAAATACCAGAATCAAATCCCCCGAGGTTCGGGTGATTGGCCCAAATGCCGAACAGTTGGGTGTTGTACTTTTGCGCCGGGCTCTTGAATTAGCAACGGAACATAATTT
>JAHFGK010000190.1 GCA_023247475.1 Candidatus Omnitrophota bacterium
TTATGAAATTCGAGTGGGACCCACTTCTTCGCTCCTGCTACGCAGGAGCTTCGAAGTGCAAGCTTAGGCGAAGAAGTGTTCTCCGAAGCTCTCTTTCACTAAAGCTTCAGAGAGCGAAGGAGAACGAAGCAAAGCAAGTATAAAATATGTATTACGTTTATATTCTTAAAAGCCAGAAAGATGGTAGTTACTACACGGGATTCACTTCAAACCTTAATAATAGAATCAAAGAACACAATGCAGGACTTGGAGATTATTCCTCTACGAAGTTTCCCTTTGAGCTGATTTGGCATTGCTGTTTTAAAGATAAGATGAAGGCAATACAATTTGAAAAGTATCTTAAATCAGGATCCGGATTCGCTTTTGCAAGGAAAAGGTTGGTTTAAAATGTAATTCGAAATCTAAATTTACAGTTATCAAACGCCCTGTCCCGGTTAATGCCAGGGTGGGGGGATATAAATGAGTAAATTATTAGAAAATATTCTTAGCTTATTATTGTCTCCGTTAATAATTCTTAATGTTCTTGGTTCTTTCGTATCAATTATATGGCTTTTAATTTTGGGACAGTGGAAATTAGTAATAGCGGGTTTTATTTCGGGATTTTTATTTCAATTTGCATACACGTTACCTGCGTTGATACATATTTCTTTGGGATTACTTGTTTATAAATTTGCTGAAAAAAGGCAGAAATTCTTAGCAGTTTCAGTAGCTTTTATCAATATTGCGGCAATAAATTTTATAAATCTTTTATGGGTTTTCATTATTTATTGAATTACTACCATGTCTATTAAGGGGAATGCGTTGCCTTATTTATTATTTGGTTATGGAGTTGCAACGTCTCCTTTTTCATACATGGCATCAAAAGATCAAGAATCAACGGGGGTAAGCGCCTCTTTTATAGCTGTCCTGTTGACGCAATTGTCATTTTTAATATTAATTCTCTCTTACTATTTTAATTGGTATCCCTATTCAATCTTATTTATTTCATCCTTAATGCTAGTCGCAGCTGCATTCAATACATTTATCGTTTCAAAATCTCTTGATGAAATAGCAAGGAGTAAGGGGCAGCGCCCGATTTAATCAGTGAGGTTTGAACTAATCGAAACCTCAAGCCGCTGGCGTTTTCGTCGATAAAATGCTATAACCAGAATAAGGAGCTACATTATGAACTCATTAAAAATGAGACAGATGCTAAATAAAGTCCCCGAAGTCACAATTTATTTTTGGATCATTAAAATTCTGTGCACGACGGTAGGCGAGACAGCAGCAGACTATTTAAATCAAGTTCTTCATTTTGGACTGACCGGAACATCGCTCGTTATGAGCGTTTTGCTTATCATCGTTATGTTCTTTCAGTTTAAGACGAAAAAATACATCCCATCCATTTACTGGCTCGTCGTCGTAAAACAGGAAGAAGATTGCTTTGATAATGGCGATTATATGGTTATGAATCCTGCGAAAGTTATTTTTATGTTTGAGTAGCCTCAAACGGAGAATAAAAAAGTAGCTGAAAGTTAGCGTAAAGGTAAAAGGCATGGAAAACAATCAAGACAAAACAAAAAACCAGCTTTCGAATGAATTGGTCTCATTGCGCTTGCATATTAAAAACATCGAAGACCGAGATGGCCTCCTTTTTGACAGAAATCCTGCTTTTAGCATGATCGTCGATTCAAATGGAAAGGTTGAAAATGTCAATAAAGTATTCTTATCAAACTTAAATTATTCAAAAAGTGAAATCATCGGCCAGCCGGTCATCAATTTTATTATAGGAGAGCAGAGCATGGCAGTCTTGGCTCAAATAGAGAAGGATTTTAGAGGCGAAGAGACCCATGAACTTGAGGTAGGTCTTTATGCTAAGGACGGATCCGTGAGGACGGTATTATTTTCCTCTTCGCAGCTTTTATTTCAAGAAGAAAAACCGTTAAGCATTCTTATGGCAGGGGTTGATATCACGGCACGCAAAAAAGCAGAAGAAGTATTACAACAATTGCATGAAGATTCGAGGCGCGAAGGGCAGAAACTTGAACAGGTCTTGAGTATTGACCAGCGCATTAGCTCAATTCTTGAATTGAATCATCTCGTTGATTTTATTATCGAAAAAGCAACTGAGATATTGGGGGCCCAACGCTGTTCTCTCATGCTTTTGGATATGGAATCACAGGAACTCTTGATCAAAGGGGCAAAGGGTCTAGATGAAAACGTCATCAAAGAGACAAGAGTAAAACTCGGAGAATCAATTTCCGGATTAGTGGCTCGGGACTTCAAACCTCTCGTCGTTATGAATATTGAAACCGATAGCCTTGTCGCAAGAAAAAGCAATCCTTCCTATAAAGGGAAGTCATTTTTAAGCCTCCCCATAAAATTACATGACAAAATCGTAGGCGTTGTTAACGTGACTGATAAAGACCCTAACGGGGAGGGTATTTTTACGCAAACGGATTCAAAAATCCTTGCTATGATTGTCCAGCAAGCAGCCATTGCGATTGAAAATGCCAACCACTGCAAAGAATTGGAATACCTTTCCACAACGGATTCTTTGACAGGGCTTTATAATCATCGATATTTCATGCGGACTTTAGAGCATGAAGTTGAGCGTTCCAAACGATATGGTAAACCGAAATGTCTTTTGATGCTCGATATTGATGATTTCAAAAGCTACAATGACACTTACGGACACTTGGGGGGTAATCAAGTCCTTAAAGAAATCAGCCGAGCGATCAAAGAGAGCTTGCGAACGGTTGACATCATCTGCCGCTATGCAGGCGACGAATTTGTTATTATCCTGCCTGAGACCACTATATTACAAGCAGAGATTATTGCAGAAAAAATTAAAAAGGTCATCTCAAATTTAAAGTTAAAGAGAGTCATCACCTTAAGCATGGGAATTGCAGCGTACCATAAGAATATTGATGGGCGTGATTTAATTCTGAAAGCCGATCAAGCACTCTATCAGGCAAAAAAAGAAGGTAAGAATGAGATATGCTGCCTTCCTTAAAATGATAAAAACAGCAGGGGCAGCGGGAGTAAGAAAGTTATGAAAAATAGAATGAAACAACTTAAAAAGACAGTAAAGAGTGTAACCTCCAAAGAAGAGCAGAGGCAATCATTAATTAGGGATTTGGCTCGTGCGGACGATGAGGGATTTGCTAACGCAAAAGAAGCTCAGCGGTATTCCTTTAAGGAATGGAGGCGCAAGCATGGAATATAAAGAGAAAATGAAAGAGATGGATATTGAGGACGCCCTTAAATATACTGAGGGGATTATCAATACCGTGCATGACCCTCTAATAATTCTGCATGAGGATTTCAAAGTAGCTTTGGCCAACCAGTCCTTTTATCACGCCTTTCAGGTAAAACCTGGTGAGACTGAAGAACAATTTATCTATGACTTGGGAAATCACCAATGGAATATCCCAAAACTGCGATACTTATTGGAGGAAATCCTTCCCAAGACCACAAGCTTTGATAACTTTGAAATCGAACATGATTTTCCTCATATCGGTAAACGAATTATGCTGCTCAATGCCTGCCGGATTTATTTAAAGGCCAATCGTACGAAGTTGATTATCATTACCATTAAAGACATCACCGAACGTAAAAAGATAGAGGAACTCCAGAATAAGGTAAGGGAGTTAGAAAGACGGCTAAAGACAAACTTCTGATAAAAATATTTTGTTCAGACGATGGGAGGATTTATCCGCCTTCGCTTTTCAAGCTTTGGCGAGATGTCCGCCAGAAAAAGCAAGCTCCTAATTGTAGGGCGGATAACCCCGATGAGTATGCCGAAATTATCGAAGAGAATTTCGGCATATCTTACGAATCGGGGTAAATTGTGGTACACGGGCTTGCAGGGGGCTTCCATTTCAAAAACTTTAGAAATTTTCTGTATGATCGCTTTTAATCCTGTTTTTTGGATTATAGTCCTCTTCCTTTGGCCATCTCGGCGAAAAGAAGCTTAATACTGCATTTCCTAGGAATTCAAAGAGGCCAAAGAATCCAAGGATACCTCTCTGAAATCCAATAATTCTTGCCAGAAGCAAATATTGCCAATATAATAACGCTATTAAATAGGTTTGGGTTGGGTCAAGCAGGTTCGGATATCGTCCCGCCAGCGACCCCAAAAATATATTGGTAGGCCATTGCCTATTTCGTTCTTAAATGTAGGTTAGAAAGCACAAGATTGCCCCGACGTTTTCTAGATATTGAAAGTTGAAGTCGGGGTCCCGATTACCACAAAGAAACTTTCTAGAAAACATCGGGATGG
>JAHFGK010000191.1 GCA_023247475.1 Candidatus Omnitrophota bacterium
GGATATGGCAAAACCGAAGTTGCACTGCGTGCCATTTTTAAGGCGGTTATGAATAACAAACAAGTTGCGGTGCTTGTCCCTACTACTATATTAGCCGAACAGCATTACTACAACTTTACCCAGCGGCTAAAAAATTATCCTATCCACGTTGCCATGTTGAGTCGTTTCCGTACCCAAGAAGAACAAAATCAAATCATCAAGGGTCTTGTGCAAGGAACCGTTGATGTGGTGATTGGGACTCATCGGCTCTTATCCGATGACATCGCCTTTAAAGATCTAGGACTTATTGTCATTGATGAAGAACAACGTTTTGGTGTCCGGGCCAAAGAGAAATTAAAACACCTTAAACTTTTAGGGGATGTGCTTACCTTAACCGCGACCCCAATTCCACGCACCCTGTACATGGCCTTAGCCGGAGCCAAGGATATGTCGATTATCTCTACGCCTCCGCAAAATCGTATCCCCGTTGAAACAAACATTATCAAATTTGATGAGGATATTATTAAGCATTCCATTGAACGGGAACTGAATCGCAAAGGCCAAGTGTTTTTCCTCCATAATCGCGTGGATGATATTGACAAAGTTGCAAATATCGTTAAAAAATTGATTGGTGATCAGGCTCGTATCGCCGTTGGCCATGGACAAATGCGGCCTAAACTTCTTGAAGAGATTATGCTAAAATTCTTACAAGGAGAAATTGACATTTTGATTTGTACCACTATTATAGAATCAGGTATTGATATCCCGAATGCGAATACATTGATTGTTAACCGTGCGGACCCGTTTGGATTAGCGGAACTTCATCAGTTGCGCGGTCGTGTCGGGCGATTCACAACACAGGCCTACGCCTACTTTATCGCTCCGACCATAAAATATTTATCCTCGGTTGCTAAATCCCGATTGGAGGCTTTAGTTAAGCACAGTGGCCTGGGAGCTGGATTTCAGATCGCCTTTGAGGATTTACAAATCCGTGGGGCGGGAAATCTTTTAGGCCACGAACAACATGGATATATTTCCTCCATTGGTTTTGATCTCTATTGCCGCCTCTTAAAAGAATCGATTGAACATATTAAGAGTTCAAAGGAATTTTTATCCTTATCAACCCATCTTTCAGTTAATTCTTATAAGGGCTAAAATGGTATCAAGAAATATAAAAAGATTATTAGTTCCCCTAATCCTTTTTCACTTTCTATTTTGTACACAATCGATTTACGCCGTCGATGACGCCATTCTGGCCGTGGTGAATGACTCGGTGATTACTTTTCAAGAGCTCAATGAATATTTACGCACTTTATATTTACAACTAAAAGCGGAAGGAAAAAGTGAAACACAAATTCAGAAAATCATTGATGATTTACCCATGAAGGGCCTAAGTAACTTAATTGAAGATAAGCTCATTATTCAAGAAGCTAAGAAAAAAGGTGTAGTGGTTCGAGAAAAAATCGTGGATGAAAAATTAACGGAGATACGAAAACATTATCCTTCCGAGCAAGATTTTCTTAATTCCCTGCTTCAAAATGGTTTAACACTAACCGATTTAAAAAATAAAATTACAGAACAATACAAAATCAAGTTCCTCGTTGATGATGAAGTGCAATCTAAAATTTTCGTTAATCCTCATGAGGTCACCGATTATTATCAGCAGCACCTTAACGACTTCCGGCAAAAAGAGAGATTAGATTTAGATTCTATTTATGTCTCTAAATCCAAGGATTCCCAAGCGGCTAAGATAAAAGCAGAAAAAGCCCTTGGCTTATTAAGAGAAAGACAGGATTTTACCAATGTCGCTAAAGAGTATTCGGAATCACCATCCATAGGGGTCATTGCAAAAGGGGAAATGATACCGACCATTGAAAATGCTGTTTTTAATTTAAAAGAGGGAGAAACTTCTTCGCTCATAGAGGTTGATAATGGCTATTATGTTTTTAAAGTTAGACAGAAACTCCCAGCCACTCAGGCCTCTTTAGAAGAAGTCAAGGATCATATCAAAGAGATTATCTTCAATCGAAAATTCAAAGAGCATTACCAATCGTGGGTTGCTAAATTAAAAGACCAAGCTTATATCGAAATCAAACAATGAACATTGCTTATTGGGTAAAAGTTATTACCAGACTCATTTCTTCAAAGCTTGGGAGGTGAACAAAATATGTCAAAGACAAAAAAGATTATTATAGGGCTGACCATGGGAGATCCTACGGGTATCGGTCCTGAGGTTATTGCCAAGTCTCTTTTAAAACCATCAATTCGACGTTTGGCTCATTTTATCATTATCGGCCATTATGATATTTATCGTCAATATTGTAAGAAAAACTTTAGGAATTGTACTTTTGTCAATATCCAAGATCCACCTTTTCAACCAATACCATTAGGCCGACCCAATCGATGGTCGGCACAGGCGTCTTTATCGTACTTAGAGAAAGCCATTGACTTATTGAAGAATAAAAAAATCGCTGCTTTGGTGACGGCACCAGTTAGTAAAGATGCCATCTGTCAGTTAGGGATTCCTTTCCAAGGGCATACGGAATTTTTAGCTCAGCGCTTTAATATTAATCGATTTGGTATGATGTTTGTGGCCAATGGTCTGCGTAGCATTATCGTGACGCGACACATCCCTCTTAATAAAGTCAGTAAAGCAGTCAATCCCCAAAATGTTTATGAAACCATTCTACTGACAGACCAAACCTTAAAAAAAGTTTTTCATATAAAGCGACCACGCATCGCTGTATGTGGTCTTAATCCTCATGCCGGGGAGGGGGGGCGTATTGGAAAAGAGGAGGTCTACCGTATCATGCCTGCCATACAACGTGCACGAAAAAGCAAAATCCACGTGGTGGGGCCATTGGCAGCAGATACTTTATTCTCTCCCATGATTTCCCATCGTTTTGATGCCATCGTTGCGATGTATCATGACCAAGGACTCATTCCGGTCAAGACTCTTCGGTTTAATCAACTCGTTAATCTCACTATTGGATTGCCCTTTATCCGCACATCTCCAGCCCATGGAACGGCCTTTGATATTGCCGGTCAAAATAAAGCCAGTCCTTCATCCATGATTGCAGCGATCAAATTAGCGGTGAAGCTTTCTTAAATATCAATGAAGACCAAAGATATCGATTTCGTGCCTAAGCGACAACTCGGTCAAAATTTTCTTATCGATCCTAATATCCTACGAAAAATCGTCGCTGCCTGTGATTTGAAAACCACTGATACCATTTTAGAAATCGGTCCTGGTCTGGGAGTCCTAACTAATGCATTGTCGCAGCATGTAAAAAAAATTTTTGCTGTAGAAACTGACCACAAACTTTGTCAAAACCTTATTGAACAGTTTAAGGATTCCAATGTCACGATTATCCATGCCGACTTCCTTAAATATTGTTTAGATGCGCTGCCGTCTCATCTAAAAGTCGTCGGGAATTTACCTTATTATATTTCCACCCCCATTATCGAGAAGATATTAAATTATCGAAAAAAATTTACAGTTATGTATATCACACTCCAATGGGAATTGGGATTACGCATGACCGCACAGGTTGGTAGTCGAGATTACAGCGCTTTAAGCTGTTACTTGCAATATTACACTGATGCAAAAATATTATTTAAGATAAAAAATACCTGTTTTAGGCCTATCCCAAAGGTTGATTCATGCTTTATGGAACTGATGATAAGAAGCGAACCCCTTTACAAAATCAATCATGAAGAGCTTTTATTTAAATTGATTCACTCTGCTTTTCAACAACGGCGAAAAACTATTGTCAATGCTCTTGATACTCTTGTGGATAGAAGAGAAATGATTAAAATTCTAGAAATGCTTCAAATCGATTGTAAGTTAAGAGCAGAAAATTTAAGCTTAAGGAATTATGTTGAATTAACCGAAACAATTGAGCAGTTTAAGAAAGGTGAGCGGCTGACGCGGTTTATTAGAGAGGATTAAAAATAAGGGAAATGACTAATTTTTATTATTCCAGCCTTTAAACCAATGTTTCACCAATTCCTCTTTTTTAATTTCGAAAGCATATTTAAGGATGGTGTCTTGTATTTTTTGACTGGTATCGGAAAAAACAATACCAACCATATTTTGGTTATCGGAAGATTTCTGCCAGACAATTTTACCCTTAACTTGGATGATAACATCATCAGACAGATAAATGCTTAATTTAACTTTCTGTTCCGGTGATAATTTTTCATCGGTAACAATACAGGCACCGGAGCAACTGATATCTTTGCTGTGGCCTTTACGTGTATCTTCATCATT
>JAHFGK010000192.1 GCA_023247475.1 Candidatus Omnitrophota bacterium
GCGCCCGGACTAGAAACAAAATTTAAATAAGAAAGTACGAAAGGAGAAAAAGATTATGGCTTACGTACACGTTCGTCATCGAGTTAAAGATTTCGCAGCTTGGAAGAGCGTTTTTGATAACGCAATTAAGATGAGAAAAACCAGCGGGGAAAAATCCTACCAAGTTTTACAACCGGAAAACGACCCCAACAATTTAGTTTTATTGTTTGAGTGGGATAGCTTGGCCAATGCCCGGAAATTTTTGGCATCGACTGAATTGAAAAGTGCGATGAAGCAGGCCGGTGTGATTGAAGAACCGGAGGTTTATTTCCTCAAAGAAGCCGCCCGGGGAAAAGTGTAGTTGAAAGTGTAAAGTGATATGGTATGAATAACTCGGGGCACACCCCATTTAAAGGATGTGTCCCGAATTATCACGAAGGGGACACTTCGCGTAGACGTGATTGAAAGTTATTGAGTCGGAGGGACCCGGTCCTGTGATTTTCGTGATGGAGATAAAAATGAGAGGACTGCTGATCTTTATATTTTTTTTACTTTTAGTTTTGATATGTCAAGTGTGCAGTGTGTCGCGTAAAATTGATAATATTGATTGGGACGTTCGTCAGTTATTGGGTCGGCATCCGCAATAGGCGTATGTCTCCAGACTTCACAGATGAAAAAATATAATTTTATTGTTATTGAACCGTATTTTTCAGAAAAGCTACGTAATTTAAAAAAGATATTAAATTCTGGCAATAGATTTGAAGCAGCGATTCTTGCATTATGCTATATCGATGCCTTGGGTAACTTGTTTATGAAAAGTGATAGAACAAAGGGAAAATTTTTAGAATTACTTTTTTTATTTGGCATAGTTGATGATTTTAGATGGGATAAAGTAAATTTAGCTGAATTTAAGAAAGTAGAAACCGAAAATAAGTTAAAGTTGAAGATATGTCCCGTCTGCTATGGAAAAGTTGCACAATATGTTGATCAAAATTTCTGTCAGTATGATTATTCGAATTCTAGTAAATGTATAGAAAAAGACAAATATTTGTCAGAAGTGATAAAAGACATATTAATCTTCGGTGAGTATAAAGTTTGTAAATGCAATATTATTTCAGAAACATTGTTAAGGTGTTTATGTGATTCTACCTATGGAGGAATTTTATATAGCAAATACAGATGTGAAGGTGTTCATAAAGGTAAGTTCGATGAGTTGTGGGATAGTTTATCATCCCGTTTCGATAAGCCTTTTTATATGGATATAGACGATTCGTTGCCAGATTTTTCTATTCCTCCTGAATTCATAATTAAAAGTTTTGAGCAATGTTTAGTTAGTTTAAAGGCTGGACGGAATTTTTCGAAGATAAAGTGCCAGGTACTTTTAAAAGGGACAGGAAGATTACATAGCACATGACATATAATACAAATTAACCCGAAAAGTGGAGGCAGGGAATGATTAAACCGCTTGTTATTCAGAGTTCCAAAGATGTCCTTGGTGGCACTCCTGTGTTTTATGGGACGAGAGTTCCGGTGAGCACTCTTATTGATTATCTCGAAGCGGGAGATAGGTTGGATGATTTTCTTAAGGATTATCCTTCGGTTAGTCGTAAACAAGCCCTTCAGGTATTGGAATTGCTAAAAGAAAAGGTATTAACTAAATGAGAATACTTCTTGACGAATCTCTTCCTGTAAGGCTTGCTCGCGAATTGCATGGACATAAGGTCACGACGGTCACCCAGCAAGGATGGACTGGTAAGAAGAACGGAGAATTATTAAAGTTAGCAGAAAATAAATTTGATTTATTTATTAGTGCCGACCAAAATTTACAGTATCAAGTCAATTTGATAAGAGCGAAAATCTCGATAATTGTTCTTAACGCTAAAACCAATCGTTTTGATGATTTAAAGCCTCTTGTTCCCAGAATTTTATCAGCGCTTAAGAATTTGAAGAAGGGAACAACTCGGTTGTCTTTGTAGAAAGTAAGAAATATTAAAAAGGAGAAATCTATGGGCCATACAAGAAATCACGTTGTTATCAACGCACCGTACGATTTAGTTCTCGATTAGAAACAATGAACATTAAACCCTATCCAAATCACAGGATATATATTAAGACGATGCGGGCAATGTCCTCGGAAAAAAGACTGCTTAAGGCTTTTGAGCTTTCTGAATTTTCCAAGCAACTCTTTCGGGAAGGCCTTCGTAAAAGGTTCCCACATCTGTCTAAGGAAGAATTTCAAAAATTGTATTTGGAACGTCTCGATAAATGTCACAACAGGAATTATTAAAGAAAGTAGGCGCTGTCCCGTGTTTTTCAGATTTTAATCGTAAGGAAACAGGGAAAAACAATAAAAGAGTTAAAGCGCTTGTTGAGGGCCAGCAATCATAAACTCTGAAGCTTAAATGGAACCAAAAAGAATTCACCCCAGTTTTTTTATTGTTATATTGATCCTTCTTATAGGTTTTTTGGTGTTTTATTGGCATTCCAGGCAGTCATTGAATAGGCGAATACAAGAAGCAAATCAAATGCTACTGGACGAAACCAGGCATTTAAAAAGAACCTCTACTTTATGGACCGACAAAGAATTCTTGGCCGATTGGCTGGTAAAGTTTAATGAAAAGGATTTAGAAGCATTTCATTGTGATGAAATATACCGTGTCATGATCATCAGCACGGGAATAAGTGTCGGAGGTGCAAAAATAATTTCGTTTATTCGAAGAGGAGATGAATATTATGTCCGGAAAAAGATTTTTTCAGGTGAAGCCTACGAACAAGGGTACGCGAAAATCTCCGGTCCGCCCTTAGAGGACTCAACTCAGATTTTGCGCAGAGATGACTGGGACGAATTCATTCAGCTGCTTAAAAACAATGGTTTTTGGAATATATCTTCAGGTCATATTAACCAATGTTATGATTGTACATATCATTTTGTCGAAGGCATAAATGATAAGAAACACCACATTATTGGAACGGCAATGTATGAGAAAATATTTCAGGATGTACGGGAGTGGCTTGAAAAAAAGGAATTAGTTAAACCTGTACGATAAGATAACCGAAAGATACTTATTTGAAGGAGGATTAATCCATGGGACATACACGCAATCACATCGTTATCAACGCACCGTACGATTTAGTTTTTGATATCTCCAACAAAATCGAGCGCTGGACGGAACTTTTCGGCGATGAGTATGTGAAGGCGGATGTGTTGGAGCGCAAGGGTAATGAAATCACTTTTCGCTTAAACGATAAAGACGGGAAATCCTGGGTCTCCAAGCGCTGGCTTGATAAGGAGCACCGCTACGCCGTTGCCTCGCGTCACGAGCCTATGTTTCCGTTTAAGTACATGAAGATCGTCTGGTTTTACGTTGAAGAGCCGGAAGGGGTAAAGATGATTTGGATCCAAGACTTCGAAATGGATCCGGGGTTTACCAAATTTACCGAACAGCAAATTGAAGGATTCGTTAACGAACATTCGCGGCACAACATGCAAATTTTTAAGAAAGTGATTGAGAAAGAAGCGGGTCAATTAGCAGGGAAGAATTAATAGTGATTACACAGATCAAAAATCTGTGTAATCGTTTAAATAGTTTTTTAAGGTGCAACCATCAACGAACGTAAACTCATTTATATCTTACTTTGCTCTGCGTGCATCACGATCAATTTTAATTTATCGGCGGTTGCCGCCGTTATACCGACGATCAGCGCGGATTATAATCTTGCGGATGTCGTGATTTCGAAAGTGATCTCGTTTTATATGATTCCGTACGGCATCGGGGCGCTTATCTTTGCGCCGTTAACCCGGCGGATTAGTTACCGAAGCGCGTTGGTAATTTCGATGTTTTCCTATGCGCTGTCGAATGTTCTTTGTGGAGCGACACATTCAATCAAAATTTTTTTTCTGGGCTCCATGGCCATGGGACTGGCAGCATCAGGTACGATTCCGTTGAGTTTGATGGTGATCGGCGAGCTCTTTGAAAAAAATATCCGCGGACGACTGGTAGGAGGATTTTTCAGCTGTGCGTTTGTTTCCTCGCTTGTTGGGAATATAACCAGTGGGGTAGCGCCATGGCGCTCACTTTTTTTTGTTCCAGCGGCAATGGCGTTCTTAACGGTGGTAGGCTTTTTGACATTGCCGATTGCTCTATTGAATCGTAAGCACGATGAGTCGGTCAATTACTTAAAAATTTTGCAGGCCTCGCAGGTCGGTTACGTATTTTTGTATATTTTTTTCATCAGTTCGCTTTATCATAGCGTAATTCGCTGG
>JAHFGK010000032.1:0-8318 GCA_023247475.1 Candidatus Omnitrophota bacterium
AGTTGCTCTTTATAAGTGGCGATCATTTTGAATATTTCCACCTTTTGTCTTGTGTCCTCATCAAGACGGCCTTGAGTTGCTAGAATCGCAGTTAAAAGCGTTTGTACGCCTATTTTATTGTCATTAAATTTTTGTCGACACCATAGATTATCCTTAAACATATTATGGAACATTGCTTCTAGTGAACGGCCATAAAACTTACGAAGACGGATAGGCTTCCCAAAGTAATGAAGTAATACCATCGAACTTTCGAAAAGAATAAAAACAAGGATGGATAACGCCAAGGCTCCTATATCAAAATAAAAACCATTGCCTCCCTTAGAGGACTTCTCAGTGTCACGGATGAATTTTGTTCCTCGACCTTTCACTGCGATTCTAGCCTTGGTGGCAATAATGTCACCGACTGGTGAAGCATGAGTCCCGTAAATAAGTTCTTCTGCATTCGTTTGAGCTGTTTTATAGCGGCCTTTATGGGCTGTTGTAAGATATCGCTGAGGATTGTTATACATCGCTAAAGCCATCGCTTTAATTTCGCGTGGGGTGAGCGCCTGCACATAATCTCTTGCCCGAGCAATACGATCTTGCTCAAATCGATCACTGATCAAAGATCTTGCCTGGTTGGAAGGAATGTTCTCCTTATAAATCAAAACACCGTTAAGGATCCCTTTCGCTGCTTGCACATAATAATCATCTTTCGCTTTTTCTTCTATCTTGGTGATGAGATGACGAAGGATATAACCTTTATTATCCCAAGCAAAAACCATTGGGAAAAGCATGGCATTTAATTCCACATTGTCTGCGACGGCTCGATCGGACCAGTGGGCTCGCAAATTGTCAACAACATGTCCTAATTCATGCCAAGCGGTCCAATGAGAATTAAGAGAAAATTTCTCAAAGACAACAGCATACTCCCCTTCAAAATAACCGGCCTTATTCTTAAAGGGATATTTATCCCCGGCTACAAAATAGGCTTTCAAATTTTTCTCCTCAACATTTTTGTAAACACCGGAAGGAATCCCTAATAAATCAAAATCTCTTTCATTTAAAGTTAATTGAGTATCAATCTTCTCAGGATAAAGAAAAATGAATGGAATTTCATTATTGACAATTAGAAACATGAAAGGGAACACCCGATGTTCGACAAAATTTCTCCTCAACTGTAACAGTGTTCCTCTTAATTCTGATTCTTTTATGCTTTTATGTTTATATAACTGGATAATTTCTTTTAGAGATTCTTCAATATGCGAATCCAAAAAAGAAGCCGCATCTAAAACGGTCCATTCCAAGTCGGTATCTACCTCCCCCTTAGCCAAGAGCAATAGAAATCCCTTCAAAATCTCCCCGGCAAATCGCAAGTAACTTTCCTCATTTCCAAAAATTGTTTCCTCAACGAAACGATGGGTATTTCTTAAAACTTCTTGTGCGTTATAAGCGATCTGTGTGTTTATCATTTCTTTATCAAAGAATTCTCCCTTTTCATCTGGTTTTCCAAAACTCATATTCATCGTCATAACTTTGTTTAAGACGACAACAGCACATTGTACCAGTCGTTTATCAAAATCGTAATAGTGAAGGGTCGGCCAAATGAGCAGAAATCCTACCAAAATAGATCCCCATCGCATCGTCTGTGTTTTCTTTTGCCTCGTCTGCCATTTTTTAAAATCCTGTGCTACTGTATCCATAACCGCCTTATGAGCTAATTGTGCATATTCTTTTTCAATCTTGGCATAACCATAAATCCAATCATGAATCCTTTCTCTGGTCAAGGCTTGCCAATGGGATCCCTCGCGTGTAAATGCCCTTGCCAGACATTGGGTTTCCCGACCGGCAGTATCAAAATTTTCCAATAAACTTACAATCGATTCCGTATAAATAATGGATTTAAATTGATGGAACAGTTGATGTTTACTTTTCATTAATGAGCCAACCATGGCATGATAAATTATTTCGGAAAGTTTCCTCTGAACAAAATTCCACTCGTGAGATTTCAAAGACAAGCGATCTCTTTGCTCTTTAAGCATGATGATAGTTTGTGCTTTTGGGGAGTCCTCGGGTGAGTCGCTACTAAACTTCTTTACCCCTTGCCATTGTTCCAAGGCTTCTTTCTGAATCCTTGTGTACATTTGAACGGTCTTACGCTTTAACTTTTTTGTTCCCTCGTCTACAGGACGATGAACATCCATATACAACAACATCCACCGCCTATTCTTTTCATGCGTGGCTTTAAATTCTTCTAAGTACACATTAAGCCAATGACGTAGTGTTGGGGATTTTAAGATATTGTTTTGTCTCAAAGACTCAACAAAGACGTAAATTTTCCGATAAGCACAATCGAGAGCGGGCAACATTCCCATAAGTTGATTGACATCATCAGGGATGTTGAGCAAACAACGATAGCCTTCCTCTAAACGCTGAATTCGCGTCCAGATTTTGAGTTGCGATAAAGAACTTTCGGCATCAAAAAAGTTATTTTTGTAAATCATCCGAACTTTTAGAGATTATTACAGCTGTCCCGCCCAGTGACACAGCTGTCCCGTGATAATTCCAAAATACGTCCCCACTTAACCCCGAACTTAACTAACGACAGATTCGATAGCCTTCAGTTCGAAGTTCTTGAAACAGTTAAATTGTAGCATATATTAAGGAAGCTTGGAGTGGTTCTTGAAAAATGGCTTTTGTTAGGTTACAGTTTGGGGTTGTAGAAACCATTAGTTTGTAGTATAAGTGAATATATTTAAAAAAAAAGAGGCAATAAATTATAATTTCTCGGGTTCAATCTTGGTTAACGTGACGGCAATGGTGGGTGGTATTCCTGTATGATGAAAGATAAACGACAAGCCCACCTACTCATGTATGATGTAGAGGGTCGATTCCTTTTACAACAAAGAGATGACGAGCGGGACGTACCTCATATTAAAGACTTTCTCCACCCTGGCACATGGGGTCTATTTGGCGGGTCTCTAAAAGGAAATGAAACCTATGAAGATTGCCTTAAACGGGAAATCCTTGAAGAACTGAGATACAGTATAGATTCACTAAAAAAATATCCAAAAAAAGGTTATAAGCGTCTTTTTTACAAAAAGTTTGATGGCAACAAAAAAGAAATATGCTTATATGAAGGTCAGGGTATGGGATGGTTTAGTCTTGAAGAAATCAAAACCTTAAAGTTAGCAACAATTGACCGGAACACTTTCAAAATAATTAATAAAACATTTACGTGGGATAAAGACAAGAAACAATTTAATATTAAGTTTAAGAAATGAAGAAGAAATAGTCTAAAAAGACTGGTGAAAAAGAACAAAAGAAGTAACGACAAAAATTAAAACCCTGTGAGAAAGACAATTTAGTTTTGCGGTGCACCGTACCCGCTGGTTAGCCTCGCAGGGTTTCCAGCGGATTTTTATTTCAGGGAATATCTTAATTCCGCGCGGGGCAACTCGCAAGGGTTGTACTTTTTTGTTTGAGGAGGATGAGAAAAGAGAATTGAGATTATGGATATAAATAAGGCAAATACGTTAATCAAAGAAGCGTGGATAGTAGGTGTAGTGCTTGGGGGATTTAATTTATTCGCATCTTTTTTCGGTTGGTACGGTTCAAATTTATGGAATTTAATAGATGTTGCTATAGTTTTCGGGTTGTCTTTTGGTATATACAAGAAAAGCAGAACTTGTGCTTTGGCGATGTTTATTTATCTCTTAATAAATAAAATAATGATGTTATCGGAAGGGACATTGCAATCCAGTGGTTTTTTGTGGGCTATACTTTTCGGCTATGCTTTCTTCCAAGGTATTAGAGGGACTTTTGCTTATCACAAAATAATTAGGACGCTGAAACAAAAGGAGTGAGACATGTTCCAGTTTTTAATTGGCACTTTTTTAGGAGCTGTAATTACAAATTTTGTGGAAAGGTGGTTAAGAGAACGCTCTCAGTTAGTTTATTATTTACAAGTTATATTAAACCATAATGTTCAATTAAATAGCACTCCCCCTCAAACTATTCTTCTCTGTACCCATTCTATAGCTATTCAAAATAATGGTGGTCGGGCTGCCAATAATGTTGAGGTTATTCACGTTTTTTTACCACAACATATTACCGTCAATCCACCCGATGTTCAACATACAGTAGATAGGCAACGTGGAGTTATACGGTTCAATACTATAGTGCCGCGTCAATTAATTACCATTGGCTATCTCAATGAAACTGTTTATACTCCACAGCAAATTTTTGCTACTTCAGTTAGGAGTGACGAAGGATTTGCTCGTCCTTTAGCGATGACACAAAATCCTGTAATGTCGCGATGGTTTAATAGAACAGTTATAGTGGTATTTTTCTTGGGAATTTTAGCTATTGTTTTCATAGGATATAAATTAAGCCCTTATATAGCACAATTTTTCTCTTGGTTTATAGGTTTCATAAAAAAATAGTAGTTTCAAGGAATGTGGATAAGAAATTTTGAAAATCAACAATTTTTCGACGCCTCAAATGGAAATTAACTCCCAGCAATCCATCGACATAACTGCCCTACCAAAATTCCAAAGTACGTCCCGATAATATTTCCTAAAATCGCCAAGAGTAAACCAACGGAGGCAAAACCGGGCTGATAAATTTCCGCGACAATGGGCGCGGAGGCCACGCCGCCGATATTCGCTTGGCTGGCCACCGCAACTAAAAATAAGGGGGCGCGAATGAATCGGGAGGTGAAAAGAAGAACAATGGCATGAACAAAGACAATCAAGAATCCAGCGATAATCAAAACCAATGTCGAACCAATATGAGCAATATTGGCTTTGGCACCAATGCTTGTTAAAACAAAGTAAAGTATAAGATAACCTATTCTGGTTGAACCAAACCGATCCAATTTTCTAGTCGGTGTTAATGAAAGCAAAATCCCTAAAACGGATACAATAATGATAGTCCACGCGTAAGTGGAAATGGCATCTTTGACCACCGGCATAAAATTAGCGAAGTATTGAGACAGTTTACCACCCCCATAAGCGATTAAGAAAATGAAAACAGTCAGGGGCAATGGCGTTTTAACCACTTTGTTGGCAGAAAGATTAGAAATTCTTTGACTAAGTTCATCCAAAATCCGCCGATCGGAACGATTCCACTGATCATACAAAACTTGAAAATTAACCAAAGCTACCAGGATTCCCATCCATACATAAGGGACAATGGTATCGACAATCACCATAGGTAAAAAAACCTCATCCGGCGTACCCAACGCTTCTTTAACCGCAATCATATTCGCACTCCCGCCCGTCCACGAGGCGGACAGAGCCCCGAACCCCGCCCAGAATTGGATACCAATCCAATGCTTAAATAAAAAAAATACCAACGGCGTTCCTATCATAATCCCCAAACTGCCAGCAAAAAACATAATGAGGGCGGGTTTGCCTAAACGCATAATGGCCCTGATATCAACGGCAATAAGAAGGAGAAACAGACTCGCTGGTAATAAGTTCGTTGTAATAGTTTGATAAACCGAACTTTTAGAATCGATGAGCCCTGCTGTTGAGGCCAACATCGGCAGAAAATAAATCCAAAATACCGGTGGGAGAAATTGAAAATATTTT
The DNA here is from genome assembly GCA_023247475.1 of Candidatus Omnitrophota bacterium. Taxonomy (GTDB): domain Bacteria; phylum Omnitrophota; class Gorgyraeia; order Zapsychrales; family JAHFGK01; genus JAHFGK01. The sequence goes on from JAHFGK010000032.1 coordinate 5,577, forward strand.
TTGAAATTTTTGTGAGCGGAAATAGAAAGAACCGTAATCTCAATGAACAGAAGAACAACAACAATATCGAATGAATTGTGAATCAAATCCACCGCCTTACCGAACGTTTGTAGCGCAAATACTCTTCCCCAAATTTATTTTCTAAGTATTCTTCTTCTCGAAAAATGACACCGTAGTGCATGATAATTAATAAAGGAATAAGTAAAGAAAGGATCCACCCATTCTTTAGCAAAATGGCTATACCAACATAAATGATTGTTAGGGAAATATACAGTGGATTTCGCGAGAAGCGAAAAGGACCATTAGCAACTAAAGCCGTTGGCGTTTCGTGCGGATTGACGGGCGTGTTTGCCTTTTTCATCACGAACACACCCCACGTCATCAAAGAAAGTCCTAACGCGATAAATCCCCATCCTAAAGTCAAGTGTAGTCCGCCCAAATGCATACTTATTGGCCAGAGACGATTCAACAATACTCCCATGATGATAAAAATGAGATAAATAAATGGCGGTCGAGTGATGATTCTTGGATGATCGTGATTTTTATCATGCATTCCGAATCTCCCCATCTGGTGTAATACCAACTCCCACTTTCACTTTTCTTAAATCATAAACTCCACGTGAACTTAAATAAGGATTTTTATCAAAGCCTTGCTTAATAAAAAACGGCGTGTCGAGATCAATGTAATCAAAACATCCCAAACCTGCGGCCAGATGGGCCGCGGCGGTCATGGCGAGTGAACTTTCCATCATGCCACCAATCATGAGTTTAATGCGGTTGGCTTTGGCTAACAATGCTATCTCCCGCGAATGTAACAATCCTGTTTTCATGAGTTTGATGTTGATGACGGAAACAGCCTTCTCACGGATAGCACGCATGGCATCGGGAAGTGAGGAAACACTTTCATCCGCACAGACCGGGCAACCCGCTAAACGCGCAACTTTTTTAAGTCCTTCCCAATCCTCCTTGGGCGTGGGTTGTTCAATTAAGGCGGGTCGTATTCCAGCACGCCTAATAATTTTTAGAAAATCAAGTGTCTGTTCTGCCGTATATCCCTGATTGGCATCGAGATAAATAGGACACCACGGTGCCAATCGCTTAACGGCTAACACGCGCTTATAATCCAAATCCATATCCATATCCCGACCAATTTTCACTTTAAAAATGCGAAATCCTTGTTTATGAAATTTTCTCACGGCACTTTCTGTTTCCGCCAAATCGGCGATGACGATGGTAATGTCGGTCACCAGCTGTTTAGGTTTACCACCGAAAAATTTCCACAAAGGAATTCCCCATTGACGAGTTAACGCATCCATCAAAGCCGTTTCCACAGCTGCCACGGCAGATTTATTTTTGGGGAGTCGCGCATGCAGTCGATTAGAAATCTGTAAATAATCATTAACCTCTTGACCAATCAAATCTTCTCCAATACTCTTTAAATTATTTATGGTCTGTTCTATTGTCTCGCCGGTGATATGACTGGCAATGGCGGCCTCACCGTATCCTTTTGTCCCGTCACCCATTTCGATGGAAAACAATACATTTTCCATACTGTCATGATCACCGAGGGCCGTGCGGAACGATTGAATCAAAGGAGCTTTTAAAAGAGCCACGGAGGTCTTCTTTATATAAAATTTCTTCTTGTGGCTATGCTTGTGTATTTTAAACGAAAGTAAAGACGGCCATTTCATTTTTAAGGCCTCCCTTTTATGATATAAAAGACATTGTTCTTATCTGAATTATATTATTGTTTCAAAACAGTTTCTAAAATCGTTTTGGCCAAATTCTTGGCAATCAATTGATTACCCTTATAGGTACAATGACCAAAATTGCCGGCGAAGACATCGGTGAAGTATTCATCATAGCTCCCCTCTCTTAAAGCATCTTTAAATATCTTTTCGTTATCTACAAAAACAATGCCCTCTTTTGATTTCAAAATCTCTTTTAATGGCTCAACACTTCTTAAAGGGTATTGCATACATATCAGCTTTATTCCCCGCTCCCGCGTCTTATCCGCCACTTCATAATAATGACGTACGGTTAGCGGATACAATTTCGCCCGTTTGAATTTCATGGCTATTTTAGAATTCTCTTCGGCAAGTTCCTTTTTCCCCTGTACCTCATAACATTGGGCTAACGCACTATAAAATTTGCCGTCCAGACGGCTATATATTTTTTCATCCATTTGAATAGTCGCAATGGCATCTTTAAACAAATTTTCGGCTTTTTGAAATTGAGATTGTTCCATATAACATTGCCCCAATTCATCATAGGCTCCAAAATATTTGTGATTTATTTTTATAGTCTTTAACAATATCCGCTCGGCTTCTTCATAGCGTTTTTCTTTTCTTAACAATCGCCCTAGCTCTACATAATTCCAATAAGTATCCCAATAATTATAAGGGGAAATCGCCAGTAATTTTTGATAAACCCAAATGGCTTCCCCGTATTTTCCCTGGGCAGCGTAACAACGCCCGAACGCTTTAAGAACATTTATATTCTTAGGATCAAGGCCTATTGCTTTCTTAAAGGTCAGAAAGGCTTCCTCATATTTTTTTTGATCTTCAAAAATGAGCCCCAATTCCAAATATATTGCGGCATTATTAGGATCTAGTATTAGTGCCTTTTTAAGCTGAAGTTCCGCTTCTTGATACCGGTCTCGCACTCTATACCATTGGGCCCAGTCATGGTATACCAAACTAATACTGGTTCTTAATTTTTTCATCTTGTCATATTGTTTCT
>JAHFGK010000032.1:8328-17787 GCA_023247475.1 Candidatus Omnitrophota bacterium
CTGCGCTTTATCAAATTTCCCTTTAGCTTTATACAATTCTCCAGCGTTCTTATTCTGAAGATAGAATTTAGTTAACTTTTTTATTTCCTGCTGGTAAAACGTTATCTCCCGAGAAGATACGGCAAGGCTTTTATCTTTAGTCGTCGAGGAGGTATTCGTTTGTTTCTTTTGGTCATTTTCGGTTAGCTTACGTTTCTTCATTTCGCTAATTTTATCAGCGATGTGTAGACGCAGAAGTTCTATTAATTTATAAACCTTAAACTGTTCTAAGAAAAAATTAATTTTTATAGGCCATTTATTGGTAGGCACCATTAGATATTCTGAATCATTAGCACCCATCATGGTGACAACCATATTAGGTTTATACCTGTCAAGATTCTCATCAAAATGTGACAAAAGAGTCCCGGTGGTTGCATTCGGCATCCCTTTATTGATCACTTTAAATTTTAGTGTTGGACTGTTCGCATTTAGGATTTGTTCAAGCTGAGATGGATAAGAGCTTTCTCCACCCAAGGCCGTTGTTGATTCCCCCATGCACAGAATGCGATATTGATGAGCGGACGATAAAGTATTTCGATTAGAATATTCCTGAATCAAATAAAATATAAAACCACCAACCCGCAATCCAACTTCAAGAAAAACTAAAGCAGAAATTAAACCGAAAAAAAGTAAAAAAATTTTTTGTTTTAGGATAGTTTTGACCATATCGGCTAATTCTTATATCGTTTTCCGTTTAAAATCTTTGTAAAGAACTGCCGCGACATCTCGTTCTGCTCTTCGGTTTGTCTATGGGCGATCCCAGGAATAATTTTAAGTCTTAGATCAATTCCTACTTTCAGACACGCCTCGGCAAATTGTGTCGCCATCTCTAATCTGGTAATTTCTTTATTATCCAATTCACCAACGGTTAATAAAAATTTGGTGGGGATAAATTTTTTTGGCAAATCAAACCCACCAGCGGCATGCGCCGCTACGGCCTTGACCAAATCCGGTCTCATCTGAGCGAAACGTACCGAAAACTGCGCTCCGGCAGAAATCCCAAACAAATACAATTCCTGTGGATCAATCGGATATTCTTTCGAAAATTTTTTCAAAATTCCTAACAAGGCCTTGCCCGACCAGACTTGAGGGTATTGATAGCTTGCCTTTTTGGACCAATCTTCCGGAATAAATAGAAAACCTAAACCGAGAATAGCCAGGTGCGATTCATCCGCCAATTTCTTCCACGATTCATCCCAACATTCATGCGTGTCGGATTGAATATACTTATCTCCCTCCATAGGAAGACCGCCGACACACACGAGAACGGGAAAAGGATGCCCTAGATTTTGACTGGGAATATATAAATCATAAGTCACCCTTTGCGGTCGTCCTTCATAATCAATCGTAATATCATTTTGCGCTGAGACAAAAAAAATATTTAAGATAAGGGCACTCGTGATGATGCCCCAAATGAAAATTATTCTCATTAATGTCCACATATCTCTTCTTGGGAATTGCTGATCACATTGACCGTTAACAATCTCTCCAACCACGATTTTTTCTTTGTCCCCTTTCCTAACGAAAGATCCGTTACCGCCACGCGATTAATGACACGGGTCCGATCTCCCCATAACCCCTTTTCCCGATAAGCCCAAGTCGCATGAATGGCAAAATGTCGGTCATCCACCATGCCAAGATATAACATAATATGACCTTTTAAAGTCAAAATTATCATGCCCTGTACGGCACCGACTGCATTTTTTAGAAGCAGTGAAAGTGTCGCCGCCGATGAATCCGGCTTAAACTGAGCCAGCTCACGACCTACCCGGGCTTGATCTTTAGAATTTCGTGGCAAGTTGATTCCGACGGTCGAAAAAACCTCAATTAAAAACCGCGAACAATCCTGCTCGCCGTACATCCCGCCCCAGCCGTAAGGTTCGTTCAACAACTTAAAAGCCTGTTCAATGATATTTCTGGAGGTATACGACAAAAATCCTTCATGGATGTCCTCTCCCTTCATAAATCCTGCCCTGAATATTAATTTTCCGTCTTCCATACGCATGGGGATGACAACTTCGAGTGCACCGTTATCATAACCGTTACGGTACGGAAATTGATTTCCCATACGAACATAATCATAATAATCCGTCAAGGTTTCATCCAAAAATATATCGCCCTTGTCATTAGTCACGACAACTCGCTTCCCCGTTTGTTCAAAATCGGCATTCACGAATTTTTTTATATCTTCCAACGTCCCCAGCGCCACATCTTCGGCCTTCACCCAGCCGGAACTGATGTCCGTTTCCACATAAAACCAATCCTCATCCAAACTTTTATGGAGTATGGCTACAGGGGTTCCCACATCCAGATCGCTGTTTTGTAGTTCGTCGAAATCGATGTCATTGGATTTCTCATATAACGCTTCTTCCGTAGGCAAATGACGTTGGTCAGCAAAATGGACAACAAATCCGTACTGCAATTTAATCGTTGTCGGAATCGCATCTAAATTCATACTCGCTTTCATCAGATTGAAAAATAATTTTGCGGCCTTGTGGCCATCGGGTCCATAAAAACCTTTTGCTTGAAACTCATTTAACTTATTCTCTAGAAAATTTTTTAATTCTTGCCCCGGATATTCAGTAGGCCATTGGGTAATGTCTTTGGTTAATTTCAGTTCATTTTGAATCCGGCTGTTGAATTGCGCAACCTCAACTGGGGTCATAATAATCTTATCCGGGCAAGGATGACGGCTAATCCAAAAGCCGGCGGTTTTCATCTCCCGCGATGTGCCCGGTAGGAGAGTTGGGGCGGTATAATACAATTTCTCGTTGCTAAAGCAGTAAGAATTAGTAAGAAGTAATAGAATAGATACTAAAAGGAATTTCTTTAAGATTTTCATGGTTTTATTTTATCACAAAGAGAAATTTCCCTCTAAGAAGTTTATAAAAAAGGGGGACAGTCTAGCTATGTAGCCTGTCCCCCTTTTCATAATAATTATTTTCAAGTCTTATTCCTTCAACGCCCCTTGGCAACTAGAGCCCGCTCCTGCGGTACAACCAAAACAATGATCTCCTGTCAAAATTTCCCAATTCTCTAAATCTTCTAAAATAATACTGGAAATCGTAAGCGGTCTTCCATTTTTCATCTCCATCCCCAACATTTGATTAAAATCACAATCATACAATCTTCCATCCCAGCCCACACTTAAAGTATTAATACACATCAATCCTTCCACAGTGCTTAAGTTAAAACTATTGATTAAAAGTTCCACATACGCATCGTATTGCCTGAAGGCCTTAAGATATTTAGCATAACGGGTAATGGGCATATTGGTGATTGTATAAAGTTTGTTAAAGACAATACCAAAATCTTCCCCAAGTCTTTGTTTATAATCTCGTTCCAATTTAGATTGCGGCGGAGGCAAATGGGGTCCCACGGGATTGTAAACAAGATTGAGGATGAGATTCGAATTTTCTTTTCCATACCCTAAGCGGTTAAGCCAAAGAAGCGCTTCAATTGATTTAGCAAATGTCCCATTTCCCCGTTGTTTATCCACATTCTCCTTTTGATAACAAGGAAGGGAAGCCACCACTTCCACGTGATTGTCCGCCAGAAAATATGGTAAATCCGCCATCCCCTGTTCATAAAAGACCGTTAAATTACATCGGTCAATCACGCGCATTCCTCGTTGTCGTGCTTGGCTTACTAAATATTTAAAATTTGGATTAAGTTCCGGCGCGCCGCCGGTGATATCGAGCGTTTGAATTTTGGAGAAATCCATAAAACGCACGACCGCCTCGGCGGTTGGACGATTCATATTTTCTTTCGTCTTGGTAGGGCCGGCCTCCACATGGCAATGCACACACGTGAGGTTGCATAATTTTCCTAAATTGACTTGGAGGATTTCGATCTTTCTTTTTCTTAAATCGACTCGATGTTCGTTAAGTTTTGATTTAAATCGGTCGGTCATAAATCACCTCCCCATCGAGTGAAATAAAAAATAAAACAAAGCAGCCATCATCGCGGCAACAGGTAATGTCAAAACCCACGCGGATAAAATCCCGCCAATGGTTTTCCACTGTGCTTTGCCATTCGCCAAACTTACGCCAAAAAGCGATCCGCAAGACACATGCGTTGTTGACACCGGCACGCCTATTTTCGAAGCAAAAATGACCAAAAAAGATGTAATCAAATTGGCCGTGAATCCTTGGCCATGATTCATGGTGGTGATCCGGTGAGACATTGTTTCCGCTACTTTCCGTGCACTTATAATTCCGCCGAGCGCTACACCTAAGGCCACAAGACCAATGTTCCATTTTAAACCGAGCATTCCCGTCGTCACCGAAAGCGCAACAATTTTGGGCGTATCATTTAATCCCCGGGCAAAACTGACCAATCCGGCGCTTAAAAAGTGAAGAAAATCTAAAATCTGCTGGGCATCCACTCCCATCACTTTCCCGGAATATCTTTGAACGGCTTTAGCTTCACAAGATTCCTTTTCATCCACAAAAATATCCCAAGATCGCAGCTGGGCAACTGGAATTATCTGCCCATTCGTACATTTTAAACCAGGAACTGGAATTATTTTTTCTCCCATGCAGACACACGTGTTGCTCTTAACGCCCAACATCTGACGTCCCCAACGAAAAATGGGATACACCATCACTGTCAAACCAATCGCCAGACACGGGCTTAATAATAATGGCATAAAAAAATTTTTTCCCAAGGTCGCGAACTTAAGCTGAGCACCCACCACAGCAACTAATCCTGCTCCCATCAGAGCCCCGGTCAAACCATGTGTGGTTGATATAGGAATTCCCGTCCATGTTGCCATCAGTACTGTTGCGCTTGCCCCCAAAGCCACGGCTAAAAGAAAATCGGGACTGGCGATCAGTGCGTCAGGAACAAGTTCTTTACCACTAAAAGTCTTCACAAGTTTAGTGGCAAAGAAAAAAGCCGTCAACGAACCTGCTAAGGTGGTCAACGTCGCCCACGTCAAAGCTTTTTTATAATCGGTTGTGCCGCTGCCGAATAAAGTCGCGACCCCTTTAAAATTATCATTGGCACCGTTAGCGAAGGCAAGAAAAAAAGTCGCCATCAAAATGAAAATTGCCCATTCCATGACAATTCGCCTTCCTTTTAATGAATTAATTATAGTTAGGTCGAATTATGAAATGACTCTGACCTACTTTTTACACTGAAATTTTATAAATTACTTTTCATTCTACCGTCTTCGGTGGCGATGGTGTCTGCGTTGAGCTCGAAAATGGTCGAAGCTAAAAGATTTTTTAGGTTTTTCAAATTCAACAGAAGGAATTTCGGGGTGTTTGGAAACAGGTAGAGCTATTTTAAGGAGTTTTTCAATATTCAGCACATCATTTTTTTGATCGGGTGTGGTAAAAGAGATCGCATGCCCTTGACAGCCGGCCCGTCCGGTACGGCCGATACGATGGAGATATTTTTCCGCTGTATCCGGCAAATCATAGTTGATAACGACCTCAATTCCTTTTACATCAATTCCCCGTGCAGCGATATCGGTAGCCACCAAAATCCTAAATTGCCCCGACTTAAAACCTTCCAACGCTCCTCGACGCTGAGCCAGGCTTCGGTTAGAATGAATTTCCGCGGCGGTATGGCCAAAATCCCTGACCACTCTAACTATTTTCGAGGCGCCCATCTTGGTCCGGCAAAACACCAGCACAGACCCTCGAAACTGGGTGAGGATTTTTTTCAAAAGCTCTCTTTTCATTTCTCTTTGAACAATAAATATTTCGTGTGTCACGCGCTCGGCGGTTGTCCCGGGTGGGGCCACCTCAACGGAAACGGGGATCTTCATGTGAGTGGAAGCCATGTTCATAATCGCTGGCGGCATTGTTGCGGAAAAAAGCATCGTCTGCCTCGCCTTGGGAAGAGCTTTAATAATAAGTTCAATCTGCGGGGCGAACCCCATATCAAACATCTGATCCGCTTCATCCAGGACTAAAATACTCACTTCCTGAAGACGAATTTTTCTTTGCTCCATCAGATCAATAAAACGTCCGGGCGTAGCAATCATAATCCGTGGATTTTGGGCAAGGGCAAACAATTGCTTTTGGATAGGGTCGCCCCCGATGAGGGCGACTGTATGAATCCCAAAAACCGGTGCGATTTTCGCAAAACTATTTCGTACTTGAAGCGCCAATTCCCGGGTAGGAACCACAACCAACGCGCGGGATTTATTCTGCGCTAAATGCTGGACGATAGGGATAACAAAAGCTATTGTTTTCCCTGTCCCTGTTTGCGCGATCCCGATAATATCTTTACCTTCGAGGATCAAAGGAATGGCTTTATGCTGGATCGGAGTGGCTGTTTTAAATTTCAAACGCTCCAGCGTAGTGATCAGCTTGGGTGCAATCCCAAGACCATAAAAATTGAGATGAGTTTCTTCCATATGAATGCTATATGAATGCTATCAGGATTAATTAGGGTCAGCGTGAATTATGAAATGACTCTGACCTCCTTCTTATATCCAACGTCCTAATGCGAAGGTTTTAATTTACGAAAAAGATTATAATAACCCGACAACTTAGCCCATAAGACAATCGAAGAATCCCAATCGTTAAAACGAATACGGCTCAATTCATAAAGATCCCTATTGTATCGATCGTGGCCTCGATTAGTAGTAAACGCCGCCTTATAACCAGCCATGGCAACTAAAGATTTAATGTGCTCACTGAACCCCCCGCTAGGATAGGCAAAATAATAAACCGGTTTACCTAAATGTTCTTCTATAATGCGTTTACTTTCGACAATCTCATTGTTCAAATCCTCCTCGGATTCCTCGGGAAGATAGACATGGCGACGCGTATGACTCCCAAAAGTAATAATGTCATACTGACTCATTTCTTTAATCTGATCCCAGCTTAAAAGATTCGGGTTTATCCCTATAAAATCGGAAATCAAAAAAATAGCGGCCGGAAAATGATATTTTTTAAGAATTGGGAATGCATTCTTGAAATTATCTTTATATCCATCATCAAAAGTAATAACAACCGTTTTATGCGAGAACTTTTTTCTTGCCTTATTCCCCTCAACGAAATCGTCTAGAGTAATCACCCCGTATCCGTTTTTCTTTAAAAAATCCATTTGTTCAGCAAACGCCTTTGGACTTACGGTATTCATCGGACTCTCATCCGCTAAAGAAACCCTATGATACATCATAACAGGAACAACATATTTGTCCTGCACCCAAATGCCGAATCCAATACCCGCAACAACCAAAATAAAAAAGAACCTTAATAGGAGGCGCTTAACCATTTTCCTTATACTTATCTTCTACTTTCTTTTCTCACTTACCCTTTAATAATGAATTCATTTCCGTCAGGATCTTGGAAGGTGCTGAATTTACCCCAGGCCATTTGCTTAGGAAGAGAACCGACGTTTACTCCCTGTTTCTTAAGCCGAGCGTAGGTGGGTTCCACATCCTCGCACTCAAAAAACAATCGGAGGTTTCTTTTCTTTCCAATCCTTCATAAAAATCAACTCTTTTTTCCAAAAGCTTTCTGCCTGACTTTGATCAGAAACATAGACAGCCACGGTCGCGATGTTTTTTATCCTAGAGGACCTCTCAAAAATCGAACTCATCTCCTTCATTTCTTTCTTTTATGACTTGCTCGCTTCATAGCTGCTTTCCCTTTTGAGGTACGGAAATACTCATGCTTTCGTTTCCTATTACAAATTTTGCAATAGTGGTCATACCCATCGCTGTTGGTTGCATTTTTAGAAAATTGTTTAATATCCCGAGTCTTTCTGCACTTCGAACATTTTTTTATCATGCTATCCTCCTTAATGGCTTATGATCTTTGGGCAACATTCTACCCTAAACAAAAACCTTCTGCAATGGATTAAATCGCGAGTGTTAAAATAACTGTTTTGATTCTAAGCTAACGAAGAAGGGGCGCTGGCGGGACGAAGTTCGAACCTCTCTGGTCAACATCAACTCAATGAATATCTTTTGAAAATGATAGACAACACGCAGCCTCTTCTTTATCGAGGTTCAATTCATAAATGAGTTCGCGATGAATCGGATTTAAATATTTTACATCTGGGTCTAAAAGATGCGTGAGCTTATAAAATTGCACCGATTTTACCTCGGATAGGGCTTTGTTGTTGATTGCGAGAAATCCCCAGATGGACTTGAGAGCCTTATCCTTTTCCGTCTTGTCCTGAATGGAAAGGACTCGAGCGACGAGCCAGGCGTAGCGTTGCGGTGCGGCAGCATGTTTGATACTCCCCAGTTTTGAATCCAACGCCTTCCCGGCCGAATCCAGGGTAACAATTTCTAAGGTCTTGAAGGTATTCGACGGTCGAGTGGAGAATGTCGGATAGCAGGCAAACGGCCACCCATGGGCAATCTGGCGCAATCCGAAATGCGTATTAATCAAAAGGAGCACAACGCCTAAGGCCACAACGGGAAAATTTTTAGGGAGAGGTATTCCCCTCAAGACGTTCGCTGTGTCTGGAGGTGGAAAATTTATTTGGCAGGACCGGTGGTCAGCGACTTTTCGATAGATGAATTTTCCGATGCTAGGAACGGGCCAGAGAAAAAGCAAAGGCAGAATCGGCCACAGAATGGGGCTGCGCAAAGCTATGGCACGATAGGCATAAAACCCCTTGTTTATCTGGACGTCTTCAATCGCATGCATATCCTTTAAAGCCTCGGTCAAGTTCAAATCGTGTTCTTTAAAAACGGCGGCGGCCCTCTTATCGAAGATGTCCGTATAGTCGATACGATGAATAAGGTCCAAACTTTGAAAGATGACAATGACCTTCTTGCATAATAAGCAGCTCCCATCGTACAAAATGATCAACTCCTGCGGAAAAATTTTCTTCCCGATAAAATTCAAGATACGGTACCAATTGAAGAACACGACGTAACAGATTTGCAGGTGTAAAAATAAGATTCGCATAAAAAAATTGGTCAGGTTGTGAAAAATGAGTCCGCTGACAACAGCAAACAGCCGTAACCGTGGATAAAAAAGTAAAAAAATAAAGCCGAGCTCAAAGACGATGGTCAATGCCGCGCCCGTCCGGTAAAGGAGGGGATAATGGTCAAGACGAAACGGAAGGTTCGTGAGATCGATCGACTTCCATTGTTCGTAAAACTTGAATTTGAGATCATCACCGAAGATCCATTCAAAGCCGGAACTCCATAATTTCCAGAAACCGGGAAAAAAATAGGTCACGCCGATGAGAAGCCAAATGAACCGTAACGGCAATGCGTACAGGACCGAAGGCCGGGGCGCTTGCACCGGCTCGTAGGCTTTCCTTCGGCTGGCTCTCAAGATAGCATCCACCGAAAGGACATCCCCCGCCGGACTTGCCGCCAAAATGGCGGAAAACCAGATCAGATGGTTATAGTGGGTGACGCTGCTGTAAAGTTGAGGAATGCCGAGGACATACACGGCTAACAGGGTGGCCATCGCTGCGGAAAAATTC
>JAHFGK010000193.1 GCA_023247475.1 Candidatus Omnitrophota bacterium
CGGTATTAACGGTTCTATGTTTGCCCATTGTTCGTCTTTGAAATCCATAAGCTCACCTCCTATAAATATTTTAGCGGAGATGAACTTGGTTAAAAGCTATTTATGAGATAAATTCTAATTGTCTTTTCAATTTTTAAATGAAAGGAGATCTTTGTGCTTCCAGATACGCTATCCCGCATCGAGAAGAAACTTAAAGACTCAGCTATTCCGCCGGAAAAAAAGACCGAACTCCTGAAGCTCTTCGCCAATTTAAAAACAGAAATCACTGAGCTGGCTAAAACCAAACAGGAACAATCGGAAAGCATTGCCGGTTTCACTCACATCTCAGCCCATGAAGCCGTTCGTCAAAAGCAAAACCCGCAGCTGTTGAAACTTTCTTTGGAAGGATTAATTTCTTCGGTCAAAGAGTTTGAAGCCTCCCATCCCAAATTAGCGGACAGTGTCAATCGGATTTGTTCGATTCTCTCGAATTTGGGCATATAGGATTCATTTCAAGAACTACTCTCTTGTTCATGCGATAGCATCTCTATGAGGCAATGGGAATGTCCTCAAGAAGGTCTTCAGGTCAAGAACATTGGATGATAGAAAATGGAAGGAGGGAAAGGCAATGTCTCTACAAAAAAAAATAGGATTTTTGCTTGTTCTCTTTTCTCTTCTCGGTAATATAAACGAGGCTGGCGCTAAATCACGGCTTCTCTCGTCCTGCAGAGAAACGTCTCGTTTGGTGGGCGTCATTCAGAGTATGGAACGAAATCGGATGGATATTCTGGATGAGGACGATAAACGGACTAAAAGTTTTGTTTATATGTCTGCTCCGAACCGGTTTAGTATCGGTGAGCGCGTCCGGATTTATTATTCTTTTTGTGATAATGTGATTGAACGGATTAAAACAATGACACCGGTGGATTATCATAAAGAAGGACAAAACCTGGGCTATATTTATAAAAAAAGCGAATAAGTTTTTGAACAGAAGGAGATTCCTGAATGAGGATTATTGTATTGATGGTTTTGGGATTGGTCTGTTGCGTCGGGGCATTTGCCTCGAATGACGATGGAATTGGGGCGAAAAAAAACGGGATTAACATTTATTCATTTACAATGAAAACAATTGATGGGCAGGACAAGAATCTATCCGATTATCGAGGTAAAGCGCTTTTGATCGTCAATACTGCGTCTCAATGCGGTTATACCCCGCAATACAAATCGCTGGAAACTCTTTACGAACAATATAAAGATCAGGGCTTCGAAATTTTGGCGTTTCCGGCCAACAATTTCAGATCGCAAGAGCCCGGGTCCAATGAGGAGATCAAAAATTTTTGTTTGATCAATTATAAAACGACGTTCCTGCTTTTTGCCAAGACGAGCGTTGTCGGTGAGGACATCAATCCTTTGTATTTCTACCTCACGACCCAATCCCGATTTGATGGACCGATCACTTGGAATTTCAATAAATTTCTCATCGATTCGAAGGGAAACGTGGTCGCGCGGTTTGATTCCAAGACAGATCCGTTGGAGCCGGTGTTCCAAGAGGCGCTCGTTAAAATTCTCCCACAAGGTAACAAGGAAATAGTAAAGTGATTTTAAATGGAATAATTTTTACAATGATTCGGAGCAATTCTAAAAATGATTACCGCCCATGATATTATGTCGGAAGAAGTGGTCGTGATTTACGATGATATGCTGATCAGGCAGGTGGCGCACCTGATGTTGCGCAATCGGGTCAGCAGTTTGCCGGTCGTCAGCAAAGAGATCGGTTTGGTTGGGATCATCACCATAACGGATTTATTCAAAATGCTCAATCACGCGTCTCAGCAGAAGAAAAAAGAACAGTTTGATAAACAAATCGCTATTTCCAAAGAAATGAAAGTTGGTGAAGTCATGACCAAAAACATTATTTCGATTACGCCGAAAACAACTTTGCGGGAAATTGTGCATCTGGTCGTTGAAAAAGGCATCCATGCTTTTCCGGTACTGGAAAATGGGAAACTCGTTGGCATTGTTGGCCGGCATGATATCCTAAACGCGATCTTCGCTTATTAGAAAATCGAACATTTCGCGGCAATGGCTTGAAATTATTTAATAACAAGTATTTAGTTGACAGATTGAAGAAAATACGTCATACTCTCTCCTGAATAAAATAAAAGGATTTATCTTAGACCGCAAGGTAGAAGGTTAAGGCCTTGTGGTTTTTTTATTTTAGATTCTTGATGTTTATTCTCATTTATTTAAATTTTTAGTTAAAGGAGGTAGTTTGTAATGGCAAGAGGAAAAGTAAAGTGGTTCAACGATCAAAAAGGTTTTGGCTTCATTACTCCTGAATCAGGCAAAGATGTATTTGTGCATCACAGCGTTATTCAAGGGACTGGCTTTAAAACATTGAGCGAAGGGCAGGATGTCGAGTTTGATATTGTGACCGGACCAAAAGGCGAGCAAGCCCAAAACGTCGTGAAATTATAAGAAATTTTAGCCCCGATTTATCGAGGCTATGTTCTATAGAGATCACACAGAAAATACCCCCAGTTGGTAACAGCTGGGGGTATTTTTGTCTCGAAAATCGCATTCCATTGAATTTTGTTTGACTGCTTGCCAGAAGGATTGTTTCGAAGTAAAATCTCTCTAATAAAGAATTTCATGGAAAGCACTGAAACATAAAAGATGACAATGGGAACACCATTAAAGGAGGGGCTTATGCGAAAAAAATGTTCGAAATGCAGGAAAACCAAGGATAGCAGTAATTTTTCCAGGAACGCCTCGAATGCCGATGGACATGATCATTATTGTAAAAATTGCAACCGCAGACGCATGTATGCGTATTTCCGGACGAAAAAAGGAAAAGCGGCCATGCGCCGGGCTAGTACTAAAAGAAAAAAATAAATTTCTTGGATGATTGACTGATGAGCCGCGATCTCGATGGAGTATGCGGTTTATCGTTGGGAGTAAACAAATCAATCACTCATTTTCCCGCTGAATCCGTAATTCCAGGATTTCTCCATTCCGGGAGACTAATTGAATCAGAATAGGTTTACAGCAAACTTCGCAATCCTGAACGAAGTTTTGAGCAGAAGAGCTCGGAAAATCCACCGTGAGTAGATTGTCAGAGCCGCAATAAGGGCAGGCGAAGTTATCTGATGAATAGGACCGCATCACATTTTCCTTTGAGGAATATTATTTTATTATAACCGAAAACAAATTTTTAAGATGAATTTAAAAATTTTCTTGAGAATCTCCTCATCAGACAGTTGACTCATAAGTAAATGTTACCCGGGAATCTAACAAGAACAATGAAAAGAGTTTAGAATTCTAGACAATCAATACGTTATTTTCTGACGGGGCATAAATAAGTATCATTGATACAAACGCTTAAAATTATGAGTATTACCGCAATTCTACGGCTTTTTGTTGGCATTTAATTGGTCGACGTGCAGAGTAACATATTTTTGAGGCACAGCTTCGAGATTTTTTAGATTCGGGTAACATTATTTATGAGGCAATTCGTCAGACTCTGGCCGCCTGTTGGCTCCAGATTAAAAGTGCACGGGTAAAATCAAAGTAATTTTGACCTGCTGAACATCTAAAAGTCTTTTGTTATGCCAGAATCTCACCGCTGCTAAATCAGATTTATCGTGCGGATAGATCCGTAAGTTGACAGTTTCGCGAATCGGTGCGTTGTTGAATTTCAATGGAAGGTTATTAACGGATACGGTGCGGTAATTATCCAGGACACGATCCATTCTGAAGCCAAAGATATCTTTAATGGATAAAAATGGTGGTGGGATAATAAATTGTCTCAGTAGAGATTGTTTTTCTTTAAGAGCTCTTTGGTAACGGAGGTAAGGAATTTCCTTAGTGGTGGAATGAACCCATTTGTAATTGTACAAATGGACTTGGCGGAATAAGATTTGATTGGCAGCGGCAATGGTTGTGATTTTGTCTCTAGCGCAAATACGAACCAAATATTCTTGAATCCAACGATAAGGACGTTCAATTTTTCCTTTGGCCTGAGGAGATAATGCATAGATGACTTCCACCTGACAGTCGTTAAGAACATGTTTCCATTGAGGTGTTGCTTCATCGGTCATTAAGTGATGTTTGTAATGAAGTTCATCACGATCCCGGACAAATCGGAAGATGGAATGAGAGTCTACATAGATTTTTAAAGGAAGGCCGAATTTCAAGAATACCGTCTGAAGAGCTTTGATATGCGCCCAAGCAGATT
>JAHFGK010000194.1 GCA_023247475.1 Candidatus Omnitrophota bacterium
TACTTTCCTCACTCTCTCCACACGCTGGCCAATCTCGCAGCCAACAACTCTTTACTCCCGCCACTGCTCCGCCAAGCCGGCGGTGAGGAGTTCTTGATTCAGCAACTTCCCTCCCGCCGCAACCACGCGCTCGTCCTTTTCCCCCGGCAGGTAGAAGATGTCTACCAAGTATCGATCATACTTATCACTCGAATACGTTTTAATCACGATAAAGTCCAACGGCTTCAAAAGGGATTCGATAAATTTTTTCGCTTTTTGGCCTGCGGGGGTGGTGAGTTCCGCGACGTCGATATTTTTAAAACGCAGTTTTTGGCGGATCAGGGTTTCGAAGCCTAAGTCCACCGTCACCCAGATCGTGTCGCCGTCCACGATGCGCTCTAAATAGGCCTTGTAGGTGTAAAGGTCTTTGGGCTTGGCAGAGGATTTCTCTATTGCATACGATTTGCCGGATTTAACGGTTTGGATTAAATCACCCGGCCGTTCGGACAAATCCCCTTTGGGCACTTCGCGATAGACAGTGAATCCGCAGTCAACCAAAACATAATCTTCAACTCTTTGGATTGTGCCTCGGGGCGAGGCAATCACTCTGTAGGTGTAAAGCTGGCCGCGCTTTAAGGGCAAGCTTGTGGCAACGCTTGGAGTGTGCGCGGGCGACGGTGCCTTAGCGGATTTTGTGCTTTGGGATTTTGCAATTTCTGCTTTAAGTTGGCGGCTGGTTAAATTTTCTTTAATCGTTTTATTTTGCAGACGGCGTCGTTGCGAGTCATCCTCAATTGCAAGCAAACTTCGGAAGTGCGTCCAGTCCAATTTTGAACGCGCGTTCAAAATTGGGTATTTCTGGTAAAATTCAACACTGTAATAAATGGTCCGCTCATTAATACTAAGATCTTGTGCGAGCTTCTTAAACAACTGCTTCCCGTAGCCCGCCCGCTCTTTATTTTGCAACAGATGTTTAGTGATATGTCTTCCAATTTTCCAGTAAGCAACGGCTTGGATATGTTCAATTGTTTTTTGGGCGTTGGCGATCTCAGCTCGAATGGCCTTTAAAAGCTCAAGGTACGTGTGCGGCTGGATTATGAGAGCAGCGGTATCTTTCAATTAGCAATATCCGTAACTCAAAGGTTAAACGAGGATTATTCCCAAACCTTTATATCACGACGCCGTTAAATTGTAAATGTCGAAAAACAGCTGACTCTTTTTAGGTCAGAAACTTTTCAAACAAATTCCTAATCCGTATGAAAGCCGATCTTACGTTTGAGTGGATCCAGAGGGGGGATCATCAGCTGTCGAATGGCTTCAAAAATAGATTTTATCTGGGCATCGTGTCTTTCGACAACCGATTCGAGTTTTTTGAGTTTTTGGGCCAATTCCTTATGTACGGACAAAAACTCGCGTAATTTAATAAATGCTTTGATAATGTGAATGCTGATTTTTACGGCTCTTTCGCTCCTTAAGACGGTCGCTAGCATCGCCACCCCATGTTCCGTAAAAGCAAAAGGTAACGCTGATGAATGCTTCATCGTACGGAACCGGTGACAAATTGTCACCAGTTCCTGCTTTTCTTTTAAAGTCAACTGGAACATAAATTCGGACGGGAAGCGGTCTTTGTTACGCTTAACTTGTCGGTTAAGATATTTCGTCTCTACTTCATACAATTCAGCTAAATCCCTGTCGACCATAACCTTTTGCCCTCGAATCAGAAAAATCCTTTGTTCAATCATTGGTGGTGAAATAGATGAAATCATCTCCCCTCCTTTTTAAAATCGTCATTGGCCATAAAATGATTTATTGAAGGGTAGTTATTTTGTGGGGAAATAAGGAATAGTTATAAAATAAAGGGGGAACTAAAAACTTAACGCGAATCCGGGGATGTGTCTAGCTATTTTTATATCATGAAAGAAGGGAATTGTAAATGTTGAAAAATAAGTAAAAAATTACAATACGCAGAACGCCGTATGCACCACGTCGTACGCAGTACTTTAATATGTTTTTACTTCACAACTGCGGGCCGGCTTTGACTAAGGCTTTGCCTTTTTCGGTGTCGGTAAACTTTTTAAAATTATCAACAAACATCTGGGCTAGTTTGCGCACGGTCTGGTCGTAATCGTTTTTGTCTTTCCACGTACTGCGGGGATTGAGGAGCTCGGTGGTGACTCCCGGGATTTCTTTCGGAATCTGCAAGCCAAAGATCGGCATGGTCTCGCATTCGGCTTTGTCAATCGTGCCGTCGAAAATGGCATCAATGGCAAAACGGTTTTCCTTAATGGGAATACGATATCCTACGCCGTACTTTCCGGCTATCCATCCTGTATTGAGAAGATATACTTGCGAGTTGTGCCGATAGACTTTTTCTCCTAGGATATCGGCGTATTGGGTGGGATGTAATAAAAGAAACGGTTTCCCAAAGCAGGTGGAAAATACTGCCTTCGGTTCAGTTACCCCTAACTCCGTTCCCGCCACTCGAGCGGTGTACCCACTTAAATAATGGTACATCGCCTGTTCTTTGGTGAGTTTAGCGACCGGAGGAAATATTCCATACGCATCGCAGACTAAAAAGATAATATACTTCGCATGCCCTCCCTTAGAAACTGGTCGAACAATATTTTGAATATGGTAAAGAGGATAAGATACACGGGAATTTTCTGTTTTGCGTTTGGAATTAAAATCAATTTTACCCGAAGGATCCACTTCCGTATTCTCTAGTAAAGCATCTCTTTTAATGGCATCATAAATTTCTGGTTCTTTTTCCTTCGATAGATTAATACATTTGGCATAACACCCGCCTTCAAAATTAAAAATACCGTCATTGTCCCAGCCGTGTTCATCATCACCAATTAACTGTCGTTTAGGATCCGTTGACAAAGACGTTTTTCCCGTCCCCGAAAGACCGAAAAATAAAGCCACATCTTCCTTCTTCCCCATATTAGCGGAACAATGAAATGAGCCAATCCCTTTTAAGGGCAAAAAGTAATTCATAATGGAGAAGATGCCCTTTTTAATTTCGCCGCCGTACCACGTGCCGCCAATGACGGTCATCCGTTCTTTGATATGAAAAGCCACAAAGACTTCCGAACGAAGATTATACTTTTGAAAATCTGGACACGTAGTTTTGCAGGCATTGAGAATAGTCCAATCGGGAACGAATTCTTTTAATTCTTCTTCCGTGGGACGGATAAACATATTTTTAAAGAAGTGTGCCATCCAGGCAACCTCCGTCACCAAACGAATGGATAAACGCGTGGTTTTATTGGCGCCGCAAAAGCCGTCCATAACGTAAAGCTTTTTGCCATTCAATTGCTTAATGGCAATTTCTTTAAGGTGATTCCATGCTTCTTGCGAAAGACGTTTGTTATCCGAACCAGCCGATGTCCCGTCCGCCCACCAGACATGATTCTGGGAGGTGGGATCTTCCACAATATATTTATCCTGCGGAGAACGGCCGGTAAATTTTCCGGTGTCCACCGCCACGGCACCCAATTCCGTGACAATTCCCTTATCATATCCCGTCAACGAGGAATCGGTTTCCTGACGAAACAAGTCCTCGTAGGAGAGATTGTAATGCAACTCTTTATACTCGGTAATTCCAATACCATTTAATCGTAAACCATTCATTATTTTAGGCACAGTAATCATCTCCCTTCTTGCTCGACCCTATTATGACACACTTAACCATTTTAGTAAATCCGGGGGATTGCCCCCATCGACATCTCCACAACAAGTTTTTTTTGACGATAGATTTCAAAAGTAATCTCATATTTCTCTGGTTGATCGACACAATAATCTACCCCTCGCAGGGAGGTATTCAAATAATTGGTAAAATGGGACATCTCCAGTTCAATAAATCCCATCGAGGAAATCTCGGCCTTAAAACGTCCAGCAATGACATTACATAACGTGCCGCAGGCATCTTTAAGCGCGTTATCATCACTGTCATCGATGTCGGGATAGTTAAACGATTTAAGCAAGGAACTAACATAATCTTGAATAATATAAACAATTAAAACGCCAAGGGGTCTACTGTTTTGTAAATCTTCCAGATTTTTATAATAGTTGACGGTGGAAACAAAGGTAGGGGCAGAAAACTTCTCTACCCCATAAATACGCATCTTCTTATTGAATTCTCGGATAAATTCACGTTTGAGTTGTGGTTTGTTGGAGAACTCAACAGCCGCATTCTCTTTAAAAAATTTGACGATCAATTTCGTTAAAGC
>JAHFGK010000033.1:0-1138 GCA_023247475.1 Candidatus Omnitrophota bacterium
GTCTTCTCCGGCACTTCACTATCGACATTGACCACACTAATGGCCAATCCTTTTTCAATCTCTCGTCCCAGAGAAATACTGGCAATATTAACGTGATCTTGAGCCAGGATCGTTCCCACTGCACCAACAATCCCTGGCTTGTCATTATTACTAATAAACAGCATATATCCTTGTGGGATCGCCTCCACATAAACCTTATTGACCTTCACAATGCGTGGCTGTTTATTGCCGGACAAAGTTCCCCACAAAGAAAAGGCTTCTTGATCTGTTACAATATCAACATTAATGAGATTAACAAACTCTTCTTCTTTATTCGATTGTATCTCTTGAACATTAATACCTCGTCCCCCGGCGAAATCAATGGCATTAACGGGATTAACTGTCTCCCCTAGGATAGGCAAAAGTAATCCATAAACCAACGACATCGTGACAGGAGCCACTTTATATTTGGTCATCTCACCACTATAGATGATACGAACTTCTTTCATTCGACCATTACATAACTGACCGGCAAATTTCCCCATGCGTTCGCCTAAATCGATATAAGGCTCTAAGACTCCATAAGCCTCCTCACTGATCGAGGGAAAATTTGCGGCATTGCGAATGCCCTTCCCTAATAAAGCATCACGGACCGCCTCTGCTATTTCGATTGCCACATTAACTTGGGCTTCCGATGTAGAAGCACCCAAATGAGGTGTAACCACACAATTGTCAAGTTTTAATAACGGGAAGTCCTTCGGCGGTGGTTCCTCTTCAAATACATCTAAAGCACAACCGGCGATGCGCCCTTCACTTAAGGCCTTGACCAATGCCTTTTCATCAACAATCCCTCCCCGGGCGCAGTTGATGATCCTTACCCCCTTCTTCATCATAGCTAGCTCTTTGTCGGAAATGAGGTTTTTGGTCTCGGCAGTTTTGGGAATATGAATGGTAATATAATCGGATTGTCGAATGAGGTCAGCAAATTCCACTAACTCAATTTCCATTTTAGAGGCAATCTCTTTTGAAAGATAAGGATCATACGCCAGAATTTTCATCCCAAAGGATTTCGCCGCACGCGCCACCGTTGATCCAATCCGTCCTAATCCGACAATGCCTAAAGTTTTGCCATAAAGTTCTACACCCATAAATTTTGAAC
>JAHFGK010000033.1:1148-17622 GCA_023247475.1 Candidatus Omnitrophota bacterium
GCGCACGCTTGCGGAATATTCCTTGATAAAGCGAGAATCAAACTCATCGTGTGCTCCGCCGTGGAGGTGGTATTGCCAGCGGGTGTATTCATCACCACTATTCCCTTCTTCGTGGCGGCTTTCAAATCCACATTATCCAACCCGACTCCAGCCCGGCCAATGACTTTTAGTTTATCCGCTGCTTCGATCACATCAGGCGTGACTTGAGTTCCGCTACGAACAATCAAGGCATGATAACCTTTGATAACGGATTTTAATTCCGCGGGACTGATACCAAACTTACAGTCCACCTGAAAGTCTTTAGCGGTTTTTAAAATATCAACCCCTTCCTTCTCTAATTTATCGCTAATCAAAATTTTCATCACCATTGGACTCCAAAAATAGAAAATGTTGTCTGAATAATTGCGCGAGATTAACTTATTATGCACTGAAAATTTTTTGGGCAGCAGCCACCCCTGCACCGAGTGTAAACGAGTATCCCATCTTATGTAAAACTTTTTCTAAGCAAACGATTCCAGTTATGATATCGTACTCATCCAAACAGCCCATATGCGCAATCCGGAATATTTTACTTTTCAAATGTCCTTGACCAGCAACGATCGTAACTCCGTACGTATCCCGCATGGTCTTAACAAGTTTTCCCCCATCAATTTTGTTGGGAACATTGACTGCTGTGACCACATTGGAAATACAAGGTTCGTCAGAGAGAAGACTTAACCCCAAGGCTTTCATGGCTGCGCGTGTCCCTTGCGCCAGACGGGCATAATGGATAAATAAATTCTGTAGTCCCGCTTCCTTAATTAATCTTAAACTCTCGTTCAAAGCAATGATCAAACCAATAGCTGGCGTAAACGGAGTATCCACCTCCGCCAGGGCTTCTTTCGCTTTCCTTAAATCAAAATAATACCGCGGACTCTTCGCTTGCTCCATGAGTTTAAAGGCCTTCGCACTAACCGAAATAAAAGCTAACCCCGGAGGAAGCATAAGCCCTTTTTGAGATCCAGCAATAGCAACATCCACCGACCAATTATCTGTTTGCAGATCGGTGGCGCCAAGACCGCTAATGGCATCAACTACCAAAACAGCATTGGTGTCCTTAACAATTTTTCCTATAGATTCGATGTCGGTTGTAACACCAGTGGAAGTCTCAACGAGCGTGACAAAAACAGCTTTAATATTTTTTTCCGCATGTAATAATTCTTTAATCTGTTTGGCTTCAACAGCTTTTCCCCACTTGACTTCAATAACTTTGGTTTGAGTTCCATAAGCCTGACAGATTTCCGTCCAGCGTTCTCCGAATTTACCGCCCTCCACCGTAATCACTTTATCTCCAGGAGAGACTAGATTACACACACTCGCTTCCATGGCTCCGGTTCCCGATGAGGCTAAAATGTAAACATCGTTTTTGGTTTGAAACACATATTTAAGACCTTCCGTGGCCACTTTTAGATGATTCTGAAACTGTGGAGTACGATGATGAATGATCGGACGACTTAATACCTCACAAATCTGCGGAGGAACCTGGGTGGGCCCCGGAGAAAGCAACAGATTTCGTTTCATGAACGCATTCCTTTCCTAAAAATAAATGATACAACGACTATGCTAAAAGATCGGTTGGATTTTTAAGGGATGGGCTTACTTCATCTTTGTGTTTGCTAGCACTTCATCCACCAAACCATAATCTTTAGCCTCATAAGCAGACATAAAAAAATCGCGGTCAGAATCCGTTTGAATCCTCTCAATGGGTTGATGGGTATGCTTCGCTAGAATTTTATTCAATTCCTCTTTCATCCTTATAATTTCTTTAGCCTGAATGGAAATATCGCTAGCGGATCCTTGCGTCCCACCCCACGGTTGATGAATCATAATACGAGAATATGGTAACACATAACGTTTACCCTTAGTGCCAGCCGCCAATAACACCGCCCCCATACTTGAGGCTTGGCCTATACAATAGGTACTCACATCGGGTTTAATAAACTGCATCGTATCATAAATAGCGAGCCCTGCGGTTACGGATCCACCAGGAGAATTAATATAAAGGTTGATATCTTTCTGTGGGTCCTCACTTTGGAGGAAAAGTAACTGAGCAATGATGAGATTGGCTATCGTATCATCAATGACTGTGCCAATAAAAATGATACGGTCTTTGAGAAGCCGAGAATAAATGTCATAGGCACGTTCGGCATGACCACTCTTTTCAATGACAATAGGAACTAAGGTTTGATTTTTTATCTCCATGGATTCCATCCCTTCTATAAATGTTTTATTCCCATTTTGCTTCTTTTAATAACAATTCCATAACCTTGTTGGGCATGTTTTCTCCTTCTGGAACAGTGATTCCTTGCGCCTGCGCAATCTTATCAAAAATAAGATAAGCCTTCACATCCTTTTCCACCGCTTCCTGTAATTCTTTACGCAAATCTTCTTCTTTGGCTTTAATTTTTTCTTCCGGGACTCCTTGAGTTTGTAAACGTCTTTTGGTTTCTGCTAAACGGTGTTCCAGTTGCTTGTTAACCAAACTCTGCGGAACTACTAGTTGGGTTTGATTAAGCAACTCTTCCATAATTTGATTTTCAACATCGATGCGATTTTGTCGATCTTTGTCAATTTCCATCTGCCGCACCAAAACTTTTTTAAATTCTTCTAAAGTCGGATACCCATGCGTATGCGCAAAAGCATCATCGAGGGCAATCTCTTGTCCGGCTTGACCCTGTCCTTTTTTAATGAATTCCAACGTCTTGTTGACCTCTTCCTCGGTCACTTGAGAACTTTTCCGTTTAATCGTAATCCCTTTATAATTACCGAGTTTGATTTCGGGTTTAATATCTAAGCTAGCCGCAAACGTTACCACGCCGTCTTTAAACTCTACATCAAAAATTTCGGGAAGGTCTAAAGGAGAAATATTTTCCTTTTCGAGCCCTTCACGATAAGCTTCCGGAATCAATCTTTTAAGCGTCTCTTCTTTAGCGACTTTCCCTTGATGCGCCTCTAAAACATGACGCGGCGCCTTCCCAGGGCGATACCCCTTGATCTTAGCCACTTTCCCTAAATCGTCATAAACCTCACCCAATACTTTTGCCACGCGTTCGCGGGGGACTTCGAATCTTAATTCTCTTTTGGTCGCATCAATCTTTTTGACTTCAATTTTCATGCTAATCACTTGCCCCCTCCATTAAGAATCAAAACCAGTCAATATACCCAACAAAGAAACCCATTGTATAATATTCACCTTGATATTGCAATCCCTGAATGAAAACGGATTTTAGAAAATTTTTCCGCAGGGAATGCCGATTACATTCGAAATTTTTCGCCCAAATAAATCTTACGCGCTTGCGGATCATTGACCAAATCTTCGGCACTTCCCGAAATTAAAATTTTTCCATCGGCAATCAGATACGCACGATCAGTCACTGAAAGGGTCTCGCGCACGTTGTGATCCGTCAGAAGAATTCCTAATCCCTTTCTTTTCAATTCCTTAATAATCTCTTGTGCTTCGGCGACCACAATGGGGTCAATCCCGGAAAAAGGTTCGTCTAACAAAAGAAACGATGGATTCGTCACCAACGCCCGGGTAATTTCCAGGCGCCGGCGTTCGCCCCCGGATAACGTATACGCCTTACTTTTGGCTAAATGGGCGATATTCAACTCTTCTAATAGCGAATGTACTCTTTTCTTCCTTTCCCGTGGGCCAATGTTAAAAGTTTCTAAGATCGAGAGGATATTTTCTTCTACCGTTAATTTCCGAAAAATCGAAGGTTCTTGGGCAAGATATCCCATGCCCAATCGACAACGTTCATGAATCGATCTTTTAGTAATGTCCATTTGATCAAAAAGGATCTCCCCTTCTTCCGGGGTAATAATCCCAACGGCCATGTAAAAGGTGGTGGTCTTGCCGGCTCCATTAGGACCCAAGAGACCGACAATCTCCGAACGACCGACCGTAAGACTTAATCCGTCCACCACTCGTCGGCCATTATAACTTTTGACCAATCCTTTAACCTCAAGAAGGTTCATTCTTTATCTCCTTGATCAAAAAACTTTACTTTGGCTCACCACCAAGGGCAGCGAGGGGATTTTCACCCTGGGTAATAAGAATTAATTTCGGTTGACCCGAAAGCGTTAACATTTGCGTGTTGGCATCATAAATCGCCATTTTAGAATAACTTTTATTCTCTCCTTGGGTAATGACAACATTTCCTGTGCAAATGATCTTAGTGATTTTATTCGTTAGTTTGTCAAAAAATACTTCCATTTGATCCGCTTGCAGGATCCGATTTTCCTGAACCGCCACCACATTGTCATGAAAAACCGCTGATTGCTTTATCTGATCAATAACCATAGGACCATCGGATGTGATCGTCACAATACGACCATCACTTTTTTTAGGCTCGGTTTTCATTTTAACCGTAACATCTTCGTTAAGTTGCGCCTGTTTTAAATTCGGGTGAGCTGTGGCGCCAGTGCCAGTCGCAATCATAGATTCATCCGTGATCACAACTTTATCGTCGGTCGTTACCAAATCTTTGTTGCGTTGCCAATCCAGGGCATCGGTCGTCAATTGCGTCCCCCGTTCGGTGGTGATCACCACATCTTTTTCCAGATGCATGTCGCCGCTAGCCTTATCAACAATGCCGGTCTTAGCCTTAACGTTCATTTTTTGTTCACCGTAACTGTTAGCATCCACATTGTGCAATTTAATCGAGGAATTCAAAACATCCGCGGTATCTCCTTTCACATCCCAAGCCTTTTTACCGTCATCCGTGTATCCTTGCAAATTAAATCCTTCAAACTGCTGGGAATAACCTTGAGTATCTGTTGCACTCTGCACTTCTTGAGTATCCTGAGCATACACGAAGCCACAGGCTATCAAAATCATAAGACATGTCATTAAAAATTTTTTCATTTATTGACTCTGCACAACCGGCTGCCATTTGTTTTGCATTTTTAAAATAAGTTCAATGACTTCTCTGACGGCACCGGCTCCTCCATGCTTTTGGGTAATGTAATCGGCCACGTGCTTAACTTCCGGCACCGCATTCGGCACCGCCACGGCAAATCCTACTTTTTCTAAAACCGGAATATCCGGAAGATCATCACCGATAAAACAAACTTCTTCATCTTGAACCTTAAAGCCTTTGAGCATTTTCTGATACGCATCGATTTTCGGATAGGCATCTTGATAGATCTTGTCAATCTTAAGGTCCTTGACTCGAGCGGTCACCGCCTTCGCTGATCTGGCGGTTATAATCGCGGTCTTAAATCCTGCCTTTCTAAAAAATACAATACCAAACCCGTCCTGAACATCGAAGTTTTTGATTTCACCGCCGCTTGAATCGATAACAATCCGCCCGTCGGTTAAAACGCCATCGACATCCATCGCCAAGACTTTAATTTTTTTAATTTTTTCTTTCATGACACTTTTCTAAAAATATTTTTTAGATTAACCCACCCTTTAACAAATCCTGAATATCTAACAGGCCAACTAAATTCCCCTTTTTATCCACCACCGGTAACTCATCCACCTTTTTTTGTTCTAAAATATTGAGCGCCTCGGCCGCCAGTTTATTTTGCGAAATCGTGATGGGATTTCGGGTCATCACTTCTTTAACCGACCGATACAAAAGGAGCGGGTCTTTTTCTAACTGTCGACGTAAATCCCCATCGGTAAAAATCCCGACAAATTTTCCCCGGCCATTTAAAATGCACGCCGACCCACAGCGCGCATGCGTAATGGCTAATAAAACATCCTTCACGCTGACTTCGGTTTTGACTCTCGGGTAATGGTAGCCTTTACGCATGACATCTTCAACCTTTAAAAGTAACCGACGTCCTAATGTCCCGCCCGGATGATAAAAAGCAAAATCTTCTTTTTTAAAACCTTTGCGTTCGATCAAACACGCAGCCAGGCAATCGCCCATCACCAAGGTCGCGGTGGTGGAAGCCATCGGCGACAAATCCAAAGGACACCCTTCTTTTTTGACCGAGACATCCAGAACGACATCGCTGTATTTCGCTAGATTTGATTTAAGATTTCCAGTGAGGGCAATAATTTTTATTCCGATTTTCTTGAGGGATGGCAAAAGTCGTTTGATTTCTTCCGACTCACCACTGTTGGAAATAATCATGACAATATCGTTTCGTGTGACTTGGCCTAAATCTCCATGAATGGCTTCCGCCGAGTGCATCCAAAGGCTCGGCGTGCCGGTCGAAGAAAACGTCGCCGCGATTTTTCGTCCGATGATTCCCGTTTTTCCCATTCCCGTGACAATCACGCGACCTTTGCATTTCCCAATCAAATCGACCGCTCGCAAAAAATTCTGGTCAATCTTTTTGGCGAGTCCGCGGATCGCCTCGGCTTCAATCTTAATCACTTCTTTGGCTTTTTTTAATGACATATTAAATTAAAAATCCTTTACTCTTTCTTTCGCTTCACAATCCCATCGATAGCCTTAAGGTCCTCTAGTAACTCTTCGAGTTGGTCTAAAGCCAGCATATTAGGCCCATCCGATAACGCTTTATCGGGGTTGGGGTGGACTTCAAGAAAAATTCCATCACATCCAGCGGCGATGGCGGCACGGGCTAACAACGGAATAAATTCTCGTTGACCCCCCGAGGCTTTGCCTAACCCGCCGGGCTGTTGGACACTATGCGAGGCATCGAACACAACCGGGTATCCGGTTTTACGCATTATTGCCAGCGACCGAAAATCACTCACCAACGTATTATACCCGAAACTGACTCCCCGTTCCGTCAGAAGAATTTTACGGTTGCCGGTGCTTTCCACTTTTTTAATGACTTGTTCAATATCCCACGGCGCTAAAAATTGTCCCTTTTTAATGTTCACCACTTTTCCGGTTTTAGCCGCACCGAGGAGAAGATCCGTCTGCCGACATAAGAAAGCGGGAATCTGTAAAATATCTAAAACTTTTGCCGCTTGATCTATTTCCTGAAGGCTGTGGACGTCACTTAAGATCGGTACACCCAATTTTTCTTTGACTTCCCTTAAAATGTTTAATCCTTCCCGAATACCTCGACCCCGAAACGATTGAATCGAGGTGCGATTGGCTTTATCATAGCTGGCCTTGAAAATAAATGGAATCCGAAGACGGTCGGAAATCTTTTTAATCCCTGAGGCAATCTTAATCGCGATTTTTTTATTTTCAATGACACACGGACCAGCAATGAAAACAAAATGATTGTCATTGCCGATACGGATGCGATCTATTTTAACGGTTTTAATCATGGCTCATCGTTTATTGGTTTGAAGACTCAATAATTCTCGGACATGCTCTAAATCTTCGGGGGTATCCACGCTGATGGTCTCTTTATGCGTTTGAATCGTCTTAATTTTGTAACCAGCCTCTAAGACGCGCAGTTGTTCCAACTGCTCTACTTTTTCTAAAAAGGATTTAGGTAAATCTTTAAACCGCATTAAAAACTTTTTCCTGTACCCATACAATCCTAAATGTTTAAAATATCGAATCCGATTCGTTTTCTTGGAATCCCGATTAAAAGGAATAAGCGAGCGAGAGAAATACATGGCATCTTTATGTTTATCAATCACAACTTTGACGACATTGGGATTATTTAATTCATTGGGCTGAGTAATCTCTTTAATCACCGTTACCATCACACATGTTTTATCCTTGATTAACACCTCGGCTAACGCATCAATGGTTTTTGGATCAATCAGCGGTTCATCCCCTTGAATATTGATGACGATCTCTATTTTAAAATTTTTAACAGCCTCAGCGATTCGGTCTGTTCCCGAAGCAAGATCCGTTGAGGTCAAAACAACGTGAGCTCCAAACTTTTTAGCAATCATATAAACCCGACGATCATCGCAGGCAATCATAACCTCATCTAATAAACGGCAACGCTTGGCGCGTTCCCACACATGTTGAATCATCGGCTTACCCTGAATGTCCGCTAAGATTTTCCCTTCCAATCGTGTGGACGCCCAACGCGCCGGTATCACACCTATTATTTTCATAAAGCTGACATCATTTTAATTCTTAACTTTGGTTGCCGCCAAAAGTTCCTTCGTTGTCACTGCCACCGCCCCCATTTTGCCCACCACAATACCAGCGGCATAATTCGCCAAATCGGCGGCCTGAAATTTTGTCGCCCCCGCTGTTAAGCTTAAAGTAAAAGCCGCAATCACCGTATCGCCGGCACCCGTGACATCAAAAACCTCTCGTGACACCGTTGGAATATGCGTTGATTTTTTTCCGCGTTCAAAAAGATACATCCCTTCTTCTCCGAGAGTAATCAACAACGATTCCAATCGCAAAAATTTAACCAGCTCGACCCCAGCCTTCTCAATCTCCGCATGCGTTAATAAACGATCGCTATGGATGGCTAATCTTCTTCGGTCACTCTGTGTTATTTTAATATTCCGAATAGCATTTTCCGCTTCTTTTCTATTCGGTGTAATAGACGTCACACCTTGATAATACGTAAAATGTTCCACCTTAGGATCGACGGTGACAACCTTTTTGTTCTGCAAAGCTAAGGAACAAATTTTTCTTACCAATTCAGCGGAAATCATCCCCTTTCCATAATCGGAAATAATAATGGCATCAAATTGATGGATATTTT
The DNA here is from genome assembly GCA_023247475.1 of Candidatus Omnitrophota bacterium. Classification (GTDB taxonomy): domain Bacteria; phylum Omnitrophota; class Gorgyraeia; order Zapsychrales; family JAHFGK01; genus JAHFGK01. The sequence continues at coordinate 9,753 of JAHFGK010000033.1, forward strand.
TCTCGATGAAATTATAAATTCTCTGAGCTAATTTTCCATCGCAAGGCTGTTCTGCTTTTTCCCGATCAAGCCTAAGGACTTGCTGATGATGGGCAACAATCCGTGTTTTGACAATGGTGGGAATCTTAGAATCAACAAAAATTCCTCTTGTTGTAATTTTTCTTCTTGCTATTTCCTTAAGAAATTGTTTACCTTCCATATCGCGACCGATACGGCCGACTAATGTGACGTGAGCCCCTAAACTCCGTAAGTTATTGGCCACATTGGCGGCCCCTCCCGGACCATAGGTAGATTCGCCTTCCTGTAAGATAATAGGAACAGGCGCTTCGGGGGAAATACGATTGACACTCCCACGAATATGCTGATCTAAGATGACATCACCAATAACCAAAATCTTTTTATGTTTAAAATTTGAAATGATACCTTTATAGACGCTCATAATTTCCCTATAATTTTTATACTTATATTAGTTAAAATTAATTCCAAGACAAAAGTTGATTCTAACACAGTTTGAATATGGCGTCAACTACGTCTAAAACCGCTTGTGTCGGAATAAGTTCCAAATCTTGTGCCGTTAACTTGCCCTCTTTTCGAGTAATCTCTCCTGAAGGGGGACAAACCACTCTTGATTTTTCTCCCAAAGGTCGCCAACGTTTTGGATTAATGCCTGGTTGATTACGGGTAAAGATAGACACAACCGGTATTCCCATCGCATCAGCGATATGCACCGGACCAGAATCATTCGAAATAAGCAAATCGCAGTGCTTAAACAAACTAATCAACTGACTGAGGGATGTTTTCCCAGTTAAATCTAAAATACACCCATGAAGTCCAGAGATAATTTCTTGAACAATCCTTTGATCGCGCTGTGATCCGATCAAAATAATGGTGAGGATATAGTTATTTTGCAGTTGAACAATCAGATCCTTAAATCGTTTTGTCGGCCATTGCTTAGAAGGGTCACTGGCTGCTGGATGAACAGCAACAATTTTATTTCTGTCAAAGTCAGGGATATGATTTTCCCGAAAGATGGTTTCTACCCATTTTTCGGCATCTTGTCTAATGGAAAGATATGATTTTCGGGAATCGACATCAATACCTATATGTTTTAGAACATCCAGACAATATTCCATTTCATGTTTGAGGCCTTGATACCGAACATCGTGTAGAGAATCCGTAAGCAAAAATCCAAATTTGTTATTCTTATAACCTACCCGATGAGGAATGCCTGCCAAAAAACATAAACTATTTGTTCGTTTTTTGGTATGCAAGACGATGGCTAAGTCAAATTGTCTTTGTCGCAATGTCTTCACCAAACTGAAAAAACCGAAAACACCCCCGTGGCGACCCTTACGATCATCAATGAGGACTTCATCGAGATAAGGATTTCCCTCAACCAGTTCCCGAGTGACAGGGGTCACAAGAATGGATATCCTCGCTTGAGGAAAAGCTTTGCGCAACGCTTCAATAGCAGGTGTGGTTAAAACAACATCGCCTATGCGATCGGTACGGACAATGAGGATATTTCGGTAATTATCCTTTGGCATGAAATTAAAATGATCTACTGACCGTTTAGTTAGGACCGGACAACATTAATTTCTCTAAATGTTGATTGAGCGGCGTGCCAGACATCTTCTGTTGTGATGGTGTTCATACATATATGTTCGTGACTTCCTCGAGGGGATTGACATGCTGGACAATCGATTTTATTTTTGACAACAAAACTTTTCGAACTCCAGGGGCCGAATTTATTGGGGTCACTAGGTCCAAAAATGGCCACCACCGGCACATCCAAATAACTTGCCATATGCATGGGGGCACTATCATTTGTGATGATCAAAGAACAACCTTGTACGAGATACGCCAATTGGGTTAGACTAATCCTGCCACAGAGATTTAGGGACTCGAATTTCATCTTAAGCTTGATTCGCTCGGCAATCTCCCGATCATTCTGATCCCCGACAAAAACAATCTTTGCCGAAAATACTTCCACTAACCGATCTGCTATCTGGGCAAAACCTTCTTCCCTCCAGTGTTTATTATGATTGGCGGCGCCGGGGCTGATGACAACATATTTCTGGGTGCCGATTATATTTTTAAACATACGGTCGATATAACTCTTGTCCTCCTCAGGTATATATAAGGCATATCGCTTAAAAGATCCTGATGGGAAATCAATAACGGTTTTCAGACGGTTCAAATGTTTAACTTTCATATGCATTGTATTTGCTTTCGGTGCAAAAGGCGGCGTTCGATAATGTGCCCCAATCAAAAAAGGAATGGCGGTATTGCGTAAATCAATCACAAGATCAAAATGTTCTTTTCTTAGTTCAATTAGCCACGCAATGGTCGTTTTTACCCGTTGACGTTTAACATAAATATAAACTTTGTCGATGTTCGGATTTTGGTTAAAAAGTGTTTTCCCTTTAGGTCCTATCACAATCGAAAGTCTAGCTTGGGGGAATTCCTCTTTTAAAATATCGACCACCGGGAACGTTAAAATGATGTCCCCGATATTACTCAAGGAGATCACTAAAATTTTATGAATCTGCTCTTTACCCAATTGTTTTCCTAGTTTCATTTCAGTCTTTCTACATCACAACAGAAAACTTTTCTTGAACCATTTGGTGAACAGCCTCCATAACATCCTCAACAGTCACAGATTGCATACAAATATTGTCCGGACATGTTAAAAAATAACAAGGCTCGCGATTACAACCGACATCATGGTGTAAAATTTTAATTCTTCCTTTCCCCCGAGGGCCAGTCATCTCTGGTTTGGTGGGACCAAATAACCCGATAATATCTGTGCCAACACTGCTGGCTAAATGAAGAGGTCCTGTATCCGCCGAAATCACAAGATTCGCTCGTTTCATAAGAGTGACAAGTTGGAGAAGATCTGTCTGTCCGGCTAAAACAATGGGATTTACTTGCGAACGTTGAGCAATCTCCAAGGCAAATTCGTAATCTTTATCCGCACCAGAAATAATAATCTTAGCTTTTACTTCGTTGGATAAACGATTAATGAGTAATGCAAAATTTTCCTTCGGCCAACGTTTAAGATTCCAATTCCCACCCGGATTAATCACGATAAGGATATCTTCCCGCTTAACATCATATCGATGGAGCAGTTGGTCCAGTTGAGTTTTAGGTTCGGGCAAGACGTTGAGTTCACAACCACGGTCCTCGACTTTGATCCCATAAGATTCAAGAACATTGAGATAATAATCCGAACGATGTCCGTGAACCGATAAAGATTTCACCCGATGGGTTAAAAAAAGACCTCGTCCCTTTGTATCATAACCAATTCGTTCAGGAATCCCTGCCAAGAAAACCAATAGGGCTCGAGTCCAAGAACGGTGAAGTAAAAAAGCGATCTGAAATTTTTTTCGACGTAATTCCCTAATGAGTCTTAATTTAGCCAGTGGATTACGGTGCTTCCCCTTTTCATCATAAACAATGATCTCATCCACCCAGTGGCTTGCCTCTAATATTTTTTTGACACGGGGGACGGCTAGACAGGCAATCTCGCTTTCAGGATAATTTCGCTTTAGCGCTTTAAAAATTGGTAATGAAAAAATTACATCACCAATCCAATTGACATTAACGACAAGAATGCGGTTTATTCCCATCTTTTATTTTTTATTAATGAATTGTTCGTAAACGTTAAGTGTCTTTAAAACCATTTTATCCGCAGACAATTCACGGATAATAAACTGCTGCGCCTTTAAACCAATTTCTTTTGCTCTCGCTTTGTCCTTAAGTAAACCGATCACAGCCTGTGCCAGACCAATTTCATCTTTAGGCTCGACCAATATTCCCGTCTTACCATCTTCAATCAAATCAGGCAAGCCTCCAACACGGGAGGCAATCACCGGTAACCCGGCAGCCTGTGCCTCCATCACGGATAATCCCAATCCTTCCTGTAAGGAAGGCATGACAAATACATCGAGTAATGATAGCATTTCTGCGGTTTTATTGACAATAGGATAAAAATGGACGTGCTGATCTAAATTGAATTGATGAACCAAATGTTTTAATGATTCTTCTGTCTTCCCTTCCCCGATAATTAATAACTTTGCCTGAGGAATTTCCTTGACCACATCCTTCATGGCTGAAATCAACACCTCATGACCTTTCACCTCCGAGAGTCTGGCGATGATTCCGATGACCTCAGCGTTATCTAACCCAAGTTGCTGCCGTTTTTGTCTTCGCGTTGCTTCATCCGTCAATGGGAATTCCAGAACATTGACCCCATTGGGAATTAGAAAAGTTTTCTCTTTTCTGACACCGAAATCATGCTCGAGATGTTCTTGCACTGGCCGACTAATGGCAATGACTGCCTGACCCCAACAAGGAAATATAAGCCGTGATAATCTTCCTTTAAAAAAGCCATGACACGTCGATAAAAACGGCTTGCCTGTAAAGCGGTTCAAGATGGTCCCCATCACTTGGGTAATGCGGGTATGGGCATGGAGAAGATCAATGTTGTTTTCGTGAATAAAATGCGTTAATGTCCCCAATACCAAATATATTCTCGGATCCAATTCGGATTTAGTACGAATGTTTAAGCACAATAACTTAGCTCCTAACACTGAAAAATCATTCTGCCGATTACCTCCACTCGAAACTATAGACACTTTATGACCGCGGGAGAGGAGTCCTTGAGTTATGGTGTACAAATAGGTTGTGATGCCACCAGTATCTAAATGCGTGGTTAAAAATAAAATGTTCATATAACGATTCTTTAGAGGACACCCTTATTGTTTGACCGACATTAATTCTTCTATCTTTTGTGCAACTTCTTCTGGGGTGATAGATGTCATACACACATGTGTTTTGATGCGACACCGTGAATTATAACAAGGCGAACAGGATGGTTTCTTCTCGATGACAGCAAAGTTTTTAGCGGGGGGCAAGTGGCGTGTCGATAACGTTGGACCAAATAAGGCAATAAAGGGCGTCTGCACTGCCGCTGCCACATGGAGGGGAGCGGAGTCGGGAGTAACATAGACCTTACATTTTTTAATCAATTCCGCTAATTGCAGGATATCTGTTTTACCGACCACAATGGCGGGTTTGGTTTTGGTTAAAGTCAATAATTCTCGCGCTGCCTCTTTATCTTTTTCCATCCCGGTGATGAGGACACGAATATTTTTCCCCGCCAAAATATCGCACAGCTTCGCGATATGGTCCAGCGGCCAATTCTTCGTCGGCCATTTCTCCGAGGCAGCAATATTGATTCCCACCATATGGGGACTATTGCCTAACCACTCGGAATCTAAAAGAGTTTTCACGTATTGTTTATCTCGGGGAGAAGTCCATAACTCCAGCATATCATTCTGAAATTCAATCCCTAATTGTTTCAGAATTTGGAACTGATGTTCAACGGGTGGTAAATCCAGTCGACTATTTTTGATCGGCTGTGTTAACAAAAATCCCCATTTGCCATTATCGTAACCACAACTTTTAAAGGGAAAACTTAAAAACGCCAGCAAATGACTTTTGTGATTGTTTTGAAAATCAATAAGCAGATCAAATTGATATTGTCTTAGCTGGCTTGCTAATTTGATGAGCCGCCACCACGGTCGATCTTTTTGCTTATCATCATATACCATCAATTCATCAACATAAGGACACCGCTGCAAAATCTTCGTCGATTCCTTTCCCACCAAACAGAAAATCTTTGCGTTAGGGTATTTTTGCCGAATGGCTCTTAAAGAAGCCGTCACCAAGACCACATCTCCTACAGAACTCAATTTCATCACCAGAATATTCATCGAGTTCAATAATTCTTCGTAAACCTTAATGGTCTGGCTGGCCATATGTTCCAGAGTATATTGCGTTTCTAACTTCTTGCGAGCATCGGTAACAAGGTTTTGCGCTAATTTGGGGTCCCGCAATAAACGGATCACGGCTTTCGCCATCGTCTCGGTATCTTTGGGTAAGACAAGCAAACCTGTTTTTTCATCATCGATAATTTCAACAACGCCTCCCACTTTGGTAGCCACCACCGGCACGCCCGCGGCTTGCGCTTCTAAAATAACCCGACCGAAAGCTTCTGGAACCGTGGATGATAAAACGAGAACATCCGTTTGCGACAAGAGTTGAGGAACATCCGAGCGATTACCTAGAAAGTCCACATGCTCTGTTAATCCTAAACGTTTAACTAAAACCTGCAATTCTTGCTTATAAAGCTCCTTTTTTTGGGGGACATCCCCAATAATCCAAATGCGAACAAAAGGTAGGGTACGTACCACCTGGGCCATTGCTTTTAAAAAATATGTGTGTCCTTTAAGGGGTGTAATCCTGCCGATCATCGAAATGATATATTCTGACCTTCCTTGTTTACTTTCTCTGGAAATGTTAAAACGGTCTAAATCCACACTCCGCGGGATATGCCGAATTTGTTCCGCCGGGACTTTAAAATCATCCATCATATGTCGGCCAATCACTTCGCTGGGGACAATGACCTGTTTAGCCCAACCCATCACGCGGGTAAAAAGATGATTGGAATAATAACCATGACAGGTGGTGATAAATCTGGCCTCTGTTTGCCGACAGGCGAAATAAGCAATCCAAGCAGGGACACGCGAACGGGCGTGTACGATTTCAATGTTCTCCTCTTTAATAATATTTTTAAGGTGGTGGTTGCTGCGCAGAATTGACCATAAAGATTTTTTGTGCACCGGCAAAGTATAATGAATGACTCCTGCCTTCTCTAATTCCGCAACCAAGGTCCCTCCGCTGGAAACGACCACCGCATGATGACCCTGTCTCACTAAATATTTAGCGAAATCCACCGTGCCAGTTTCTACGCCACCAACATTTAATTCCGGTAAGATTTGAAGAATACGCATATTTCTTGCACCTAAAGGATTCTAAATAATTTGTCGTGCTGCTTCCAAAATAATCTTATTATCATCCAACCTTCGTGTGTGCATTTTATTTTTAGCAATATTAAAAATAACCTGACCGATATTCTTAGCATTAGCGGATAAGACATACCCTTGGGTATTCAGTTGATCGATAAAAAGTTTATGTTTATTGACCCCCTTGATCACCTTCGCCCGTGTTAGCACAGGAAAAACAATAATATTTTTACCGGAACTGGCTGCCTCGGAAATCATCGAGATGCTATCGCCAGACACAATCACAGTGTCACAAAGACCTAAAATTCCCCCCACCGCTTCCGGGACATTATTCCGATTGGCTAGTATTAAAAGTTCACAGCGAGGATGCTTTTTCATTTCCCGCATCAGCATATTCTCGATACGGGGGGAAGTGCGACGGGATGTCGTGATCATAATATAAGTATCCTTCATCTGGCTAACCACTTCCTTCATCTGATTAAGGACAAGTTTAACTTGTTTCTCGGTTAACGCAAGATGTTTGGTGTCTCCACCCAATAACAAACCTATCGTGAATTTATGTGGTAAACTTAAAGACCGTAAATGGGAAAATCGCTTCAACAACAAATTCGTTTGTTCTGTCAAATATTGACCATCAATAAGATTAGGTGCCCCTTGCGAAATGACGACATTAGGATAAGAATTTCGTGAAAAAGGTAAATCGTGCTGAGGCAATACCACCAAATCAAAACGTTTAAGACTTAACAATCCCGGCTTTAAGACCGCGATACTTTTCGCTTGTTGATCCTGCGATAATAAATAATTCACACTCGCTAAGGAAGAACCACAGGACACAATGAAATTCGCCTTCGTTGACATAATTCGTTTAAATGATTCTGCCGTTAAAAACCATTTCATAAAGCCTAGCCTGCCCTGGAAAATAAAAGGATTCATTATAAGGCTTAAAATCGATATCCATTCTTCAGCTAATTGACTTTTAAATTTCACCTCTTGAATCT
>JAHFGK010000195.1 GCA_023247475.1 Candidatus Omnitrophota bacterium
TAAAGAAGCCCTTTATAAGGGGATTGTTGAGGCCAGGATTGATAACCATCTTTCGGATATTTCGAATGCGATTCAGCAATATGTTGAGGCGAACAATTTTTCGATTGTACGGGATTTTGTTGGGCATGGCATTGGTCGATCGCTGCACGAGGAACCGGAAATTCCTAATTATGGACCTCCTCACTGTGGTCCGGTTTTAAAGGAAGGAATGGTTTTAGCAATCGAACCTATGGTTAATGTGGGAACATGGCAGACAAAAATTTTGAGTGATGGTTGGACCGTGGTAACGGCTGATGGAAAACCATCTGCTCATTTTGAGCACACCATTGCGATTACAAAATTGGGACCACAAATTTTAACGGAATAGCATTTAAGTAACAAATTCTAATTTTAAAGAATGGTAAAAGAGGACCTGATAGAAGTCGAAGGAGTTGTGAAGGAGGCATTACCGAATGCGATGTTTCGTGTGGAGTTAGATAATGGACATAAAGTATTAGCCCATATTTCCGGTAAGATTCGAATGCATTTTATTCGTATTTTGCCGGGTGACAGAGTTAAAGTAGAACTTTCTCCTTATGATTTAAGTCGTGGACGTATAACCTTTAGGTGTAAATAAAATGAAAGTCAAATCTTCTGTGAAGAGAATTTGTAGTAAGTGTAAAATTATTAGACGTAGAAATGTTGTGCGCGTGATTTGCTCAAATCCTAAGCATAAGCAGCGACAGGGATAGCGAATTAAGTATATCAGTAATTTTAAACAGGAATGGAAATAAAGCGAGGACAATAATAAAATGCCAAGAATTTTAGGGGTTGATATCCCGAGAGAAAAAAGAATTGAGGCGGCTTTGCCGTATATTTATGGCATCGGACGAACAACAGCAAAAAGAATATTAGAGGAAGCCAAAATTGATTGTAATCGACGGACTAAGGATCTCACCGAAGAAGAAATTTCCAGAATCACTGCAATTGTCCAGAATAAATATATTACGGAAGGTGATTTACGTCGAGAAATTAGCCAAAATATTAAGCGTCTCATTGATATTGGCGCTTATCGCGGCTTGCGCCATAAAAAAGGGTTGCCGGTGCGTGGGCAGAGAACGCGGACCAATGCCCGCACAAGAAAAGGGAAAAAATCATACGTTGGACGAATTGTCGTTGCAACGAAAGCATCGCCAGCTGCTAAACCAACATAAATTTTATTGGGGGTAATATGGCAAAACAGGAGAAATTAAAAAAGAAAAATCTCAAAGGGGTCACCTCTGGGTTTGTTCATATTAAGGCTTCCTTTAACAACACGATTATTACAATAACAGACAAACAAGGAAACGTCCTTATTTGGTCAAGCCCGGGAGTGGTAGGGTTTAGTGGTTCTAAGAAATCAACGCCTTTTGCTGCCCAAGTGGCGGCGATGGATGCTGCGAAGAAAGCTAGGGAGATTGGGTTGCAAAGTGTTGATATTCTGGTCAAAGGGCCTGGGTCTGGACGAGAATCCGCGATTCGGGCTATTCAAGCGGCGGGTCTAACGGTCACCTCGATTAAAGATGTAACGCCTTTACCGCATAATGGTTGTCGTCCGCGCAAGCAACGTAGAGTTTAAGGCAAGAAAGGAAAAGGGTGTATGGGTAGAGATTTAGGGCCAAGTTGTCGTCAATGTCGCCGGGAAGGGCAGAAGCTTTTCTTAAAAGGAACTCGCTGCTATACTCATAAGTGCGCCATTGATCGTCGAGCGTATGCACCAGGTCAGCACGGGGCTGTGCGTCCGAAGCTATCGAACTACGGACTGCAGTTACGCGAGAAGCAAAAGGTCAAAAGAGTTTATGGTTTACTGGAAAAGCAATTTAGATTGTATTTCGAGGAAGCCGCTCGACGTAAAGGAGTTACAGGAACGACATTACTTCAATTTCTTGAGCGAAGATTAGATAATATCCTTTATCAACTTGGATTTGCTTCCTCCCGAAAGCAAGCCCGACAAATTGTTGGTCATGGGTTTATTTATGTGAACGATCGGCGGGTCAACATTCCATCATGTTTGGTCAAGGAACGTGATGAAATTTCGGTTAAATTTAAATCGACGCATGGCCAAAAGTTAATTAAAGATAATATAGAGGTCGCTAAAGGTCGGGTCGTTCCTAAATGGTTAGAAGTCGATTATGATCATTTTAAGGCGAAGGTTTTGAAACTTCCCGAACGGGAAGATATTACGTTTCCAGTCAATGAACAGTTAATCGTTGAGCTTTATTCAAGGTAGACATCCCTTCAGATCAATATAATTTTAGGAGGAAAACATGGGGGTTAAGTGGAGAGATTTTCAAATGCCGAAGAGGCTAGATTGTGATGAAGCAAGTTATACCAATCAGTACGGAAAATTCATTGCGGAACCGTTTGAGCGTGGGTATGGTGTCACCTTAGGGAATTCTTTGCGACGGATTTTGTTATCTTCGATTGAAGGGAGTGCGGTCACATCCCTTAAGATTGATGGAGTTCAACATGAATTTTCCACACTCCCGGGCGTTTTAGAGACGGTCTCTGAAATTATCCTGAATATTAAGGGATTGGTTTTAAAATCTCACTCCAAAGTTCCCAAATTCATTTTTGTTAAGGCCGATAAAAAGGGTGAGATCAAAGCAAAAGATATTATCAGCGATGAGACCATCGAAATTGTTAATTCCGATCATCATATCGCAACCCTAACCGAAGACACCCATTTTCATGCGGAATTAGAGGTTTCGAAGGGCCGTGGTTATGTTCCCGCGGAAATGAATAAGAAAGAAGATGCTCCCATCGGCACAGTTGCCATTGACTCAATTTTTACATCTATTGTGCGGGTCAATTTTACGGTGGAAAATACTCGCGTTGGGCAACGTACCGATTATGATCGACTGATCTTAGAGATATGGACCAACGGTGGCATTAATCCTAAAGAGGCTCTCCTGTATGGTGCTAACATATTACAACGACATTTGGATGTATTCGTAAGCTACGGCCAACTTCCGGAGGAAGAAGAGGAAGAAGAAGAAATTTCTGCTGAAGAGCAGGCCCTTTATGAAAAATTGCGTTTACCCATTTCCGAGTTGGAATTGTCGGTCCGTAGTGCGAATTGTCTTAAAGAGGCCAATATCAAAACGATTGCGGATTTAGTGAAAAAGACAGAATCGGAATTGCTTAGTTTCCGTAACTTCGGGAAAAAGTCATTGAGCGAAATTACGGAACTTTTAAAAGTGATGGGGTTAAGTTTAGGTATGAAAATTGATATGAAGAAGCTCAGAAAGAAGGAATCGGCAACATGAGACATGGTATGGCTGGGAATAGATTAGGTCGGTCTTCCAGCTTGCGTAAAGCAACACTCCGTGATCTGGCCAAAGCAACCTTGATTCATCAAAGAATCTGCACAACAAAGGCTAAAGCCAAGGAGGCACGGAAACTCGTTGACCGGTTAATCACGTTAGGCAAGAGAGGGACTCTTTCTTCTCATCGACGTGCCTTTGCGATATTATGTGATCATCAATTAGTCAGTGACTTGTTTAAGAATACTGCTCCGCGCTTTAAAAACCGACCGGGAGGGTATACGCGGATTATTCCTTTATCCTTACGGCAAGGCGATGGCGCTCAATTGGCTTATCTTGAATTAACGGAGAAGACAGAAGTCATCGTCAGTTCTCCCAAAACTTCCTCCAAGGCGAAAGTTAAAGAAGCAAAAGGTTTACAGCCGATGGTGGAGAAAACCGCACTACAACAAACACCACCGGCGCCGGAAACTCCAGAGATTCGAAAAGAGAAAGCACCGAAAGCAGCCCCACCGCTTACACATTCGAAACAAGATATGACCAGCAAAGATAAACTCAAGACCGGTCAGAAGATTATGGGTGGACTCAAGAAAATGTTTACCAAAAAGCCTTCGGAGTAAAAATACTTGTGGCCACAATGATTTTGAAAATCAATCGTCGAATAAAAGACATTGTTGGCTCAACGACATTAGCCATTACTGCTAGGGCTAATGAGCTTAAAGCCAAAGGAGTTGATGTTGTTAACTTCGCCGCGGGTGAACCCGATTTTGATACCCCCGACGATATTAAACAAGCCGCCACTGAGGCCATCAAAAAAGGTTTTACCAAATACACTCCTACCGTTGGTATTTTAGAACTTCGCCAAGCGATCTCAACCAAATTTAGAAAAGATAACGACCTCGAATA
>JAHFGK010000196.1 GCA_023247475.1 Candidatus Omnitrophota bacterium
CGTGACCAGAATTGGTACACTTTTAAATGACCATTGACACCAGTTTATTTAGTCCTGTTAAAAGCCTTTTTCGTATCAAGGAGAGGGTCTCATCGATACCCAATTACCCTCGGGAAAAAGGTTTACTGATACGCGCAAAACATTGGAATTATACCGAGGCAGTAGATATTAGATGGGTGTGCCTTCTTCTAATATTTGCTTCCCCTGTTTACGTTTTAATAATGAAAAGTCAACCGACTATAGAGGGTTTTTTCCGAAATGCCTATTCTAATTTTTTGTTATTAGCCATTACTCCCGTCTTGGTTACTGTTGGTTCAAATTATAAGAAATTGGGTTATTGGGGGTATGATCTTTTAAAACCCATTAAGAAGAATCAATATATGAAGGAGAGAGGCATAATCTTGATCGTGCATCTTCTATTTTATTGGTTGATATTTAGTCTTTGCTTTGCCATTTTGCCCAGTTTTGTTTTTCAGCCCGAAGTATTTGATGAAAAAAAGTATTGGGGATTCATGCTATTAACAGGAACTTTTGCATTCTTGGTTCTATCATGGCTTGCGTTATTGAGTTGTTCTTCAAAATCTAAGGTTGTCATCATTAATGGAATTTTTTTAAGCAATATAATTTTGTTTCAGTTCTATTTTTCGTCTAGGTTCAACTTTGAGGCAATCATATGGCTGAATGTAATTTGTGTTGTGGCCGGTCTTGTCTTGTTGAGTAAAGCATATTCTGCGTGGTGTCAAAAAGAATTTCATTGAAGGGAGGTGATTTATATGACGAAGGAAGCATTCAAAATCCTTGTAAGGGCTATGGCCGTTGTTTCCGTAGCAGTTGGTGGCTTTGGTTCAACGCTTTGTGTGCCATTCGCTGTTACATCAGATTTAAATCTTATAACAACCGCTGGCATATATTTTGTTGCTGGTGGGATTATGATTACTGGCGGGCTCATTACTATATCATTATTGATCCAGCCAGAAAAATAATGTATCAAACTCATTGGGTGCTGTTCTAGGCGGCACTTGATGGGTTTTGAAAAAGGAGGAAGGGCATGAGTATTGTAGAAGTTTCACAGTTAAGAGTTGATTATGATGAAGTGACCGCTGTTAATGATATTTCATTTAATTTAGAAAGAGGAAAAGTTTATGGCTTTGTCGGTCCCAATGGAGCCGGGAAAACATCAACAATTAAGGCCTTGGCTGGCATTCTTGAGCCAAAACAAGGAACAATCATTCTCAATGGATATAATCTGGAGATAGATCGAGAAAAGGCTTTAACGCATGTGGGATATATGCCGGATTTTCCTCCTGTCTATGAAAATCTAAAAGTTTGGGAGTACTTGGATGTCTTTGCCGCAGCATATGGTATTAAGGCTGAAGAGAGGCCAAATCATGTTGAAAAATGGTTAGAAAAAATCGATTTAAGTATCAAAAAAGATTCTCTTATTAAAGGATTATCACGCGGAATGCGTCAAAGGCTTGTCTTAGCCAAAATACTCGAAATCGGCCCTAACATATTACTTCTTGATGAGCCTGCAAGTGGCTTAGATCCTATAGCACGAAAGCAGATGCGTGATCTTTTAAAAGAAGCTAGTGCTAATGGCGCGACAATTTTGATTTCAAGTCATATTCTTTCGGAATTAAGTGAGTTTGTTGATTCGGTTATCATTTTAGAAAAAGGTAATCTGGTTTTAGCCGGGACGATTGATGAGATCAGAAAACAAATAGGAGGTATCCAGAAGCTGGTTATAAGGTTTTCTAAAGAAGAGGAAGGTCTCGTGGTTTTTGAGAAATTATTGATTTCGGAAGGTATTTCTAAGGAATGCGTAACTCGTGAAAAATCAAAATATATTGTTCATTTTCAGAAATCCGATGAAGAGGCATCTCGATTTTTGAACAAGCTCATATCGAATGGAGTTATTCTTGCGGAGTGTTCAATAAAAAATGATGATATTGAAGATATCTTTCTTAAGGTTGGAGCAAAGGAGGTCTCATGAATCCCCTAAATTTAAAAAATAATGCCCTTTTTTTAAGTTGCTGGTACGAGCGTTCTCGACCTGTTCAAATTATTTGTTTCGGGATATTGATATTAAGCATCATGCTTTTAACATTCATGAGCGTTTCCACGCATGAAACTAGACCAGAAGTTATCTGGAAATCATTATTTTATGTCATTGTTGGGCTACAAGGAGTGGTCCTTCTTGTACAGGGAACGTTGTTTGCTGGACATATGGGTTCGCGTGAACGAACGAGTGAGACTTTGGATTTTCATCGCAATTCTCCTGAACCGATTACAGCTAAAGTTTTTGGTCTTATTTTCGGAAGTACTTGGTTTGAGTGGGCAGTTTTTTTCATTCTATTTGTATTAGAGTTGCCTTTTGTGCTTTTACCGGATATTAATATCACCCAAATCTTGTTATTGAATATATCGCTTATTCTTTCCGGAATTTTTTTCCATACTTCATTGGTAACAATCTCCCTGTTGTCTACGAATAAAAAACGTGGCAGTTCACTTGGGGCTTTATTATTGTTTGTTTTTTTGGGAGGCCCCTTTTTCTTTTATTACCTCACAACGGCATCTTCGCCATTTTTTTCTCACTTATTTGGATTAACGGCTTTCCAGTATATTATTGTTGATAAAACTATTCAATTTAGCGGGTCGTTTTATACATTCGAGTTTCCTCTTATTGTAATGCAGGCTATCGTGCAGATCCCTTTATTTTTATTGATGATAAATGGAATGAAAAGGACATTCTGCATGCCAAATAGTCCGGCTTGGTCAAAGATTGATGTCTTATGTTTTTGTGGATTCCTATTTTTTATGATAACGGGTTTCTTTATGGCAGGCTATTCGAATCTTGATCAGATCCTTGCTAACAGGACAAGACATGGATTTTATCCTTATTCCTTTGAAGGTTTCTTTAGACAAGAAGCTTATCTCTATACATTTTTATATGTTGGTATTGGCATTATGATCAGTTTTTTCTGCGTGCCGAGTTATTTTAAACGTTCCAAATATGTTGTATTGAGCAAAAAGGGTTTAATCAAAAACAGGGTGATGTTTGATGATGGGGCAACCAGTCTATTTACCATTATTAGCTATGCATTTATCGGAGGGATGTTCCTGATTCCCTATATTATGACGGCAAAATGTTCCACGTTAAGTGGGATGACGAGTTTTCTGCTACTTAGCAGTAATGTCGTTGCATTTGGAGGGTTTTTAGAATTTTTCAGGTTAGGTCGTTTTCGTAATAACAAGATTTTTTTAATCACAACGATGCTAGTCTGGTGGGTGTTTATTCCTTGGATGGTTTTTTTAATGTTAGGTTACAATGTCCGTGATAATATTTTTGTCGCGTCGATCTCACCATTATCCGGATTCAGTCATGCTGTATCTCTTTTAATTGATAAACATCCTGCAAATCTTGTTGTATTGGTCGTGCCATTTTTTATTGCTAGTTTGATGTGGATACTGGCCCGACAAGAACATTCTTCGGTGGAAAGGCAGGCTGGATTCGGAACATCTGAAAGGAGAAAAGATTCATGAAACCTCTTTTGCTTGTTTTGATATATGTAAGCCTTACAGCAACAGGACACCTTTTGTTAAAATACGGAGCTATACAACAACCTCAAGTCATAAACAAGGTTAATGTCGGCTTTACTGTAAATTTATTTATCGTTCTAGGAATATTATCTTGGGTTTCTGCAACTTTTGTCTGGATTAAGGTATTGGAACAGCTTCCGTTGCATTTGGCATATTCATTGACGAGTATAAATTATATCTTACTGCCAATATTGGCAGTTTTTATATTAAAAGAGCCGATCACAAGCATGCACTGGATTGGAATTAGCTTAATTGCAGTAGGAGTATGGCTTATACTTTCTGGGCAGCCTAATTGGTTGAATTTGAAGTCATGATTATTAATGAACTAAAAGAACAAATTAATCAGATTAAGTTGAAGCGAAATCCTAAAAAAATTATACCACGGGATTTTATTAGCTTGGCCACTCTATTTGCTCCAGGCGTTATGTTTGCAATGGGGTTGGGATTTCTATACTACTATATAGCCTTGCATAAATAAAGCGACATAAAATTATTGATAAGGACGAAGGTAACCCAGAATTTGTTGTGGATTGTGTTGGATGCTGCGAAAAGTTGATGTTAACGTTGAACGCAG
>JAHFGK010000197.1 GCA_023247475.1 Candidatus Omnitrophota bacterium
TCGTTTTTTCTTTTGATCGATGAGGGCATGCATTAAAGTCACCAAAATCCTGGTTCCCGCAGCACCCAAAGGATGTCCTAAGGCGATATCCCCTCCCCAAATATTGACTTTCTTATCGATAATCTTTAATCTGTTCTTGGTTAAAATGGCCTGGGCGGCAAAGGCTTCACTAATTTCAAAAAGATCAATATCTTGTACTGACAATTGGCATTGGTGAAGACATTTTTGGATTGCAGAAATTCCCGCCTCAAAAACCCGTTGGGGATTTAACGCAATCGAGACATAACCTAAAATACGCGCTTTAGGTTGCATTTTTAATTTTTTCACCATGTCCTTGGAGGCTAAGACGAACGCGCCTGCGCCATCCGCAGGGACAGAAGAATTTCCCGCGGTGATCGTTCCCCCTTTTCTAAAAGCCGGCGGTAAAGAAACTAAAATTCCCAAGCTAATATTTTTTCTCGGTCGCTCATCCTTATCAACAAAGACTTTATTAGCGGAAACGGGACAAGAAACGACTTCTTTCAAAAATTTTTTCTGATCTTGAGCCGCGCAGGCCTTCCGATGACTCTCTAAAGCAAAAAGATCCTGCTCCTCCCGCGTGATCCCGTATTCTTCCGCCATATCCTCGCACAACTCTCCCATACGCTTGCCGGTGATTTGGCAAAAAAGACCATCGTGAAGCAAACTGTCAAAAAACCTTTGTTCTTGACCATCCTCTTGTTTGTTGCCGGATATAAGTTGCGGACAGTGAGAGACGCTTTCCACTCCGCCGGTGACCACCAAATGAGCTTGTCCACTTAAGATCGATCGGGCCGCTAAAATCACGGATTGCAGTCCCGCCCCACAAACATTATTGACCGTATAAGCAGGAACATTCTCTGGCAAACCTGAAAGAATCACGGCCTGCCGCGCAAAATTCTGTCCTGTTCCTGCGGAAACAGTATTCCCCAAAATAACTTCATCAATAAGTTGCTTTTTAATCTTATTACGTTGGACAATTTCTTTAATCACCAACGAGGATAATTGTGTTACGCTAAAATTTTTAAGACTTTTATTGGGACTTCCGACAGGGGTCCGGAGGGCGTCAACGATAAAAACTTGCTTAGATAATTGGTTGACTGACATAAAAGTATTCCTACTCTATTTATAAATGTTACGGTCTGCCACTCATTCACTATTTAGAATCGCATCAATATCAACGTGCTGTTTAACTAATTGCAAGGCCTCGGCAATCTTGTCTTTGTCTTCCTTCTGGATTTTACTAATCAAGTGTTCAATTTTGCCGGCCATGGTATAAGTATCGTCCTCGGACAATAAAATGGGAATTCCACTTCGTTTAAGCAAATCAATGATCTTCGTACTCGGAATAAGCCCACCGGTCAAAATAATTCCGGATACTTGAGTCTTTTCCCCCGGGGTGACAAGATGGGAACTAACAGTCACCATGATATTATCGATGCGATCCCCGGAGGTTAACACCAGCGTTCCGTCTTTGAGGTAGTTAATCATATTATGCGGTTCCATGGCGGCAACGATTGTATTTTGCGCGTGGCGATTTAAATTTTTTTCGCCACATAATATTTTCAAGTTCAATCGGTCCTTAATCTCTCTAAGGGTTGGCGCACTTAAAAGAGGATCCACCGGAATAACGCCTAATAAACGAATTCCTTTATTGTTCAACCCTTGATGTAAAACATTTTTAATTTTATCATATTTTGCTGTTAAGACTTTATTAATGATCACCCCTAGCACTTCTACCTTCTTAAGGTCAAACAGCGCTTTGTTGAGCATAATCTCATCAATGCTTTTGCCGATGCCTCCTTCACTGACAATGATAACTTTAGAACCTAAAAGACTAGCCACCTCCGCATTCGAAAGATCAATCACGGATCCTACACCCGCATGTCCAGTCCCCTCGATAATAATCGCATCTTGTCCTTTGGTTAAACTCTTAAAGGATTCCTCGATTTTATTGCGTAAAACATCGTGTTGCGGATTAAAAATGTATTTTTCCGTGAAGCCATGACCTATTGTGACTGGACTCATCGCTTTTAATTTTTTCCGGCAATGATAAATTTCACCGATCAAATAGGTATCTTTATCCACATCTTGTTGATCCACCGTTACAAACTGCTGGCCGACGGGTTTCATAAAAGCGGTTTTCAGTCCGCGTTCTTGAAACAGTTTATACAACCCTAAGGCAATCGTGGTCTTGCCGGCATTTTGATGAATCGAGGCGATATAGACGTTCTTGAGTTTTTTCATTTCTATCACTCTACAGCGTCTAGTGCCACGGGTTCACCCGTGGGCACAGACGCAGTACCCCGCCAACGGCGGGGTGGCCCCGCAAAGCGGGGTCCCTTGACTTGTGATGAGAAGTCGGGGAATTTTCCCCAACTTCTCAAAATATTATAATATCTTTTCCGAGGAATGCTATTACTTCTTTAATATAAGAGAAGAGCAAAAGACAAATGTTCTCTGTGGGGGAGAGATTTCTATTTTAATCTCTGCTTTAATGCGGTAGGAATTTCGTCAGGGAAGTCAACGACAGTCACGCCCGCTTCTTTTAAAACCTTAATTTTTCATTGATGGTATTGGACTTTATGGATTCATGCAGAATTGAGTTGGGTATTTCTCACATCCCAATTTTTCTGGGGAAGTAGTATCAATGCCGCAATTGTTAAATGGTTCAGGTAATGGTCCTGTTCCCTTAAATAGATGATTTAATATAGCAACGGCATCTGTTAAGTTCACAACATCGTTATCATCCGCATTGGCGGCTTCGAGGCAACTGGGCTTAGCGCCTTCCCTTTTTATTCTCACCCTCATATGTTATATTTATAGTGTTATGAAAAACCAACTGCAAACAGCATGCTTAATGTTTTTATTTGTCCTTGCCTATTCGACTTTAACCTGGGCCCAAGGGACTAATGAGTGTAGCGATGGCATTGATAATGATTTTGACGGCTTTATAGATAAGGAGGACCAATCTTGTGAATTTACTCAAGATCAAAATGAATGTTTCCTGCAATTGTGTGCACGCTTATTGGCAGATACGGGGACGAGAGTCGAGCAATTTGCTGCTGGTGATTTAGACGGCGATCCTAAAAATTTGGAGATCGTGACCTATGAATCACACTCCCTAAAAATGTTTAAAAGTAACGGTGAGCTGGCGTGGGAAAATGCGATAGAATTCTCAAAAGAGACACAGGCTTTGCCGTTGTCGATTATAGACCTTGATAATAATGGAGCCAATGAGGTTGTGTTTATGAACGGCGAAAAGGTTATTGTTTTTAATGGATCGGGTAATCTGCTCTGGGAAGCTCCTCTATCTGATTCAACGGCCTCTTATCAAATCGAAGACTATGTTGTAGCCAAAATGGATGACACAGATATTTTGAAGATTGTTTATCTCCAATCAAAATGGGAGCCATCTGGCGGAAATGTTATAACTAGCTTCGAGGTCTTAGATGGAAAAACCGGCAATAAGCTGGCGAGTTTTCCGATGGAGACCCAAAAATCCCAGCTTAGAAAACCAGTGGCCTTGGATTTTGACGGTAACGGCCGCCAGGAAATTTTTGCCGCTTTATCTCCGCCTCAACTGGAGGAAACTGAACAAAGCCGGATTGTGCAGTTGGCCTGGTCAAAAGAAACTAAACTGTATGAGATGAAAAATTTTTTTACAGAGTTTCAGGGTCCTGATAAGCTGATGAAACCCGTGGCTGTGGGCAACATTGATGATCATCCCGGGCAGGATATTGTTATTCAATACTGTGATTATTCTGAGCCAGAAACGAATCCTTTTGATCGAGGCCAATTCTTCTGGTCCCAGGGCATAGATTGTCCCCGCTGGGTCATTTATTCTGCTTTTGGCCAAATTGGAAACATTGCCGGTCAAGATGCCCGGCTTTCTAACCGCGAGCCGCAGACTCCGGCGGTTATTGCCGATATCGATAACGATGGGAAGGATGAAATCCTTATTGCTGGCCCGGCTTTTACTGAGGTATTTGAGAGTCACCAACCATTTCACGTTTATAAGACATACTTAGATACAGAAGATGATAAGTTGAAATTTGGAGCAACTCGGACTTTTCCTTTGTCATTTATATTACGTGGCCCTAGAGAACCGTGGACAGCCTCATCCATTGTACCGGTAGATTTTAC
>JAHFGK010000198.1 GCA_023247475.1 Candidatus Omnitrophota bacterium
AGTAAATTTTCTTAGATGTTTTTTTAACTTCCGGCCACATTTTCAAATACCTTTATTAAAAATTACCTAGGCTATCGTAGAGGTAATCAATTTCTTTACCGCACCACAAAAGTAGTTTATATAATTTATGATACATCTGGTTCTGAGTTGTAAATAAGGATTTTGATAAGTCATGAAAGTGCGGGAAAGTGTCTCACCTCGCTCTAAAGAGCGAGGCTTGAAAAGAGACACTTTCTTATCCCCGCACTTTGTGACATAAATAGGCTAGAAAGCATTCATCCTCGTCTTAAAAGACGAGGCTTTCTGGCCTATTTAATGTAACTTCTCCCGAATGAAGCAATCTTTCCTAACATTTAAAAATGGCCCTGCCGAGATACAGTAGCTTTATTTACGGCTTTGGCACAATGATACCAAAGATGTTGGTATTTAGCCTTAAATGAGCCGAAATAAATACGCAAAAAATGAAATGGGAAAAAAAAGGGTTGATCTACCAACCGTCGGGAACGCTTGATTGGGGGCTTACCCACGCCATGGTTCCTTGTGCAGATAAAGTAAACGGAGATATTTATAGAATTTACTTCTCAGGGAGAGATAAAATAAATCGGTCGCATATAGGTTA
Organism: Candidatus Omnitrophota bacterium; assembly: GCA_023247475.1. Taxonomy (GTDB): domain Bacteria; phylum Omnitrophota; class Gorgyraeia; order Zapsychrales; family JAHFGK01; genus JAHFGK01. The sequence continues at coordinate 620 of JAHFGK010000198.1, forward strand.
TATCGAAATTAATATAAATGAACCATATAACATTTTACGAATTAGTAAAAATCCCATTTTAAGTATAGGATCTCTAGGCTGTTTTGATGATAATGGAGTGACGCCATCCTGGATTACTAATCATGAAGGGAAGAAATATTTATATTATATCGGTTGGAACAAAAGGTCTACGGTAAGAATGGGTTTAATCGCTGGCTTAGCCGTAAGCGACAATAACGGGGAGACTTTCAAAAGGGTTTCAAGGGCGCCGCTGTTGGAAAGAACCGATAATGAGCCTTTTTCGTTATTGACCGCTCCTTGCGTCTTGTTCGATGAGGGCACCTGGAAGATGTGGTATGTATCAGGAGTGGAGTGGGTTCATGAAGATTTACCACGTTACAACATTAAGTACGCTGAATCAAACGATGGGATTCATTGGAGAAGAGAAGGAATTGTTTGTATCGATTTTGAGGAAGGTGAAAACGCACTTGCTCGTCCATGTGTCTTCAGAGAAAACAGTGTCTACAAAATGTGGTATTCCTATAAAGGAAAAAACAACTATCGAATTGGATACGCTGAATCCGACGATGGGATTAAATGGATACGAAAAGATGAACAAGCTGGAATTGATGTTTCAGAATCTGGTTGGGAATCGGAAATGATAGAATATAGCTTTGTTTTTCGGCACAATAATCACCTATATATGCTTTACAATGGCAATAATTATGGAGAGAAAGGCATAGGCCTGGCAATGGAAGCATAAATTCGACTTAAAAAAATATTTCATGTTACTAAGAAGGGGAAAAATGACAAAACCAAACCTGCCCAGCGATAGATTATTAATTATCGAAGGAAACATTGAAAACGGCCAAATTAGGGGCAGTTTACCTTATTCTGAGATTTCAAAAGCAGTGCTTCAAGATAAAAAGATAGTCATTTTAAAATCAGTGTTTGACCAAGAAACGCTACTGCCATTACAGGAGAAATTTTTAGAGTGGGGAAAAAGAACTGCCCCGCAGGTTAAAGATGACAAAAGCTTCCATCGCATAGATCATGACCACCATCTATCTCAAGCCCGCCATATCACCCACTTCTTTAATTTTTCCTTCGAAGAGGGAAAGATTGAGCCGGAGCTCAAAGAAGCAATTTTTCCAGTCTTTGATGCTATGCGACGGCTGCAAAATGAAATAGCATCATTAAATGCCAAGTTTACATTTCCTTCAAATGGATCGATACTAAGACCGCAAGCCATTCATTATCCGGCAGGAGGAGGAAATTTTGGCAGGCATCAACATCCTTACGAGCCGCAGCGTTGCGGGCTGATCCTGGGGTTATCAAAGAAAGGGTTGGATTTTGACAAAGGTGGGACCTGTTTTGAAATTAATGGCCAAGTTGTCAATACTGAGAATCACCATGATCTTGGAGACATTATTCTTTTTCGTTATGACCTCCCTCATTGGATAACCCCTATAGATCCAGAAAAAGAACTTAATTTTGATAGCAGTGCGGGCCGTTGGACTATGATACTCCCGTATTATTAACACAGGTAATAAATCATGGTAAAAGCAGTCATTACCCAGCCAACATATTTACCTTGGATGGGGTACTTCGGAATGATCGATGCTGCAGACATTTTCGTTTTTTTTGACGATGTCCAGTTCGTTTCCAGATCCTGGCAATGCAGAAATAAGATTAAGACTTTTGATGGAGCGATGTGGCTTTCTGTTCCGGCAGCTAAAGAATCAGGACAAAAAATCCACGAAGTAAAAATTAATAATAAGTTGAGGTGGCAGGATCAACATTGGAAATCTATTAAGCATCATTATACTAAAACCCCACATTTTAAAAAATACGAATCATTCTTTAAAGAAGTATATGCCCAAGAATGGAAATCTCTTTCTGAATTAAATATCGCTATAATCAAAAGAATGGCAGAAATATTAAAATTAAATGTGAAATTTGTTAACGCTTCGGAATTAAATGCTGAAGGCGCAAAAACTGACCGGCTTATAAGCGTCTTACAAAAAATAGGAGCAGATGAATATATAGCCAATCCTGCTTCAAAATGTTATATAGAACCAGAAAAATTTGAGAAAGCAGGAATTTCCTTATACTGGTATGAATTCGAACACCCAAGCTACCAGCAACAGTTTGGCAAGTTTAGATCACATCTTTCGGCAATAGATCTATTATTCAATTGCGGGGATAAATCTATTGATCTAATAAGAGAAGGCGGAAAAAACGCCTTAGTCAAAAACGAAGGCATTAAGGTGATAAAATGATAGGCGCGATTATCCAGGCCAGGATGGCTTCAACCAGACTACCGGGAAAGGTTTTACTTGAAGTGAATGGTCGACCATTATTAGATTACCTTTTGGAAAGGCTCAAAGCAAGCAAGAAAATAGAAAAAATAATCATCGCAACCACTGCTAATAGCAAGGATGACGTAATAGCAAGTTATGCAAAGAAGAATAATATTCCTTTTTTTAGAGGATCAGAAGAAGATGTACTAGATCGGTACTATCGGGCAGCAAAAAAATTTAATATCGATCATGTAATAAGAATTACTGCAGACTGTCCCCTTATAGATCCTAAACTCTGCGATGAAGTAATTGACACCTATCTCAAAGAAAAGGCTGATTATGCTTGTCTTGGCCCGACATTTGCCGAAGGCCTTGGATGCGAAATCTTCTCATTTGAAGTATTGGAGAACGTACATGAAAATGCATTGAAAAAATCTGAACGCGAACACGTCACGCTTTTTATCAACACCCACCAGGACCAATTTAGACGAATTGTACTCCGCAACTCCACTGATGACGGCAGTTACCGTTATACGCTTGACCACCCTGAGGATTTTGAAGTAATCAAAGCAATAATTCTGGCCCTGTATAGGGGGCCTATCCCATTTGAATCGCAGCAGACTAGACAGTTCTTAGATCATAACAAAGTTATATTCGCAATGAATGCCCATATAAAGAGAAACGAGGGATTGCTTATTTCCTTAAAAAAACACGGTGAACTCCAAGGATGAATTATAAGGTTTCTGAAAACTATGTAATGTTTAGGGCCGACGGCTCAAACAGGATCGGTTTAGGACACGTTTTTAGATGTCTAGCTCTTGCAGAAGAGCTTAAAAAAATAAAGATAAAATCGCTGTTTGTGATAACTGATTTTGAAAAAAAAATAGAAGAGGTAATAAGAGATTACGGACATGAAGTCCTGCTTATGCCGGCCGGGAGTACTATCGAAGAACAGATTTCATTTTCCACAAAAATAGCCAAAGCATACCGAGTAAAATTTATTTTAATGGATCTTTCCAACCATTATTTCCTTTCTAATATCAATGGCTATCAGAGTTATATCAAAGCATTAAAAGCGGCAGGAAATGTCTTAATAATGATTGATGGGCTCTTTAAAGATTGTATAAGCACTAAAGTCAACCTGCCAGTAGATATGATAATCATGCCTTATCTTGGAGCTGAAGAGATAGATTGCAAGAAAAATCAAAAAATAAAATATCTTCTCGGCCTCAAGTATTTTATATTAAG
>JAHFGK010000199.1 GCA_023247475.1 Candidatus Omnitrophota bacterium
CCGCGTTTGGTGAGATAATCGTGCAGCATGAGCGCGGCTTCACTCGGCGCGGGCGGACATTTGAAAGGCGTTCCGCTGACACCGATCACTATACGGCCTTTTGAGAAATTCGGCAGCAACTCGCTTAAACGCTCGGCGCCGGCAAGAGTATAGAATTCGTGGCCGCCTTCGATGAGCCCGGGGGTGGCGTTAAAATCATAATCAGCTCCGAGGGCAATGACCAGCACATCGGCGTCGTAGGTCGCTTTATCCGTTTTAACCCGTTTGGCGGCCGGGTCAATGGAGGTTATCGCCTCTTGGCGGAATTTCACCCCGGGTTTGGCGATGTGGCGGTAAGGGATGCGCACGGCGTCGGGTTTCTCTAGACCAAACATGACATCCAGTTTCGAAAAACCAAAATAGAAAGCGTCGTTTTTATCAATGAGCGTAAGATCCAGGCGATCACCGAGAGCCTCGGAAAGTATCGTGCTGAGTTCAAGTCCACCAAAACCTGCCCCTAGAACAACCACGCGTAGTTTCATCATTAAACTCCTTTTTACGTATCTGTTGTACATTCGTAATTCCGGCGACACACGACGGAACCAGAATTAATTAAAGTTAGTAATTAGGGACGAATTGGGCGAGATTCAATTTCAACCAACAATCAAAGAGCCAGTTCTAACTTAAAATCCATTTGCTTAATGGGGAGCATTACATAAAAAACCAAAACCCACTAACGAATTCGGAGCCAATAATACTTTCGCCTTACTGGGATGACGACTCTATTTATTCACACAGGCAGGCCTGTTTAATTTTTCTCTAAGCCAATAATATTGCCGCCTCCAACATCACAAGTCCCTGATGGAAAAACATAAGTATCTTCTTTCAAAATTTCGTCTTCTTTAATTTTCTTCGTAATAACGCCTGTGGTTTTGAGACCACACCCATCAATAGCCTCATGAAATTCAAATTTGTAATGATATTGGTCTTTTAAACTCCCATCTTCTGCATATTCCTGCACATATTCATAATTAGTTCGTTTATCTGAATCTTTCTCAACTTTACTCTCACTTTTTCTCTTTAATTTTCCACTATCATCATATTCCACGGATTGCTTCCGCCCATCATCATCAAAATCGTATTCCGCAATTTTAATTCCTTGTTTATTGTATTGAATTAATCGCTTCAGTTGACTTTTATCAAAATTGTACTCTTGCCTTTTGACACCTGATCGATAATATTCGATACCAGCATCTTGAATTTGATGGTTTGAACAATTCCATTTAAAAACCAAATTCTCTTTTTGATGGTTAAAACAACGATTTAGACCTCCTGGTTCATTTTGATTACACCTTCCATAAAACACTTCCCAACCCCAGTCCCCGATTAAACTTCTGGGGACATCATCACGAAAATAACAGTTATAACTACTCCCTGCTTTTTCTATAGGAAAACCATTTTCATCATAATCAATAGTATTTATATTTTCCCCATCTTTAAACAGCATCTCGCAAGCAATGAAACCATTTCCCTTATAGACTTTATACGACCCATTTAATTTGCCATTTTTAAAATTCGTTTCATATCTCAACGAACCATCTTTTGAATAATGCTTGTACAGGCCATTAAAACTTGCATCCTTTTCAAAAACTTCATAAGAGCAATCACCACCAAATCCAATAAATGCATAAACAGGTGAGAGATTAAAAAAAAGAGAGAAAAATAGAATAGGAAAGAATGCTTTCATAAACAATGAAGATGAAAAAAGGGTCTGTTGCTTGGCGAAAGTAAAAACTCCGATATGCAAATGGTTCAATTACTTGCGCGACTTTACATTCGAAAACAGAAGCGGCATGAGATATCTATTGACCTGCCGTTTCCTTAAAACTTATGCTAATGAAGCACGATGAGTAAGAATATTTGCCCATGTCAACATAGACTCAGCCCAATTGGCATCCATCTGGACATTGTGGCTTAAAAGCTCAAAATCTTTTTTGAACCATTCATAGGTGGGCAAAAATCGAGATGACTTTGGGGCGGCTTCCAACGCTTTTAAATACTCCTCGGTCTCAGCTAAAAATTGATCTACTCTGGCCCTGCGGCCCTCCATGCACCAACGGCACAAACGGCCCAAATTGACAGCGATATTTAAAGTTAGTTCTTTGGCGTCCATTACCTACTCCTGCAATAAAGACCTAGTGATTGATTCGACCTGCTGCCGAATTTTTTGATCCAATATCTCGCGGCTTGAATTTTGTGTCGGCCTTAAGTTAATCATGGAATCAAAGTCCATTTGATTAGTTTCTAAATCCAAACCAGCTCCCCAAAGGTCTTCCTGGCGACTCCCGTCTTTGAGAAGCATCTGTTCCTCATCCACATTTTTTTGCCCGCCCGCAGATAGAATTCGACGGCGAATATCCACCACAACTTTAATATAACCTTTTAAGTCTTCAGCGACCTTCTTAAGTGATTCCGAATCAATTTTAGTGCGGATGATTAATAACATATGTTTTCTTTAATGGTTCAATTACTTGTGAGATTGTACATCCGCAAAAGGAAGCGACGAGAGATATCGATTGACCTACCGTTTCCCAATTAAGTCGGGCGCTGTCCCGTATTTTTAAAAAGTTGATTAAAATTCGACTCGAACCTATCTTATTAATGATTTCTAGGACCAAAAGTCATTGCCAAAATAAACCACAAAACAAAAAATCCCATGATAGTCAAATAAGAGATGACATTTATAAAAAGTCCGAGACCAACAGCTCGCATCCATGACACTTTTTCTTTATAAAAAATTTTTAATACCGGTATTTCTAACAAAATTGTCAGAATAAATAATGGGATAACTAAAGATGATGAATCTAACATATAGCTTGATACTGTGGGCTGATTGGAGGCGTATATATAATAAATCAGTGATCCTCCAATACTAGAAGAGATATTGACAATTACTGATCGAATAAAATTTATTTTCAGCCCTACATCCTTAAATTTTCGATTTAATAATGACCATTCAATAATGATTGCAAAAGCTAATATTATTGAGGTAAACAACCATGTCTCTTTAGTAAAAACATATGTAATGGGAGCTATCCCATCCGCAAAAGCATTATTTGGAAACAACAAAACAACTAAGATTGAAATTATCAACGGCATACCGATTATCCCTTCAAGAATTCTCTGAAGTTCGACGATTGTCAAATAAGGGTCGCTGGCTGAAGAAGGTTAGAACCTGTTTAATAAATATATCCTAATTTGCTTTGATGAATCTCTTCACGTCATCATGATTCCCAGCCAAAACAAATTCAACCAATTCGCCATCCCAGTGAAATAATATTCTCGTCTTTAAGCCTTTTCGTATTTCCCAAAAGTTACCTTTCAACCTTTTCAAACCAACGCCTTTATGGACTGCTCTATCACGCGAAAGCATGCCAACCAACTCAATCGCCAAATTCTTAATTTCAGCTTTCTCATAATCAGGGAAGGATTTTACAGATCGGTCAAAAGATGCCTTAAATTCAAACTTCATAAACTTTGAATATGTTTGATCGCATCATTTGCTGAATTATAAGTTTTACCTTTTGCGGAAGCCAATTTTTCAATTTTGGCCCATTGTTTTGCAGTATATGGGGAATGCGCCTCAACTTTGCAGGGCAGGATAATAACCCCTTCTTTGGTGACCGCAAAACCTACTGAAGAGCCTTCTTCTAACTTAAGAATTTTACGTATACGATTAGGAATGGTGACCTGCCCCTTACTTGTTACTTTAGCCGTCTCTAAAATAGTCATTGTATTACCTCCTTACTTTCTTACTATAAGGATATCCTATAAAGTGGTCTGCGTCAAATAAAAATACTAAAAAGCCAAAATGGGTTCTAACCTCAAGGAAAGGGTAAAATGTCAATCTTGCAACTTATTAGTTTACTGAGACTCATGTCAGAGCTGGGGTCGCTGGCTGAAGAAGGTTCGAACCTGTTTAATGAGACTTTAAAAACTTACGAACATCATTGTGATTGCCAGCCAATACAAATTCAACTAACTCACCATCCCAACGAAATAGTATTCTTGTTTTTAGACCTTTCCGGGCTTCCCAGAAGTTTCCTCTTAAACGTTTGAGACCGATTCCTTTATGAATTTCTCTGTCACGTGAAAGCATTTCGA
>JAHFGK010000200.1 GCA_023247475.1 Candidatus Omnitrophota bacterium
TGCATAAAATAACAAGCGACCAGCGATGCCTTGATCGTGGCGATGCACAGAGCGAGGATAATGGCAAACACAATCGGCAATTTAAAGTAACTAGCCACTACGGTCACTATTGTAAAAACTAGTAAAGCCCCAAATACCAAGAAATATCCTTTAATTTCCTTTTGAATGTCATGGGTGTGTGTGCTCAATGCTTCCTCTCGTGCTTTATAGTAAATATAAAACGGGGAACAAAAAAATCCACACTAAGTCCACAAAGTGCCAATAGACACCGGCAATTTCAATACGATTGGTAAAACGTTCCGGATCAGAATACCACATCTTCGTTCCCGGCCCCAATAAATAAGAATTAACAATAATTCCACCAATGACGTGCAAGGCATGAAGTCCAGTCAAGGTAAAATAAATGGCCATATAGGTACTATATTTAGGAAAAAGACCGTGCTCAAATTTGGCACCGTATTCAAAAGTTTTAATGAAGAGGAAGATAAATGCACATAAAATTGTTGAGCCTAAAAGAATTCGAAATTTTTTTAGGCTATTTTGTCGTAACGCCGCCCAAGCGAGGACCATGGTCACGCTCGATGTGATTAAAACGATTGTATTTAAGGTTCCAATGGGGACATTCAAAATCGTTGCCCCTCGCGGCCAATGCTCCGCTCCGATACGTAAGATGATGTACGTGGAAAATAAAGCCCCGAAAAGCATAACTTCGGACGAAAGGAAAAGCCATATTCCCATCTTAGCGTTGAATAATCCGGTATCAGGTCGTGGCTTTACTGTGTAGGGTATGATTTCATCTGCAGTCGCTGACATAGTTGCAATTCCTTTCTAAGTTTATCGGAACTAAATAGTTTCTTGGTATTGAGGCGTAAAATCTTTGGTTGCACCCGGCACACTATATTCATACGGCCCACGATAGACATGCGGCACAACTTCAAAGTTACCATGCGGTGGCGGTGATGGCGCTGCCCATTCTAAGGTCGTGGCCTCCCAGGGATTATCGGTTTGAACTTTCTTTCCCCGAAATAAACTCCAAAAGAAGTTAATAATAAATGAAATTTGAGCTAAAGCTAAAATCCATGCTGCGAAACTTATTAAGACATTAAGTTCTAAAATCTTTGGTGCGAAAGTGTAACTTGCGCCTCCATCATAGAGTCGACGAGAAACCCCTGCCAATCCTTGAATCATCATAGGGAAAAAAATAAAATTCATGCACACTAACGAAGGCCAAAAATGGATTTTTCCCAGAAATTCATTCATTTGTCTCCCCGTAATTTTCGGGAACCAATAATAAATCCCTGCAAATAAGGCGAATATGGTTCCCGGCGCTACAATATAATGAAAGTGACCAATGACATAGTACGTGTCATGGAGAGGAATGTCGCTAACGGATAATCCTAGGGGCAGTCCTGTCAGACCACCAATACCAAACATGGGCAAAAAGGCTAAGGCAAAAAGCATAGGAACATTAATTCTAATTGATCCTCCCCACAGTGAGAGAAATAACGCCGTTAAAATGATAACCGAAGGAATAGAAATGATCATGGTCGTTGCCTGGAAAAAGGCACTAATGGCTGTTCCCATCCCGGTTAAGAACATGTGATGGGCCCAGACGATAAAAGAAAGAAAACCGATCGTGATAACGGAATAAACCATGGATTTGTAACCCCAGAGAGGTTTTCGGATATTATTGGCGATGATCTCGGCGATAATTCCAAAAGCAGGAAGAATAAGAACATAAACTTCCGGGTGGCCTAAGAACCAAAATAAATGTTGCCATAATAAGACACTACCTCCTCCACTGACACTCAAGGGTTGGCCGCTCACCACCAAACCACTGGGAAGGAAAAAACTTGTTTTTGCTATGCGGTCCATGAACTGCAAAACGGCAGCTGCCTCAAGCGGTGGAAAGGCTAACAATAAAAGAAAAGCGGTGATTAACTCCGACCAAACAAAAAACGGCAATCGCATAAAGTTCATTCCCGGCGCCCGTAGCTGAAAAATCGTGGCAATAAAATTAATTGCCCCTAGCAAAGATGAATTAATAATAAAAACCATCCCAATGATCCATAACGTTTGTCCCATGGTCGCGATATCTGCTAACGGGGTATAGGAAGTCCACCCTGCAGCCGCCGCTCCACCCGGAACAAAAAAACTCACGAGCATAATGATGCCACCAATATAATATAACCAATAGCTCGTCATATTTATTTTCGGGAAGGCCATATCCGGTGCACCAATCTGAAGAGGGACGACATAATTACCAAACGCGGCAAATACAAGAGGGACAATTCCTAAGAATACCATAATTGTTCCATGCATTGCCCCAAGTTGATTGTAGAATTCGGGAAGCATCACGCCACCAGGCATCCTCTCTTCACCAAATAAGTGACCAATGATGGGAAGGGGTTGGCCAGGATACGCCAGCTGCCAACGCATGAGCATCATTAAACAAAAGCCAAAAAGAAGAAAAAACAAACCAGTTAAGCCGTATTGAATACCAATGATTTTATGGTCGGTGGAGAAAATATATTTTCTCCAAAATGGTAACTCATCGAAATGGGAATGCGCGTGGCTCATGGTATTTCCCCAAAGTCAAATAAGTGTGTTATTTATTTTTAAGTTACAATTGATAGGAAATGTAAGGTTGTAGTCTATTATAGAAGGAAGTTTCGTGGTTTCCAATAAAAATTTCGTGTTTTTACTAACCGTTTTAACTGGTTCTTAATCTTTTATTGTCCCTTGCTCGGTTTGGAGAATGTAAAAGCTACATCTTTTGTTTCATCAGCACCAACTGTGACTGTTGTCGTTTGAGTCCCTAGTTTTTCATGCCAGGCTTCGATTTCATAAGTCCCTGCCGGGAGATTGGGAATAGTAAACTTCCCATCTTCTTTGGTCGTTGAGAAAAATGGATGCGTCAACACCGCTACCCAAGCGCCCATCCAAGGATGAACATCACATTTTATAGAAAACATCCACTCTTCTTTATCAAACACTTTAGTTGTTTCGGTTCGGAATTTAGGCATGGCCAGATTAAATTCTGGATTAACCTTACATAAGGCATGCACATTATGGAGCGTTCCATCCGGATTTAAAATTTTAAGAGTTTGTCCTTTCATAACGCCAAGAACATGTGGATTATAGTTGCAACCCATTTGATCGATGACAACGGGATCAGCAGGAGGTGGATAATCTTTTTGTTGCAAACCGGCTTTAACGTAAACAAATACGTTCGCCATGGTTTTGTCTGAACCTAACACAAGCGTTTCCGGATAGATCGGGGTGGTGTGATGCGACAAACAAATCGGATCGGCATCCATGTTGATCGCTTTAAATTTCGGTGCTTCGCCGTCATATTTTGTGACACCGGTAATCGTTGCGGCAAAAGCCCCCTTTGTTAAAAACAAAAAGGTAGCTAACAGTATCATAAATTTATTTTTTGAAATTTTCATAGCACATCTCCTTTTTGTCTATTATGTATTATTTCTTAGGGAAGATATTCAGGCTGATTCTAAATTTTATTATGTTCCAGCCTACTACAAGCTTTTTCATTTGTCAAGAAACGAATTAACTTTATTTATATTGTATCACAAAATTTTCCTCTTGAATTGCCTTTTCATAAATTTTTCAATAAATACATGTTTTGTCTGATCAAAAATAGAGCCCTCGGGACAATTGACAATATCCCGAGGGCTCATCCTGAGCGCTAGCAAAACTCCTGTGATCCTTTTTTATTTCCCTCTATTTTTTCCTTACTTTGCCTCTTCCTTTTGCCCTTTAAAATTATACTTATCGGAATTGACCGGCGCCAAGTCACGGGCTTTACCCACCAAATCAATGAATTCTTGTCGGTAGCCCCATTCATCGTTTCCTTTAGCTTTCTGCGCACGGTTCAAAACATCTGGATAAGTGGCATAACCTTTAAACTGTGAATCTCGCAAAAGAAGCCCGAATTCAGCAACAGAAGAAGCGAATTGGAAATTATTGGAGGTGTTTTCCTTTTTGATTTCATTTTTGCTGACAGTTTCTGTGATCAATTGGCTTTTCTCTTCATTGGGTTTTTTATAGCGCAATTTCACTATCATAAGGTCACTGCTTTCAATCACGTTCTGTTTTTGATACTTTAACTCATCT
>JAHFGK010000201.1 GCA_023247475.1 Candidatus Omnitrophota bacterium
TTATATCTGTATTGGGAGTTGTATGCGATTTTGAGAGTGTCCTTAACCATAAAGGTGTCGACTTCAGAACGAGAGTTATCGGCTCGAGACTGTTAATGAAGGGGCTTGATCCCTACTATTTTAGATGGAGCAAGGGTCAGCCAGATTTATTCGTTGATCCTCATGATGATCCCAGTAACATTGTTTCTAGGATTAGCGTGCCCCCTACTGTTTTAACGATCCATTCAACGATGGCAGGATTGCCGTATGAAACACAGAGACTTGTATGGTTTGTATTCCAATGGGCATTATTTTTGCTCACTCTTATCCTATTTTCAAAGAGCACAGCTTCGGCAGTCAAGTCTAAGGTCATTTGGATTCTCGGCCTTTTCTTTATTTCCGGCAGTTATTTTTGGCGGTTTCACATTGAAAGCGGTCAGATATATATTCTGTATGTATTTTTGATGGCAGTATCTTATTGGATTTTGCAGAGGCAAGATACAACGGGTTCCATCTTGAGCGGTTTTCTACTCGGCTTTACCGCAAGCCTTAGGCCGAACGTGATATTCATGGGTATCCCAATGGTTGTTTATAAAAAATGGAGACTGCTTTTTGGAATGGGCCTGGGGGTATTATTAACGATATCCTTCACAGTGACGGCAACGGGCATATCGGTCTGGAAAAGTTATATTTCGGCCATGCCAATCCTTAGTGCAATAAATCTCTCTCCCAGAAAGGCGTTCGATGGCGCTTGTTATCCTAGAATGATCGAAGGTATTCCTTATGATCTCTTAGGAAGAGGGAATGATTCTCCGAGCTGCGTCTCATCTCTCCAGGACATTTTTAAAAAACTGGGAATTATTCTTCCATTCGATATTTTTGCAATCTTTTTGATCATTATTTTGCTATTCATCCCTTTTCTTTATAAATTCCACATCAAAAACATTTCTACAAGTATGTTATTTTTGATCGGAGCAGTATTGGTTTTTATAAGCGAGTTTTTTCTACCGGCAAATAGGTGGTCTTACACCGATGTTATATGGATTATTCCTTTATCATTGATCATCATCAACTCTGATTCTCTTTTTTCATTATCAAGGAGTCCCTTATTTATTTTATTATTGATTGGTTTATTCTTCAGCACTTCTTTTACTTGGGTGCGGCATGGTCTGATCATGGGCGATGCTGCGATAGTCCTGTATGTGGGACTCACCACCTTATCTTTTATAATAAAACTACACCGTCTAAACGTCTAATGTGCTGTAGAAGGGGTGGCTTAACTCATGTTATTTAATTCTTTACAATTTGCAAATTTTTTTATAATCGTCTACAGTCTCTATCTTGTCTTAAACCACAAGTGGCAAAACAGAATGCTCCTTATAGCAAGTTGTATTTTTTATGGTGCTTGGGACTGGCGGTTCTTATTTTTAATGTTTACCTCAATAACCACTGACTACTTCTGCGCTATAAAAATATATGAATCAAATGATGAAAAAACAAGAAAACGATTTTTGTTCTTAAGCATATTGGTTAATTTATCCATATTGGGGTTCTTTAAATATTTTAATTTTTTCACAGATAATCTTGAGTGGTTAGTCCATCATTTCGGTTTTTCCATCCACTCGCATATACTGCAGATAATACTTCCCGTAGGAATCTCTTTTTATACCTTCCAAGCCATGAGTTATGCTTTGGATGTTTACAGAAGAGAGCTGACTCCTACAAAAAAGTTCTTGGATTACGCTCTTTTTGTAACATATTTTCCACAGCTTGTAGCAGGACCTATTATGAGAGCGCAGGATCTTCTTCCGCAAGTTCTGGCCACCAGAAAACTCTCTTTGGATAAATTTTATGAAGGAAGTTACCTTATATTCTGGGGCTTATTCCAGAAAATCTTTGTTGCAGATAATTTAGCGAAAATAGTGGATCCTGTTTTTGCTTCTTCCGGGCCTTATAATGGCGCTAAAGTTCTCATTGCGCTATATGCTTTTGCTTTTCAGATATACTGCGATTTTGAAGGATATTCCAATGTAGCCAGGGGTCTTGGTAAATGTATGGGTTTTGAGATTATGATTAATTTTAATCTGCCATATTTTGCTACCAATCCAGCTGATTTCTGGAGAAGATGGCATATAAGCCTTTCGACTTGGCTAAGAGATTATCTCTATATACCATTAGGAGGCAACAGAAAAGGTAAGTTTATTACTTACAGAAATATAGCTATAACCATGCTTTTAGGCGGACTCTGGCATGGTGCAATGTGGACATTTGTTATCTGGGGAGCATACCAGGGATTACTCCTGATAGTGCATAGGCTCTTTCAACCTAGCTTAGCGAAAATCCCAAATCCTAAAAATGTTATCATAGAAAAAATATGGTTCTATATAAGAGTTGCTTTCTTCTTTCACCTGGTGTGTTTGGGGTGGTTGATTTTTAGGGCCAAGTCTATGGATCAAATTTTCAGTATGTTAGGTAGTCTTATTTTTAATTTTAAGATTACGCCTGGTATTAATCTTTTCAGCATAATTGGCTTAACTTGGTTTTTGTTAGCAGTTGAGTTTGGGCAATTTATAAAAAATGACCTTATGGTGATTTATAAATCTAATATTTTACTTAAAGCAGCAATTTACGTTACTTGTTATTATTTAATTATTATATCTGGGGTTAGCGGTGGAAAAGAATTCATTTATTTTCAATTTTAAGAAATTGCCCGGCGCGTTCCTTCTAGCTTTATCAATAATAATATTTCTCTATTTTCTTGAGTTATTTATTTTGCCGATTAACTTTTTTACATTTAGGGTTTGGGAGGCACTGCTAGTAAAGAGATTTCATTCGTCGCTCCCCGGTAATTTCTATCCCAATATGAAAATCTCAATGATAGAAGAAGGGGATCTGAGTCATCTTACAAAATTTGCTGTGAAAAAACCAGTTGAATGGGAAACGGACCGATATGGATATAGAAAGCGCGATTCAAATATCAACCGACATAAAATCGTAATTATTGGAGATTCTCAGGTCGCTGGCCCCAGCTTGACACAACAAAATATGCTCTCGGAAATATTGGAACGAAGGTTAAAAATGAGCGTATATCCTTTTACTTCACAGGAACTCGCGCCTGTAAACACATTTTTAAACACTAAGAGATTTATCGATAAACCTCCGGATATAGTTATTCTTGAAGAAATGGAAATATTTATTCCGGAGTTGGTTAAACCAAAAATTAACAGCGGAGGCGCAGCATCTTCAGGGTTAAAATGGTCTGTTAAAAACTATTTAAGTAAGCACCAACAATTAGCAATTTTATTTGACCGGATTTACAAAAACAATATGTGTCACTTTTTTAGGGAGAGAATCAGAGATATAAAAAATAAAATCACTGAAAAATTTAGGTCTTTACTTATAAAATCAGATACAAAGGATAAACCGATATTGAGTCCAAAGCTGCTATTTTATTACGGCATAGAGGCTAATAAGGATGTCCCACGTGAAGAGATAGATAGGATTGTACAAATTATCAAATCTTACGATCAAATATTAGAAAGCAGGGGTATTCGCTTTATCTTCTTGCCAATTCCTAATAAAGAAAATATTTATTATGAATACTTGCCGATAAAAAAGAAACCAGTATTTTTAGAACAGTTAATACAAAGATTACAAGCCGAATCTATAGAGGTGATCGACACGCAAAAAGCCTTTGAAGAAGCGTATCGCGAAAAGAAAATTTTATTATATCACATGGACGACACCCACTGGAACGTACATGGTGTTGAACTTGCAGCAGATCTGATCGAAAGGCTATTAAATAAAAAAAATGGAAAATATAAAAATTAGTCCGCTCCTTATTGTATTTTATTTTTTGTTCTTTCTCTGGATCGGGTAAAATTTTCCCGCACAAAAATTTTTCCAGCGGCTTTTGAAGCCCTGAACGCAAGAGGCTTTGCGTTTTGCCGTCCGAAGCGGTATTTAACCACCCAGAGGACTCGCCTTGCAAGTGGCTTTAATTTCGGGGGTGGGGTCAGGTGACCTTGACTTTTTCTTAAAAGTGTGTTACCATCTTAGCTGTAGCTCTATGAAATACAAAGGGTTAGAGAAGAAATCTTTTACAGAACATAAAAAATTATTCGCGGGAATCCTCCTTGTCT
>JAHFGK010000034.1 GCA_023247475.1 Candidatus Omnitrophota bacterium
AATAATTCCGTCGACTTAATCTACTCCTCCCATATGCTTGAGTATTTTGACCGTGTGGAAGTCATTGATGTTTTAAGGGAATGGTTTCGCGTATTAAAAAAGGGAGGGATATTAAGAGTGGCTGTACCAAATTTTGAATCTTTAGTGAGGGTTTATCTTCAGACCAAAAATTTGCAATTTATTCTTGGCCCTTTTTATGGACGATGGCCCATCAATGATCATCTCATCATCTATCACAAAACTATATATGATTATAATTCTTTAAAGGATTTATTAGGCTTTATTGGCTTTCGCAATATTAAAAAATGGGACTGGAGGAAAGTATTTACCGGAAAAAATAAACGCTACGATGACTATTCACAAGCCTATTTTCCTCATATGGATAAAGATCATGGGCTTTTAATTAGTCTTAATGTAGAAGCAAAAAAGTGAGTTATTATGAAAGTTTCTTTGATCATACCTACACTTAATGAAGCCGAATCCATTGGAAAAGTTTTACAAGGAATTCCAAAAGGATTAGTCGATGAGATTTTGGTTGTAGATGGCCATTCCAAAGACAATACGATTGAAATTGTACAAAAATGGGGACATAAGGTAATCCTCCAAGAAGGCAAGGGTTATGGAAAAGCTGTATCCACCGGAATCAAACATGCCAGTGGAGACGTTGTTGTCCTGATTGATGCAGATGGATCCTATGAAGTCACTGACATCCCCAAACTTATTAAATGTCTTGAAGGAGGTTATGATATCGCCTACGGGTCAAGATATCTTCCAGGATCCGGAAGTGCTGATGATACTTTAATTCGTTTTATTGGGAATAAAATTTTTACGTTTCTTCTCAATATTCTTCATAAAGTTCATATATCTGACAGTTTATTTCTTTATGTAGCAACAAAGAAGAAAATTTTTGAGACCATCGATCGTCATATGAAATCCACAAATTTTGACTACTGCATCGAATTCCCTATTAGAGCCCATAAACTCGGATTTAAGTATACCGAAATACCATCCTTTGAAAAAAAGAGGATTGCTGGAAAATCAAAAGTGAATGAAATTTATCATGGCTTTCGTATTTTATGGGCCTTATTGAGGGGATAAATTGAACTTATGGATGATTTTCCTGGGATGGGCTATTAAGCAAAATAATTAGAATGGTGGATAGAGGGAAACAATGAAGAATTATTCTCGATAAAAGGGCATCTTCTTTTCCTGGGACGGAGATCCACTCAAAATATGGAGTTAACAAAAAGAAAAGAAAAAAACTCACTCCAAAGATTGCTAATGTGAATAATGGGATGGTGATTGCAGCTCTTTGTTTTACCTTATGGGGGTTTATTATACTTAATAAGAATAATACCCAGATTAAATTCCAATTTCCCGTTAGGAACAAATTCTCTAAGAATTTGTAAATAATGGTTGGTATCCGATTTAAATTGTCCCACGATAAGCTAATTTCCGTGCCTTGTTTAACTAGATGTGCTTTAGTAAAAAATTTATAAAAAAAATAAATAAAATAAATCCCAAAACTTGGGATCCCAAACTTACATAATTTTCGTAGACTATTTAAAAAAGAATAAGGATTAATCTTTACGAGAATGAAAATTAAAATAATGACATGCAGTAGCAAATAGATCATTCCTTCCATTTTTGAGAAAGTAGTGAATCCAGAGAATAATCCTGCCATAACCAAATAAGCGTCTTCTTTCTGGCAATTCCAAAGTGTTAAAAGAATAATGGTAACACAGTTATAATACATCAAAGTGAAATCTCGATATCCAATGGTCGCATGATACATAAAAAAATTCGATCCAACCAATAAAATATTTCCCAATAATGCCCAACGTCGATTGACAAAAATTCTCAAAAAATAATATTGTATTGATAAATAAGATAAAAAAGTGAGAGGGAAGATTACTTTAATTAATTGATCATCCCAATGGCTCAGATTCATAGCGATCCATGTTTCTAAAAAGGAAACGTGTAAAGGGTAGCTATCATAGGGTAAAGTTTTCAAATGTGCTAGTGATCGCTCATCGAAAAACACCTTGGCTTTAAAGGCAATCGTGGCAATCGCATCCCAATCCGCTATAGGGATACTGAGCGAACGCCAAAATATATACACGACACAATACAACACATACAGTGCTAAAATAATTGAAAGGACATCCCACTTTTGCTCAGTAACATTGGACCGAGAGAGGGTAAGAGGTTTAATATTTTTGCCCAACACGGTTATTGCTATACTGAGACCAATTGTGAGACTAATCAAGGGCAATCCAATAGTCGCCACCCCAAGGGGAATTTTGAGAGCCCCCAAAATTAGCATCCATTGGGTGAGTAACCCCATCCCCAGACCGTAAGCGAGCGCTAAAGAAAATAGGATCCCCAATGGCCTCTTCTGAAATAAAACGATGACCACGCTGTAGCCCAACCCTAGAGGGATACCGACTGCTAAAAAAAGTCCTAAAATGATCTCAAACATTATTGAGCCATATCCTTTTTGACGGCCAGTATATTATATTCATTAAAAATCCCCTTAATTGCGAAACCATCCGGCACAAAATCTCGAGCTCCTTTTTTATGATAAATAACTACACTATCCATGGGTTCATCCGCATGAACCGAACGAATATCAATTGGGTAGAGGTGATATGCTAAGGCCCGATGCATATACATACCGGGATCTCTCGATGTATCGAGATCGGTAATCAATTCGGATCGATGATAACCCGGCAGGAGTTTCTGACAATATTTCGCAAATGTATAAATATCACCGAAAATGATTAACTTTCGTTCTTCTTTAGATCTCTCATGAAAAACATCCCATTCCTGAATAAAATTTTTTAGTTGATTTACCGTCTGGAAAGCCATCAAAAGGAAATAGACTAGGAATGTTGTTACCACCACAAACCGATAAAAAGGAATCGATTGAAGATGGAACTTGATTCTCACGAATCTAATGATGACAATGGACAACCATATTAAAAAGTAAAAATAACTATAGGCGTGAAGTCCCCCTAGTCTGCCAAGATAACAGATATTGTGCGTTGGGATGTACAAAATACTAGTCAGCCTTGAAAGAAGGGTGATGGGTGTAGTTTGTTGTGATAAAGCAAAAGTGAACAGAAGGAGAATACCGGAGAACACGATAACAATAACTGATAGAAAAATGACTTTTTTACTTTCTTGGTTCATCATAGTACATAAGTTTATCATTAAAGGTTAATGGATTCTATAATTCTTAAGATTTTTTCAATTACCGGGAAGTTCTCCCTTTACAGTCCGTTGTAAATCTGATATATTACACCCGCTTTTTGTTCTTTGAGGAATTTTATGCCGATGTAGCTCAGATGGTAGAGCAACTGATTTGTAATCAGTGGGTCGGGGGTTCGAAGCCTCTCATCGGCTTTAATGATTTAAAGCGGGTCGGCACCACGTTTTTTAATAGATGAAATCGAAGCAGTCCTGGCTACCTAAAATAAATTTCTAGAAAAGCCAGAGCAGCTTTGGATGGTGTGACTAGAGGAGAATGAGCGAAGCTTTGTGTACATTAATAAAACATACGGGCAGCACTTGCTTTTCTAGATGAACATTTTGTGGAAGCAAGTGCAGTCCTGACTTCATCTATACATACTGAAAATATTTTCTTAAGAAAAGTCGGGGCAGATACCCAAGTGGCCAACGGGGACAGACTGTAAATCTGTTGCGCTTGCGCTACGGAGGTTCGAATCCTCCTCTGCCCATGATTTTTTGCTTACACTTGTGGAGTAAAACAATAAATCGAGGCGACACAAGTGTTAGCAAAAATCACCCCGAGCAAAGCGAGGGGTTAGCATTTAAAGCGAAAGTAATTCGATCCCCTGTTTTTCTCATTAACTTTTAAAAGGAGGCAGGGACAGTCCTTGTTTCATCTAAAATATTTTTTAAAGGAAAACAAGGACAGTGGTAAAATCTCCAGCCTTCTCCCTTAAAGAACTTAACGCGGGCGTAGTTCAATGGTAGAACTCCAGCCTTCTCCCTTAGAGAAGTTGAAGCGAGAGTAGTTCAGTGGCAGAACTCCAGCCTTCCAAGCTGGTAACGAGGGTTCGATTCCCTTCTCTCGCTCCATTTTTTATAAATCGTTTAACAGAGGGATTAATTCCGACTGTAACTTACATCACTTCGTTCTGTAAGTCACGTTGTCATTAACAAGCTGGCGAAAGCCCTCTCGATGAAAATTCGTGAGGGCTTCGCCCCGTTAACACTCTTGCCAACATTGGACTTATTAAAGATAGGGCAAGAGTGTTAACGGGGTAACGTGAGTTCGATTCTCATCGCCCGCTCCATATTTTACTCACCATTTAATTTCCTTTCCTCCATTTCTACTGATTCACCACGTTAAAAATTTTCTTTTTATAAAAAAGCAATACACTTTTTCTAACAACAATGTATAATGTTAAACGATTTCTTAAATACTGAGATAAAAAATTCATGAAAGTTACTTTACTGATCCCCACCTTAAATGAAATTGATGGCATGAAGTCCGTCCTCCCCAAAATTTGTCCAGAATGGTATGACCAACTTCTCATTGTGGATGGACAATCCACCGACGGCACCATCGAATATGCCCAAAAAATGGGATATCCTATTGTCATTCAGAAAAAGAAGGGGATGCGTCATGCGTATATGGAAGCTTTACCCCATATCACCGGGGATGTTGTTCTTACCTTTAGTCCTGATGGAAACTCTATTCCGGAACTCATCCCTAGCTGCATTGCCAAGATAAAAGAGGGGTATGATATGGTGATCGTTTCCCGTTATGCCCAAGGGGCGAAGAGTTATGACGATGACGCCATCACCGCCTTCGGGAATAAAATGTTTACCACCCTCATCGATCTTTTGCATGGTGGTCATTACACCGATGCGATGGTCATTTACCGTGTTTATAAAAAGAGTTTAATCTATGATCTAGATTTGGACAAAGATTCAAGTTATGAGACTGAAGAAAAACTCTTTAAGACAACGATAAGCTGGGAACCTCTTTTATCCATTCGCTGTGCGAAAAAAAAATTAAAAGTCGCTGATATCCCCGGGGATGAACCAGCCCGAGAGGGAGGGGAGCGTAAACTTCAAGTCTGGCGATGGGGAGCAGCGTATATGTATCAAGTGATTCGGGAAATCTTCGTCTGGAAGTGAAGTTAATTCTGTATCTTCTTAGCCCTCCAAAGTTTCATGGCCTCATTTAAAAAAAATATCAAAGTCTTTTTTCAAAACGATTGGATTATTGGTGTTATTCTTCTGTTGGCCTTTCTTGCCACCAACGGATACACCTATGCCTGGGATGATCAGCACCTGGAAATCCCTCTTTTAAAAAGTCTCATTGACCACAACCTCTATCAAGGTGATTATTATGTGGAAAGCTTAAAGAAAAATTTTCCATCCTATTTTTATCCCTTACTTGCCAAGGTCATCACCGTCGATCAAGTCCCCATAACCTATTTCCTCCTTTACCTAATTTCACGCTATTTTTTATTTTTATTCAGTTATAAATTATGGTTTTCTATCTCCCAACGAAAATTTGCTGCCTTTTGCTGTGTCTTGACTATGATTCTGTTGTGTCGCGTGGATGAATTTCTCTATCGAACATTTTCTCACCAGGAATTCGCCTTAGGTATCATTTTGGGTGGCATTTATTTCTTTTATCGTGAACGTTTCCTTTTGGCCTCTGCCCTCTTAGGAATTTCCGCCAATGTTCACGCCCTTTACAGTCTCTTCCCAATGATCTACTTACTTATTTATTTATTAGAAAATATTCGTCGATACGGATGGAAAATGATCATAAAGGCATCAACCGCATTTTTTATTTTTGCCCTTCCTGTCTTTTTGTGGACTTTTCAAAAATATATACGAAACTTAGCTCTCCCCAATGATCCCATATTCCAAGATTGGATTTCTCTTTACCAAATAGCCTGTCCGGCAAATTTTATTTTTCAAGATATTCCTTTAAAAAGTGTCTTCAGCAACTGGATGATATTCCTTAAAGCCACAGAACGATATTTAATGCTTCTTGTGCTTTATATCTTTAATCTCACGCATAACAAAACTTTCCGCGAAGATAAAAAAATGAAGGCGACTGTTCTTGCTTGCCTTTTGTCATTAATCGTTTCCTTTATCTTCACGTATATCTACCCTTCACGATTTATCATTGACCTAAATTTAGTGCGTAATACCCAATTCTTACTTTATTTCTTGGTAGGATACACAACACTGACAGTTTTACAGGTAATCAGAGATGATCGTATCTGGGTAGGAGCTATCACGGTAATTTCATTCGCTCTTCTCGAATTCTATAAATATGGAGAGATGTCAACCACCTTTGCCGTAACCTTTCTGATTTTCTTCCTCTTATTAAAAAAATTTTGGCGAGGGGAATCAGTGCTAAAACATAACTTAGTATTGACCGCCCTCATCATCGGACTTATCCTTTGTGCTTTAGGATTATTTCTAAACCTGCGGCAGGTTCATTGGAATATTTTTAGTAAAATTACCTTAATCGTTATCCCACCCGGTGCAATCATAATTTGTCTTTTGTATTATTCTCGGTGGGGACAACAACGTGTGACTATTCTTAGAAATATGTTGATCCTCATTCCATTAATTGTTTCGCTTTTAAATTACAGTTATTATCATTATTGCAAATTAGAAATTCAAAATAAGGGACCGGGTTTTTGGCAAATGCAAAGAAACTGGGAGGATATGCAGCGCTTTGTCAAGACGCACACCCCCCAAAATGCCTCCTTGCTGGTGCCTCATGATATGGAAATGGGGGGGTTCCGTATCCTCTCGGAGAGAAAAATTATCTGTTGTTACCGAGATTGTGGTATTATTGGTTTTGATTATAGGTCGGCTGTTGAATGGCAAAAGAGATTAAAGGACATAGAACCCTTTAAAGTCTATATTGATCATCCGACGACCACAGCCATTCTCAATGCTCTTTTTAAATATAAGGTAAATTATATCGTCTTTATGAATTATGCCAATCCCGGAAATAACGATCTTCTTGAAAAAATTTATACTAATCAAGTTTTTTGTTTATATAAAGTCAAGAGTAACCCTGTACCATCAAATTAATTAGCGGTATATTCCATTTAAGTAAAGAGATGTTAAAAAATGACCAAGGGTGTTAGGAATATTTCAATCTTAGGAGATGGAGGATGGGGAACGACCCTAGCCATTTATCTCATTAGGAAAAACTACCATGTCCAGCTCTGGGGGGCATTCCCCGACTATATCGAAAAAATTAAAAGAACTCGCATTAATTATAAATTCTTGCCGGGCATTACCATTCCGAAGGAAGTTGAACTCACCAGCGACCTTAAGATAGCCATCAGCAAAGCTCAATTAATCATTCTTGCCATTCCATCCCAATATGCTCGTCCTATCCTGAAACGGTTGCGAGTCTATGATCTTTCTAAAAAAATATTTATGAGCGTCATTAAAGGCATTGACAATACAACCCTTTTGCGTATGTCCCAAATAATTTATAAAGAATTGGGTTCTGTTCGCTTAGCTGTACTTTCAGGACCGAATATCGCCCGAGAAATTGCCCGAGGGGTCCCATCAACAGCGGTGGTAGCTTCCCATGATCGGAGTATCACCAAAAAATTACAAGCAATTCTCAACTCAGAAAAATTCCGTATTTATACTAATGCTGACGTGATTGGTGTTGAATTGGGGGGAAGTCTTAAAAATGTCATTGCGATTGCCTGCGGTGTTTGTGATGGTTTAGGTTATGGAGCAAACACTAAAGCTGCGATTTTAACCAGGGGATTAGCGGAAATAGCCCGTTTGGGGAAGGCTCTGGGGGCCAAAAATCAAACTTTCTCAGGATTAAGTGGCTTAGGAGATCTGGTGACAACCTGTTTTAGTTCTCAAAGTCGCAATCGATATGTTGGAGAAGAGTTAGGTAAGGGTAAGACAATTCAACAGATTACTTCCTCCATGGATATGATTGCCGAAGGAATAGCTACCGTTAAGGCAGCTTATAAACTAAGTCAAAAATATCATGTCCCTATGCCTATTACCCGAGAGGTTTATAATATTATTTATAAAGACAAAAGGCCATTAAAGGCTGTTATGGGTTTAATGAAACGTAAGATGAAGGCTGAATAATAATTCATGCGAAAACTATATGATAGAAATTATTTTATTTTCTATCCTATAGCTTATTATTTAGTTATCTTTTTCTTAGAATTTCTCTCGAATTCCTCAATGCTCTCAGGAGGATTTCTTCTTTGCAACAAAATGATTATATAGTATAATTGTGTTTCTATTGTACGGTGGAAATTTCGCTATAACATTCAAATTCATTAAGTTACAGTCTTTCATCATAGATGCAAACCGGAGCGTAGCGCAGTTGGCTTAGCGCACTTGAATGGGGTTCAAGAGGTCCTGGGTTCAATTCCCAGCGCTCCGATTGAGTTAAATAAACAAGGTGAGTTCTCCCGCCATAGGCGGAAAAGTCTCACCGCTCCAATCAAACTCTAAATACTAATTCATCCCAATGAGGGGGTGAAAAAAGTAAATAATGGACGAAAGATTCTTTAATAAGAGAAGGCACAACCCCCGCATTAAAAGGACATTTTATATCAGCTACTATGATAAAAATGATCCTACCGCCTTACAGGAAATCTCACAAATAAAAGATATAAGCGTGGGTGGGATGTGCTTTACTGCACCTCATCGATATGCGCCATTGACCAAACTTAAGATTGAAATAAAGATTCCCTATTTGGAAAAAAGTATACAATTAGATGGAAGCGTGAAAACGGTCTTTGAAAAAATCCCGAATTTTGTTAATGAAACACATGTTGAATTTGACAAGCCGAGCCCTGAGATTAAATCTATTCTCGAAAAAGTAGTTAGAGATTTTGTCCAAGAGGAAAGCATTCCGGAACGTCGCAAATACGTACGGATAGCAAAAAATTTTATTGTCAAATATTATGACAAAGCGAACCCAACTGTAAAATATGAGATTACTCAGATAAAAAATATTAGCCGGGGAGGGATGTGTTTAATAACCTCGCATCGTTTTGATCCTTCAACGAAACTGATGATTGAACTGAGGACTCCCCATTTTACCGACTTAACTGTCTTAGAGGGAACCGTCTTAGAATCGCACGAGATGGTGGCGAACATCATCTATGAAACACGGCTAAAGTTTGATGCTCTTACTCAACAAGCGGAGTTTCTTTTAGAAAAAATGATTGAATTCTTGCAGAAAGAGTCGGCACTAAACAAAAGAGAATAGTTAATAGTTCTACTTTAAATTTAAAATAAGGATAAAGGATAATGACAAGGGTAATTGTCGGATTAATTGGTTATGGAAATGTCGGCTCGGGGGTCGTTAAATTTCTTCAAAGAAAAAAAAACTATATTCGCAAGAAATTTAATATGGAATTTGTTGTCAAGACCATCTGCGACCGCAGCATCAGCAAAAAAAATACAGAAGGATTAGTCGGCACGATATTGACAACCAACGTTAACGATATTTTAAACGATTCCGAAACTGCGGTTGTTATCGAGCTCATTGGTGGGTTGAATCCCTCCAAAGAAATTATTTTGACCGCTCTTAAACAGGGCAAACATGTGATCACGGCCAATAAAGAGCTCATTGCTCACCATGGAAAAGAGTTATTTCAAGAAGCGCATCTTAACGACCGAAATATCTACTTTGAATCATCAGTAATGGCAGGAGTTCCGCTCATCAACATAATCACCTCGGGTTTAGCCGGCAATCAGTTCAACCGGTTGTACGGGATCATCAATGGAACCTGTAATTACATTTTAAGTTCCATGACCCAGAAAAATTATACCTTTGCCCAGGCCTTGGCCGAGGCCCAACAAAATGGATTCGCGGAGAGTAATCCAACCCTCGATATCTCTGGGATGGATTCAGCACATAAATTAACGATTCTCGTTTCTTTAACATTGGGAAAATTTATCAAATTAAGCGATATCTATACCGAAGGGATCACACATATTTCCCATGTGGATATTGAACACGCCGAGAGTTTAAATTTAACCATTAAACTTCTGGCGATTGCCAAGAAAATTGATAAGGAAATCGAAGCCCGAGTTCACCCGACCCTGATTTCTAAAGATCATCCTTTAGCTTCCATTAATGGAATTTTTAACGCCATTTTTGTTGATGCCGATCCGTTGGGCGATATCCTTTTGTCTGGCCAAGGCGCTGGACAGATGTCGGCTGCTTCGGGAGTGATCAGTGACTTAATCAATTTTGCTTCACGCGAAGGGTGTCGGGCATCAAATTATTTAGCGAATTTGCATCAAGAATCAGCCACCACGGTTGTTAAGTCGATTGATCAAGTTCAGTCCAAATTTTATTTTCGTTTTATGGCCGCGGATAAACCCGGGGTTCTTTCTCAGATTACCGGTATTTTAGGACACCATGGGATTAGCATTAATTCCGTAACACAGAAGGCCCACGATAAAGTGGTTGCTGTACCGGTGGTGATGTTGACAGATTATGCTCCTGAGAATATGGTTCGTTTAGCCTTGGATGAGATTCACAAAAGTGGAATTGTCAAAAGTAAACCTGTCGTCATCCGCATGGAAGACTTACCATAAACACTAAAACCTCGATAAACTTTTTTGATAATGGAGTCCTCAAAGTGAGTTGGAACGGAATCATTGATCACTATCGAGATCTTTTACCCATTTCATCGAAAACCCCGATCGTAAGTTTAAATGAGGGAAATACACCACTTATCTTTTCCCAGGATTTAACAAAAACGATTGGTCTCGATGTTTATTTGAAATATGAGGGGCTTAATCCCACCGGATCCTTTAAAGATCGCGGCATGACGATGGCTATTTCCAAAGCGAAGGAGAAAGGAGCGACCATCGTTATGTGCGCTTCTACCGGGAACACATCCGCTTCCGCCGCGGCTTATGCCGCCCGCAGCGGTTCCCTACGCTGCATCGTATTAATCCCCGAAGGCAATATCGCTTTGGGAAAATTGGCACAGGCGATGATTCATCAAGCTAAAGTCATTGCCGTTCGGGGGAACTTTGATGAAGCCTTAACATTGGTCAAAGAAATTACAAAAAAATATCCGGTGGAATTGGTTAATTCCATTAATCCATTTCGCATTGAAGGACAGAAAACGGCAGCCTTTGAAATCTGTGATGTTTTAGGCGACGCACCGGAATTTCATGCAATCCCTGTCGGTAATGCCGGCAACATTACCGCCTACTGGAAAGGGTATAAGGAATATCAAGAATCAGGTCGGTCAAAAAGATTACCAAAAATGCTCGGATTTCAAGCAGCGGGGGCGGCTCCTATTGTGTTAGGAAGAGTAGTTGAAAAACCAGAGACGATTGCCACTGCTATTCGCATAGGAAACCCCGCCAGCTGGAAGGCAGCCGTAGCCGCACGGGATGAATCGGGAGGATTGATCGATTCCATTACCGATGAAGACATCATTGCGGCCTACAAAATACTTGCTCAGGGCAGTGGCGTTTTTGTGGAACCGGCCTCGGCCGCTTCGGTTGCCGGGATTATTCAATTATCTAAAAATAGATATTTTCAAAGCCATCAGAGGAAAAAGATCGTGTGCACTTTAACCGGACACGGTTTAAAAGATCCTAATACCGCTATCAAAAATGTGGCTCAGCCTCTTACCGTTGATGCGGATATGAAGTCTGTACTTAGGGAAATCGGATTTTAAATTGCTTATTAATCGTTCGTTAAAAAATAAGAAGGTTTTAATAACCTGTGGCCCAACATGGATTCCCATCGATGAAGTTCGGGTGATCAGCAATGTTTCCACAGGGCAATTAGGTCACCTCCTGACTATAGCATTGCAGAAACAAGGAGCAAGAGTGACTGTGCTCGAAGGGCCAGTGACGCAATTTTTTTTAGCCCCTCGCAAAATAAAAATCATTAAATATCATTATTTCCAAGAATTGTTAACGTTACTAAAAAAAGAATTAGAAAAGCACTTTGATATCATTATTCACGCAGCGGCTGTTTCGGATTATAAACTGAAAAAGACCTATCGATCCAAGCTAAATTCAAAATTAGATGAATTAAAACTTCATCTAATCCCAACAATTAAAATTATAAACAGAATAAAACAATGGGCCCCCAATTCGATCTTGGTAGGATTTAAATTGGAACCGACGTTACGCAATCGACATTTATCCATAACGGCATCCGAACTTTTTAAAAAAGCACACTGTGATTTGGTTGTGGCCAATAGTTTAAGGAACAATCATTATCACGGTTATATCATCAACAATGAAAAACAAATTTTGGCCAATGGGGCTTCTCGTAGGGGCATAGTAAAAAGTTTGGTTAAAATATTATCTGATGGCTTGAAAGAAAATAGAACATGAAATACATTGTCATTGTCCCCGATGGTATGGCGGATTATCCGATAGAGGTGCTAGGGAATAAAACCCCCCTGGAAGTAGCTCATCGCACCAATATGGATTACTTAGCCCAACATGGATTTTGTGGCCTAGTGCAAACGATTCCGCCAAAGATGAAACCCGGATCAGATATCGGAAACCTCGCCTTGATGGGGTATGATCCGCGAAAATATTTTTCTGGTCGAGCGGCTTTAGAGGCGGCGAGCATGGGAATTCAATTGGCGAGTGATGAGATTGCTTTTCGCTGTAACCTCGTGACGGTCGAAAATCACCAAATGGTGGACTATAGCGCCGGGCACATCGCTAGCAAAGAAGCATCGATTTTAATTGATGAATTAAACAAAAATTTGGATTCGGATCATTACAGATTTTATGCTGGAAAAAGTTATCGTCATATTTTGGTCATGAAGGTACATCACGTAAATGATTTTCTTAATATCCAGTGCACGCCACCCCATGATATTACCGGTCAGGACATACGAAAATATTTACCGCAAGGCAAAAAATCTGAACAAATATTAAAATTAATGGAAAAATCGAAAAAAATATTGGCTCATCATCCAGTCAACAAAGTTCGCGTCGATCTTAAAGAAAATCCGGCGAATATGATTTGGCTATGGGGCCAAGGAACAAAACCGAACTTGCCACCATTCGCCGAAAGATTTGGCGTCAAAGGTGCCATTATTTCTGCGGTGGATCTGGTCAATGGGATAGGCAAACTCGCCGGCTTAGATGTGATTGATGTGCCTGGTATAACGGGTTATTATGATACAAATTACTTCGGCAAAGCCCAGTACGCTTTAAAAGCACTCGAAACACATGATTTTGTTTTTGTCCATATTGAAGCAACCGATGAGGCCGGACATAACGGGGATATGAAAGCCAAAATTGCTTGTATTGAGAAAATTGACCGTGATATCGTTGGAACTATTCTTAATCATTTCAATCAACAAGACGATGTGCGGATTATGGTTCTTCCGGATCATCCCACCCCAGTGGCATTACGTACGCATACCAATGATCCAGTCGGTTTTGTTATGTTTGGCAAAGGGATTTCTCCTAACGGTTCTATAAAATATACCGAATCAGCAACAATGGAAAAAGGATTAAAATTCAACAGTGGTGAAGAACTGATGGAATATTTCATGAAAAAGCATCTTGATTAAGATTGAAGGAAGTGCCATGGAGCAATATATTCTGGTACAAAAATACGGTGGATCATCGGTGGCGAACATTGACCGTATCAAATCCGTTGCTAAACGCATTATCGAATCCAAAACAAAGCACAATCAGGTGGTGGTCGTGGTTTCTGCCCTAGGAGACACCACCGATGAATTAGAACAAATGGCTTTCCAAATCAGCTCCAAGCCTCCCGAACGCGAAATGGATATGCTGATGTCCACGGGAGAACAAATCTCGTGTGCGCTCTTAGCCATCGCTATCGAAGCGGAGGGCTATGAAGCTATTTCCTTTACCGGTGCCCAAGTAGGAATCAAGACAGATAAAACCTACACTAAGGCGAGAATACAGACAATCGATGCTAAGCGCATACGCCATGCTTTAACCGAAGATAAAATAGTCATTGTGGCCGGATATCAAGGGGTGACTCACAATAATGATATCACCACCTTGGGCAGAGGTGGATCGGATTTAACGGCTGTTGCTTTAGCTAAAGCCTTGAAGGCAAATGTTTGTGAAATCTATACGGATGTTGATGGCATTTATACGACGGATCCTCGCATTGTGAAAGAAGCTAAGAAGATTAAGACCATCACCTTTGATGAAATGTTGGAAATGGCCTCACTAGGAGCTCAGGTGATGCAAGCCCGATCCATTGAAGTCGCTAAGCGATTTAATATTCCTATTCATGTGCGATCAAGTTTTTCTAAGGAGGAAGGAACCATGATTGTTAAAGAGAATGAAAAGTTAGAAGATATCGATGTACGTGGCATTACCTGCAATAAATCTGAAGCTAAAATCACCGTTTGTGCGGTGCCCGATCAGCCGGGGGTAGCGGCGCGTATCTTTAATGAAGTTTCTAAGATTGGCGTGAATGTAGATTTGATCGTGCAAAATGTCAGTCATACCCGACACACCGATATCTCATTTACGGTCCCTAGAACTGATTTGAATAAAGCCTTGGAAGCGACAAAAAAAATAGCCGAGAAAATTAAAGCAGGGGAGGTTGTGCACGATAAAAATATTGCTCGCGTTTCTATCGTCGGTTCGGGAATGCGTTCCCATCCGGGGATTGCGGCCAGAATGTTTCAAACACTGGCCGATAACAAGATTAATATCGAAATGATTTCTACATCCGAGATTAGTATTTCTTGTATCATCCATCAGGATTCATCTGATTTAGCGGTAAAGACACTCCATAAAAAATTTAAATTGGGCCGGACGATATAACTTTTAAGGAAGGCGGATAAAATGTCACAAAGGGTGGTTATTTATGACACTACCTTAAGGGATGGTTCTCAAACCGAAGGGGTGTCATTTAGCGTCAATGATAAGATCAAGATTACGGAAAAATTGGATCAACTGGGGGTTCATTATATTGAGGGCGGTTGGCCCGGCTCGAATCCCAAAGATCGAGAATTTTTTAAAATCATGGAAAGGAAAAAATTAAAATTTTCCATTCTCGCTTCTTTTGGTTCAACCCGACGGGCTAATGTCGAAGCCTCGGAAGACCATAATCTTCAGGAACTCATTAAGTCTAATACGCCAACCATAACCATTTTTGGAAAAAGCTGGGACTTGCATGTGACGGATGTGATCAAAACAACACTCGATGAAAATTTAAAAATGATTTTTGATTCCGTCTCTTTCCTGAAAAAAAGAGGGAAAGAAGTATTTTACGATGCCGAACACTTTTTTGATGGATATAAACGCAATCCGGCATATGCTTTAAAAACAATTCTCGCCGCTCAAGAAGCTAAAGCCGATTGTATTGTTTTATGTGACACTAATGGTGGAACGTTACCTCAAGAGGTTAAAAAAATCATTCTTGAAATTAAAAATAAGGTTCAGGTTCCTTTAGGGATTCACACACACAATGACCAGGATCTCGCGGTCGCTAACAGCTTGGCGGCGGTAGAAGCGGGATGTATGCAAATCCAAGGGACATTTAATGGGCTAGGAGAACGTTGTGGCAATGCGGATTTATGCACGATCATTGGGATTCTTCATACGAAATTTAAAATCAAATCAATTCCAGAGAATCGAGTCAAACATCTTACCGAAACATCTTATTACTTAAGTGAGATCAGCAACTTTAAATTACCGGACAATCATCCCTTTGTTGGCCATTCCGCTTTTGCCCATAAAGGGGGAGTCCATATCGATGCCATGGTCAAAAATCCTATTGCCTACGAACACGTCGATCCTCAAGCCGTGGGAAATCATCGGCGCTTTGTTACCTCCGAATTGGCAGGGAAGATGCCCATTATCTTAAGGGCACAAAAGATGAATGTGAAATTAGACAAAAAATCCCCTGAGGCTAAAAAACTTCTCGAGGCTCTACAGCAGAAAGAACACACCGGCTATCAGTTTGAGGCTGCCGATGCCTCCTTCGAACTTTTTTTGAACCGAGAACTTAAAAAATATAAACCGTTTTTTAAACTCGAGGGATTTAAAGTCTCTACCGAAAAACGTTTTGACGGTAAAATTTTTGCCGAGGCCTCGATCCGTCTCAGTGTCGATGGTCAAGAAGAGTTCAGCGCGGCCGAGGGAGATGGTCCGGTCGATGCCCTTGATCGTGCACTTCGTAAAGCGCTGACCAAATTTTATCCTAACCTTAAGCACATGCACCTTTCCGATTATAAGGTTCGCGTTTTGGATTCGAAAGAAGGAGCGGCGGCCAAGGTTCGGGTTCTTATTGAATCACAAGATGAATCCGACTCATGGACCACCGTTGGTGTTCACGAGAATATTATTGAAGCCAGTTGGGAAGCACTTACTGATAGTATCGAATATAAACTGCTCAAGGATAAGAAAAAGACTAATTAAAAAGGTTTCTTAAGGTTCGCAAAATTTTGTGAAATCTCTTAAGGTTGCAGCCTAAAGAAACCTTTTCCAACTTTAAGGATCATCAAGCAACTTCAAAAAATCTATGATCAAACTTTCCACTCGATTCAATTTCAAAGAAGTCGAAACTAAATGGTGCCAGTATTGGGAAGCGCATAATCTTTTTCATGCCACACCTAATTCGAGAAAGAAACCTTATTGCATTGTGATTCCGCCCCCCAATGTTACTGGGATTTTGCATATGGGGCATGCCCTCAATAATACACTGCAAGATATCATTATCCGCTATAAACGCATGCAAGGATTGGAAACCTGTTGGATGCCCGGAACCGATCACGCCGGTATCGCCACACAAAATGTAGTTGAAAAACAATTAGCCCAAGAAGGGAAGTCCCGTCATGATGTGGGTCGGGAAAAACTACTACGAAGATTATGGGAATGGAAACGACAATACGGGGATACCATAATTCAGCAACTTAAAAAATTAGGC
>JAHFGK010000202.1 GCA_023247475.1 Candidatus Omnitrophota bacterium
TCTTTATGTGATATCGCCATGAAGATGAATGGCGAGATTTATCCTAAATCAGCCTACTTAATTGTTCGACGAGGATTATTGAAAAGGCAATTTGCACGGGTTCCATGGGAAGAAGTTAAAGAGATTGACGAAGTTATCATCGTTAAGGGAGACCGCAGCAAGATAATCTTTGAAAATAAACTTATGAAATTTGATTTTACATTGTGCATCGATATTTTGGATCAGCAGATTGTTGATATCAATAATCGGAAAGTAGTTCGGGTAAATGATATTCATCTCTTAAAAGTTGATAATCATTTGTATCTCGCGCATGTGGATGTGGGAACGCGGGGTTTGGTTCGTCGGTTAGGATGGACAAAGCTAGTTGATCGAATTGTCCGATTTTTTTCTCCCCATTCTTCGTATTTGACCCAAGAAGATTTTATTTCTTGGAAAAACACGCAGGTGTTGACATTGGGAAGAGTTAAAGGTGTCTTACGCTTAGATGTGGCCCAACAAAAATTATCGCAAATTCCTTCTACAGATTTAGCCGATATCATGGAAGATTTGGATGTTTTTGTTAAAAGTGAGTTATTTAAATCTTTGGATGTCCCCCTCCAGAGAAAAGTTTTTACGGATCTGACGATAGCTAAAAAGATAGAAATCCTTGAACGGTTGGATGAAAAAGAAGCAGCTAGTCTTATCGAAAATATTCCGGCGGATGAAGCGGTGGATCTGCTGTTGAAGCTCCCGAATCGGAAGACCCGGCAATTGATGAAATTAATGGAGACGAAGACCTCTAAGAAATTTAGTAAGCTTTTAGGGTTTTCTCGGAATTCCGCCGGTGGTCTTATGACTACGGAATATCTTGCTTTACCCCAAAACGCTTTAGTCAAAGATGCGCTCCAGAAGGTTAAGGAAAATGTCTATTATCCGGGGAGTATTTATCATATCTATATCATTGATGACCAGCATCGGTTAATTGGAACGACTTCTTTAAGGAATTTTATTCATGCCGACCCCGAAATCCCGCTAGTGGCCACGATGGCAGCGCATAAAGTTTTCGTACATACGGATGATAGAGTTGAAAAAGTAGCATTGCTTTTAGAAAAGTATAAATTTTCCGCCATTCCTGTTTTGAATGAAGAAGAAGTTTTGCAAGGTGTTATTACCATTGATGATGTTATGGAAGAATTGATTTCCCTTGCATGGGGTAAGTATAAAGAAAAATTATAGTTTTTTTTAACAAAATAGCTCTATATATTAGAGAAGAGTATGGCAATGAAGGACAATAAATTTTTTAGAAATATCACCATTTTTTTGGCGGTCATGGGGCCGGGCATTATTACCGCGAATGTGGATAATGATGCAGGTGGTATTGCCACGTATTCTTTGGCCGGGGCCCATTTTGGATATGGTTTATTATGGTCATTGATCCCGATTACCTTGGCTTTGATCGTTGTTCAGGAGATGTGTGCGCGGATGGCCGTGGCCACTGGCAAAGGGTTAGCGGATTTAATCCGAGAAAATTTTGGGGTTAAGATAACGTTTTATTTGATGCTGATTTTATTCATCGTCAATTTATCTAACGTGATGGCTGAATTTGCTGGTGTTGCTGCCGGCCTGGAAATATTTCATATCAGCAAATTTATTTCTGTCCCGTTATCCGGAGTATTTGTTTGGTTTTTGGTTGTGAAAGGAACTTATAAATCGGTTGAGAAAACCTTTTTGTTGGCTTGCTTTTTTTATGTGGCCTATGTGATCTCTGGACTCTTAGCACATCCTCAATGGCATGATGTTTTGAAAGGAAGCGTTATCCCCACATTTCATTTAGATATTCATTATATTATTATGCTTGTCGGTCTTGTGGGAACAACGATCGCGCCTTGGATGCAATTTTATCTTCAATCTTCGATTGTGGAGAAAGGAATCAGTGTCGAGGAATATAAACATCTGCGTCTCGATGTGGTCAGTGGGTGTGTCTTAGCACCGGTGGTGGCTTTTTTTATTGTGGTGGCTTGCGCTGCGACCCTTTTTCAAGCAGGTGTACGAATTGAAACAGCGAAAGACGCCGCGCTGGCTCTACAACCCCTCGCTGGGAATTATGCGTCCTGGTTATTTGCGTTTGGATTATTTAATGCATCCCTTTTCGCGGCCTCCGTCCTTCCTTTGTCAACAGCGTATTGTATCTGCGAAGGGATGGGATGGGAAGAGGGGGTTGATAAAAGATTTGAAGAGGCTCCACAATTTTTTAGTTTATATACCGCCATGATTGTAATCGGAGCGGGTATAGTCTTACTGCCGGAATTTCCCTTATTAAAAATTATGTATTTTTCACAAGTAGGCAATGGAGTTTTATTGCCGTTTATTTTAATTTTTATGCTGCTCCTTAGCAATAATAAAGATATCATGGGGGAGTTTATCAATAGCAAAATTTTTAATGCCATTGCTGTTTTTACGATTGCTATTGTTATTCTTTTAACAATGGGGATGATTATTTTCTCACAAAATATTTTATAAGGATATTCTGTGGCCAAATTTTAATATAAGAAATTATCAAAACACAATTTTGTAGGGAACCGATATTTTCCGTTCTTTAAAATATCGACGATGAGATGCTCAATTATAAAAATGGACTTTTGGAAAGATTTTTTTATAAATAATTCAAAAAAATTTTGAAAAGTTATTGATATTCATTGCTGTGTGTGATATATAAACTACAGATTAAAGAATTAAAAATCGCTTTTAATTTTATTAGTTTTTTTGACAGGTGTCCAAAGGAGATTTGAAAACAATTGAAATAGTAAGGAAAAAAAGGAACCTTATATCTAGAGAAGGTTCCTTTTTTTAGGCCAACGGAAGGAAAAAAGTATAAAAATGAAGATGGGGAAAGTCATTGGACTGACATACGATTTAAAAAGTGACCGACCGTTGACTCCGGATGACCCGATTGATGCCAACGCCGAGCTCGATACCATGGAAACGGTGGAATTTATTATGAGTGCGCTTAAATCTGGTGGTCACCGCGTGGTTCCTATAGGAAATGTTCATAATTTGCTCCGACAAATTGATGAATTAGATGTAGATATTGTTTTAAATATCTGTGAAGGGCACGCGGGTCGTAATCGAGAATCCCAAGTGCCGTTGATTTTGGAAATGAAAGGAATTCCTTTTGTTGGTTCGGATGCTTTAACCATGGGAATAACGCTGGATAAAATTGCAGCCAAGAAATGTTTTATTGCCGATGGAATACCAACCCCCCGGTATTTCAATGCTTATAGCACGGATAATTTAGAAAAATTAAACACCATTGGATACCCGTTAATTGTCAAGGCTCGTTATGAAGGAACTTCTAAGGGGTTATCCGAACAATCAAGAGTGGAAGATTTCCCAGGGCTTAAACGGCAAGTTGAGCTCATTAACAAAAGATATAAGCAAGCGGCGTTGGTCGAAAAATTTATTCGGGGGACAGAATTCACCGTTCCAGTGTTAGGAAACGAAAATCCCCAAGCCATGCCTGTCTCCCAGATTGCCATCGATGGCAGCGTTGAATTGGGAGATAAATTCTATACTTTTCCCAGAGTGGTGAATGAAAATGCAGTGAGATATCTTTGCCCTCCCCGTATTACCAAGGAATTAGAGAAGAAATTACAAGATTTAGCCGTGCGTGCTTATCAAAGTGTTGATTGTCGTGACCTAGGCCGGGTTGATTTTCGTGTGGATGCGGAAGGGAACCTTTATGTCTTAGAGATTAATCCCCTTCCTTCATTAGCGAAAAAAGATGTTTTTAATATATTCCCTCAGGTGATGGAGACAACGTACGAAGCGATTATTAATACGATCGTCAATTTTGCTTTAAAGCGATACGGCATGTTAAAAGATTCTTCCAAAGGACAACAGCCATTCATAAAGCTGAATCGTGGAACGGGTATTCTCCATCAATAGTTAACCTAAGGCCAATAGGAGGTTATTGAATGAACCCTGTGGATACAGCAGTAAATGCACCTAAACTATCCGAGAATACGTCAACTAGTTCTTCTCCTATAACTCAACCGGCTATTAAATTAACCCGAAAAGA
>JAHFGK010000203.1 GCA_023247475.1 Candidatus Omnitrophota bacterium
TACGAAAGAGGAGGCGGCCAGTATCTTACTTTTGTCTTTGGCTGACCAACGCTCTACCCGCGGTCCTTTAACAACCGAAAAAGATCAGAAGCATCATGAAAAAATTTGTCTTCGGCTTATTGCTCGTTATTTTGAAATGAAAAAGCAAAAGCCATTGGTGCGTTTGATCAATGGTCATGATTTGATTAATCAATTAAAGTTAACCCCATCGCCGTTATTTGCAAAAATTCTAAGAGAAGTCGAGGAACAGCAAGCGATGGAGAAAATTACGACGAAAAAAGAAGCATTGGCATTGGCGGAAAAAATCGCGCAAGGACGCTAAAATTGTACGCGAAAAGACGCTAAGATTTCGCGTTAACTTTTGCGTATTTTAGTGCTGGAAATCATGCGAATCAAAAATACCACCTTAAATATTATCAAAGCCGACATCACTGAACTTAACGTTGATGCTATCGTCAATGCCGCCAACACAAAACTTTTGATGGGTGGTGGCGTGGCGGGTGTCGTTAAGAAAAAAGGTGGCGAGACAATTGAAAAAGAGGCTGTTAAAAAAGGCCCTATTGGAATTGGCAAAGCCATTTGGACTAAAGCGGGTCGATTAAAAGCCAAATATATTATTCATGCTGCCACGATGGGCATGGATTTTAAAATGGATGACACGAAGATTCGTAAGGCGTGTGCTAGTGCTCTTCAGTGTGCGCAGCAATTAAAAATAAAATCTATTGCCTTTCCGGCTTTAGGGTGTGGGATTGGTGGTTTCCCGATTGTGGGGGCGGCCAAAATCATGACGCAGGAGGTCATAAAATTTGCGCGCCTACAAAAAAGTTCTGTGAAGGAAATTATTTTTTGTCTTTATGACGAAGAGACATTTAAAATATTTGATAAAACAGTCACAGGTTATGTTCAACATATTTTAGAAGATTTAGGGATGGGGCCTTATATAACCGTAGATATTATTATTGAATTACCGGAAGGGATTATTTTAATTGAGCGTTCTAATCCACCATATGGTTGGGCATTGCCGGGAGGTTTCGTTGACTATGGAGAAAGTTTAGAACAAGCCGCGATTCGTGAAGCCAAGGAAGAGACAAATATGAAAGTAGAAACTTTGCGACAACTGCACACCTATTCAGAGCCAAACCGCGATCTACGTTTTCATACGATCAGTACCGTCTTCATAGCCCAAGGCAAAGGAACTCCAAAATTCGGAGATGACGCTAAGGGACTAAAAGTTGTCAGATGCGAAGATCTTTTGAAATTAGATTATGCGTTTGATCATAAAGAAGTTATTAAGGATTATTTAAAACAAAGGAAATGATAGGGCTGGAGGTATCAAAGAGGATGGCTGTCGTAACTGAATTCATTAATCTATCCACCCAAGGGGATACGGACGTCATTGATATTACTCCTCAGATTAGCGAAAAATTACGTTCCTTAAATATCAAAAACGGCATTGTCACGATCAACGTCTGTGGCTCCACCGCCGCGGTGACGACATGTGAATATGAGTCGGGGCTTATCCAGGACATCAAAGAAATTTTTGAAAAATTTATTCCCCAGGGCAAACGTTATCATCACGATGACACTTGGCATGATGGCAACGGTCATGCGCATTTAAGGTCTTCGTTGGTGGGAACTTCATTAACGGTTCCCTTTAAAAATAAGGAATTAATTTTAGGGACTTGGCAACAAATCATCTTTATTGACTTTGATAATCGTAGACGACAAAGGAAAATTGCGCTGCAGTTTTTGGGGGAATAGATATAACTGTATAAGGGGGGCCTTAAAAATTTTATTTTAAAAAACATCTGTCATTTTATTTTTCATTGATAGAATATAAACATGCCCAAGAATAGAATTATTTTTATTTTCGTCGTAGTTGCAATTATCTTTTTTATCTTTGCTGCCCATGCCTTTGATCTTCCCAAATGGTTTTCATTCAACCAATAAAATGCTCTCCAAGAATGGCAAGAAAAGGTCTTTAAGGATAGAGTCTTCTATACTGTTCAAGTCGAAAAAGGAGGTGGTTATCTTTCTGCAAAGAGTAATCGGGCTTGTTCGGGACTGTTCTATAAGATTAAATTTGATATTCATCAATTACCCATGATGAGTTGGAACTGGAAGGTCCTTAAATTCCCCGAGAAAAAATCCTCGCATACGGGGAATATAGGTTGGCTCGAAAGAGACGATTATGCCGCCAGAGTTTATGTGATCTTTTCCAGCTGGAACTTTATGAACACCAAAAGTCTCGAATACATTTGGGATGAAAAATTACCGGAAGACACCATTATGACGAGTCCTTATCTACAGAATATTAGATTAATAGTCGTGAAATCCGGTAAGGATAATGCGGAACAGTGGATTTTTGAAGAACGCAACATTTATGACGATTATAAAAAGGCTTTTGGCAAAACGCCTCCGCGTTTTGTTACCGCTATCGCTTTGATGACGGATGCAGACAACACTTTGTCCACAGCGGAGGCATCGTATAAAGACCTAAAAGTGGGGTATAAAAAATGAAAAGACAACATACAAGGGGGCGAAGATTTTTCGCTAACAAAATGCACCGAGAGATGTTCTTCATTGTCTTTTTGGCATCATTGGTACCCACCGTGATGACAGTCATCGGTCTTTTCTATTTGATTTTCGATATCACAGCGGAACAAGTGGGGATCCCGGAGGTGATTGCTTATAACATTGTTCCGGCGGCCCAACGGGTAACGTCGATTTTATTGATTGTCATGCCCATCGTAGGTTTAGCGATCCTCACCTTTGCTTATCAGATCACGCATCGTATGATCGGTCCATTTGACAGGATTGTACGGGAATTAGATGAGCACGTTGAGGGAAAAAGACAAGGGCCCCTTAAGATTCGGAAAAATGATAAATTTTTCCCTTTGGTAGATAAGATTAACCAATTATTAGGGAAGGATTAATTGTTCAAGAAGTTTTCTCTCGCCGAAGTGCCCCTTTTTTAGCCGTAAGTCTGTTATGGAGAGTGATAAGGGCTAATAGTTAATTTTACTAATTGACAAATTTTGGGAAATGTTTTAGATTACTTCATATAATAATGGGGCATGGATATCTGTGGAGTGAATATTTTGTTAACGTCAGTTAATTTAACGCTACTTTTAGAGAAACTATAATTTTAGGACAATCCGCCAGGATTGTTTTTCTGTTAAATAGTTAAGAAATTTCTCTCCCAAAATTGAAAAAATACCTATCAAAATTTAATTCTGAAAAATTTTTCTGCGCATCTGTTGTTTCCTCCTTTGTTGTCGCCCTTTCTATCCTGGTTTTTTTTATTTCTCGTGTTGAGGCCAAAAGTATCCATGCGTCAAACGGAGCGGTCGTTGACCAAATGGAAATGGCTCCCAAGACTCAGGGCTCTTTGGCTGGACCAGCTGAATTTCAAAGCGGATTCGATCCCAACCAAACACCTTGGTCGCGATGGCAGCCATTTGATGCATTACCCCAAGCTGAAGAACCGGAAGAAGATTTAGTTGGTTCTCCATCGCTTAATCCCGGTCCGGAAACCGAATTAGGCCCGCTCGATCGTTACCAAACTTCTCCTAAAGAAGATCCTCTTTCCATTGCCATTAAAGCCGATGATTTGCTGGGCAGCGTGCGAGATGAGATGACCATCCTCGAAACCCAGCGCTCTGCCATCGGTCATTTCCCCGAACACTTGATGGAAGACGCGGATGCCATGGCTGCGGAAACCGATTTCATGTACAGCGACATTCGTCTCATGTACAACGAAATCGACCGGATGAAGGCCCAGTTAAATAAAAATTACGATATTTTTAACGAGTCGGAAAAATCAGAGAAGGAAGCCGGCGAATTTAACGCGCAGTCGGAGGCCATGGCCAATCGAGTGGCCAGCATGCGCCAGGCGGTCAAAGGCATGAGTGATAGGGTCGGGTTGAACCGCGAGCTGCTTGCCGGTATGGCGGAGGAACTGGGCGGCCATTTGGTTGAAGATATTCGAGGCAATCTTGTTTACTATGACAAGGTTGGCGACCATATCAAAGCGGTCACCGGACGTC
>JAHFGK010000204.1 GCA_023247475.1 Candidatus Omnitrophota bacterium
AATGATTGGGAAATTGACTCATCAGTATAAAGCCACTATTTTAATAACCACTCCAACGTTTTTAAGTGCATATATACGTCGGTGCGACACAGAGCAATTTAAAAGTTTGCGCATGGTGATGGCGGGGGCGGAGAAATTGAAAAGCAACTTGGCCGAAGAATTTAAGCAGAAGTTTGGCATCGAACCGATGGAGGGATATGGATGCACAGAATTATCCCCGGCTGTCTCTATAAATTTACCCGATCAGGATAAAGGCGGGCAGATCCAAAAGGCACAAAAACGGGGAACAATCGGACTTCCGCTTCCCGGTATTGCCGTGAAAATTCTTGATCAAAATACATTTCAGCCCTTGGGTCCGAATCAAAGCGGATTATTATTTATTAAAGGGCCGAACGTCATGAAAGGTTATCTTAATCAGCCTGAAAAAACGAAAGAGGTGATTAAAGATAGCTGGTATGCAACGGGCGATATAGCGCAGATGGATGAAGATGGTTTTCTAACGATTACCGATCGCCTAAGTCGTTTTAGCAAGATCGCGGGAGAAATGGTTCCTCATATTAAAATTGAAGAGGCTATTCATAAAGTTCTTCATTCTTCCGAGCAGGTTGCGGTAGTAGCATCTGTCTCCGATGAGAAAAAAGGAGAAAGACTTGTTGTGTTTTATACGAAAGATGTAGATGTTTCATCTTTGGTGGGGGGTTTGAAAAATGACGGATTGCCCAATCTATGGATTCCGGATGTCGATTCGTTTTATAGAATTGATTCTATTCCATTATTAGGAAGCGGCAAATTAGATTTTAATAGTATAAAACATAGAGCCAAAGAAATTTTTGCTAAAAATAACTAATTTATGAGTCAAATTATTTCAGAAAATTTAAGAACATCCGATGATCATCTGGTGCATTATGATTTGTATATTCAAGGTCATAATAAACTGGTTATTATTGCTCCTGGATTTTTTAATAGTAAAGATGCACTGTTGTTAAAAGAATTGGGGCAAGCTCTAGCGGATCAATATGATGTACTTATTATGGATTTTCGCGGGCATGGGAAAAGTGGAGGGTTATTCTATTGGACAAGCAAAGAATACTTGGATCTTCAGACTGTTTTAGATTATGCGAAAACGCGTTATCAGAAAATAAGCGTAATTGGTTTCTCGTTGGGGGCTGCAACGAGTATCATTACAGCTTCGCAAAGCGATTTGATTGATAATCTAATCTCTGTCAGTGCTCCCACGGAATTTGAAAAAATTGAATACCGTTTCTGGGAATTAGATATAGAAAATGATATATTTTATAATCTCGTTGGTGAAGGACGAGTAGGCAAAGGTTTCCGGCCCGGTCCGTTTTGGCTGAAAAAAGATAAACCCATTCATAGAGTGGAACATGTCAAATGTCCTGTTTTTTATATTCATGGCGAGTGCGATTGGCTCATCAAACCGTGGCATTCCGAAGAACTGTATAAAAAAACTCCAGCCACGAAACGTTTGGCAATCATTAAAAATGGGCCACATGCGGAGTATCTTATTAGAAAAAATAAAGAACAAACCATAACCTTAATCCGAAATTGGTTAAACGAAACTTTCTAAGGGGGAGATTATGAGTTGGATTTTAGTTATATTAGGACAGTTGATGTTCAGTCTTTTTATGTACGGTATGGGTGTGATCTTTTTTGGCGCAGCCATAGTGCCCGGATTAGCTTTTTTTATTAAAGTTTGGAATTGGAGTTTATCTTTTAAATCACTTCCGCGGTTATTTTATTTAGGAATGAGCATTGCTTTGGGATATTTCTTGTTTGGGCTGACACTGATTCTTTTAATCGGTTTATTTAGAACTATTTTCAATTTGAGATTAAAAGAAGGCATTCATCCCATACTTTCATTTGAAGCATTTAAATGGGCCTTTATAAGCTCTTTATACTTGTTGATCAACTATACCTTCATTGATTTTATTTTGCTAACACCATTTGCTAATTTACTATTTCGTCTCTTGGGAGCCAAACTAGGGAAGAATGTTCAGTTCAATTCGAAATATGTTTATGACGCCACACTTCTTGAAATCGGAGATAATACGGTTGTCGGAGGTGGGGCTATCATTATCGGTCATATCGTCGAACGAGGAAAATTAAAACTCAAAAAGGTTAAAATCGGAAAAAACGTAACCGTTGGGTCACATTGTACGATTATGCCTGGTTGTGAAATAGGTGATAATGCCATTATCGGCGCCAGCGCAGTATTGTTAAAAGATACCAAGGTCGAGGCCAGAGATGTGTGGTTTGGGATCCCGGCAGAATCTATCCGACATAAGAAAGATGAAAGAACAACAGAGTAGCTCATCGACTTGGCCAAAAATACCGGCCGAAACCGCGTGGAGGCCTATCATGTGTATGAGAAATAATTTAAAAATGTTCCTTTCTACAAAATAAATCATTCGTTTATTGCAAGCCCGTATTTCCTCAGGTAGAATAAATTCAATTTTAAAGTATTATTAATATTAGTATCCCCATCTTCATGAAACAGTATGCCATTGGTATTGATGTCGGCGGGACGAATATCAAATTCGGCCTCGTCAAATTCCCCGGCATGATCATTGCCCGAACCCGTTTATCGACCAAAAAATATATCCGAAGCCGCCAGGCTCTTATTCGTGCTATTATCGGCAAGATCAAAGAACTTCATCAGTCAAAAGGATTAAAGAGAGAAAATATCCAAGGCATCGGCTTTGGTCTGCCGGGTTTAATCAATCCTATTAAAGGGATCGTTAATTTTCTTCCCAATATTCCCGGTTGGTGCAATGTCCCGTTAAAAAGAATCGTTCAACAAAAAACAGGCATAAAAACTTTTTTGGATAATGATGCTAACTTGATAGCGTTGGCGGAATGGAAATTGGGAGCAGGAAGAGGATATAAAAATTTATTATGCATTACGTTGGGAACAGGAGTAGGCGGTGGGTTAATCCTGGATAGTCATCTTTATCGCGGTGAAGGATTTGTAGCCGGTGAGGTCGGACATATTCCTTATAAAAATTCTGTTCTGGAAAAATATGTCGGTAATACATCTCTTCTGAAAAAGGCCCGCAAGATTTTTAGAAAAAGTCATATTACCTTGGAGGAAATTTTTGCTTTGGCTAACAAGAGAAATGCAAGGGCCAAACGTTTGTGGCAGGAAATGGGAATCGATCTTGGCATTGTGTTGGCAGGTGTGATCAATCTGATTAATCCGCCTCTCATTGTTGTCGGAGGAGGCGTTTCCAATAATTTCAAATTCATAGCGCCGACACTACGGCGGACTCTCAAATGTTATGCCATGGAGGTACAAAGCCGGATGGTAAAGGTAGTACGGGCAACATTGGGTGATGACAGTGGTATTTTGGGGGCGAGTCTTTTAGTAAAGGAACCACGTTTTGTATAAAATAATCAAATATCTTTTTAGCGCTTGTCTTTGTATTCTATGTCTTTTTATTTTCTTTTCTACCGCAATGGCGGTGGTAGAGGAGAAGAAATCCGAGGAGCCGCTACCCCTTCCTAAACTAAGCTTAGATACATCCGCTCCTTCCAAAGTTTCTTTAACCGGCGATCGGATT
Organism: Candidatus Omnitrophota bacterium; assembly: GCA_023247475.1. Lineage (GTDB taxonomy): Bacteria > Omnitrophota > Gorgyraeia > Zapsychrales > JAHFGK01 > JAHFGK01. Next base: position 3,582 of record JAHFGK010000204.1, read on the forward strand.
GAATATTCTGTCGACGGTGAACGTGTCATTGCCGAAGGAAATGTGGTGGTCGAATATAAAGGAGCAACTCTGATTGCCGACCGCATTGACTTTTCTCGCAAAACGAACATGGCTTTCGCGCAAGGAAATGTTCATTTGATTACCGCCGATGGCGAGGCCACCGGTGATCAAATCATATATGATTTTAAAACCATGCTGGGCACCTTTAACGAGACGCATCTCTTTGCCTATCCTTATTACGGCGCAGGAAAAAAAGTAGATAAGGTGGGTGAGAAAAAATTCATAATTTATAACGGTTATATGACGACCAGCGATTTTGACAATCCGGAATTCCGTATTCGATCAAAACGCACTGAGGTATATCAAGATGATAAGTTGGTTGCTCATCATGTCCGATTTATGCTGG
>JAHFGK010000205.1 GCA_023247475.1 Candidatus Omnitrophota bacterium
GCCCTTAGCCTTTTATTTGCAACGCTGTCGACTGGGAAAAATCACTGGAATTTTTTTCGTTGATTCAACCACTCTTGCCGTCTGTGATAATCGACGAATTCACAGCCATAAAACCTTTCGCGGGTTAGCCCAAAGAGACAAAACTTCAATGGGCTGATTTTATGGATTCAAGTTACATTTGATCCTCAATGAAAAAGGAAATTTGCTCTCGGTGAAATTAACTCTTGGAAATATCGCTGACAAAGATCGTTCTCTGATGAAAGTTCTTACTAAGAACATCACCGGAAAACTCTTTGGCGATAAAGGATATCTTTCTGCTCCTTTATTCAAACTTTTATGGAAACAAGGCCTTCAACTCATCACAAAACTTAAAAAGAACATGGCCAACAAACTCATGCCCTGGATGGATAAAATCTTTTTACGCAAACGGGCGATCATCGAAAGCATTAACGACGAACTCAAAAATATGTGTCAGATTGAACATACCAGACACCGCAGTCCTATTAATTTTCTAGTGAATTTATTATCTTATACATTTTTTCCCAAGAAGCCGTCCATCAGAGGATATTCATTCTTTCAACTAAACCTCTTGGCTTAATCTGTTATGTTGAACTCACGTTATTTAGAACTTATCCCAAAATTTCTCGTCAGGATTTTCGTGCGGGTGGCCCGGAGGCGGGTTCCCTGCCGCCCGCAGGTGATGAGGACGGCAGGGTGCCGCAGGGACAGAACCCGCAACAAATTCACAGAAGCAATTTTGGGACAAGTTCTAGTAAAAATAACTTGTAAAGTGTCCAATCAATAACTAAGATAAACTAAAAATAGGAAAAACAATGAAAAGATGTCCATATTGTTTTGAAGAAATTCCGTCTAACTCTTTATCAAAAGAGAAACTCTCTCAACAAAATGCCCTACAATGTCCAAATTGCTCTCAATTTATTATCGATAAGCTAATTGAGGTAGATTATCCGGCAGTCGATAAGAAAAGATGCATTTATTGTGGCAAAAACATCCTCAACGAGGCTAAAATTTGTCGCTATTGTTATAAATGGCTAGATGAGTTAGATCAAGATATTAGCAATTCTGAGTAATTATTCTACGTTAACGATTTGAATAAAGTCTCCTCTTAGGGTCCCGGATTTTTCAATTGCTTTGGTTGGCAACTCGATTGCGTAACTGGCTTTCCTGAAAAATGGACTAAAAGAAAATGGTTCTATTTCCTTAACAAGTCCTACCACTTGATGTTCTTTGTTAATAAAAACAACATCAATCGGAAATCGCATAAATACCATATGAATCGATTGACAATGGGTGATAAGAAGCCCTTCTCCATCATTCAATGACGAACGATTTAAAAGACCAATCATGCGAGACAGGAATGTATCGGCGACTTTGATATTTTTTGAGAGGATTGTTTTTCTTGTGACGTTAATGGCTTTCAATGCGTGTTAATGGGTGGCGGTAAATATTTTTTTATCGAGAGGAATGCCTCGCGTTATAAAATCTTCAAAACATTGTGGAATATAGCCTGTCGGCTTAAACGAACCTAAGACCAAACCCTCGGTATCAATGCCTTTCGCTTCATAGGTAAAAATATCTTTCAGATCCAAATTAAATCCTTCTTGGGTCCCGACGACTTCGGTGATGCCTGTTATTTTTCTAGAACCATCTGAAAATCGAGCAATCTGAACAATAACATCAATGGCGGAAGCAATCATTTCATGGATCGCCCGAAGAGGCAATTCAATGCCGCTCAATAACATCATCGAACTCAAACGGACTAAAACGTCCTTCGGAGAATTGGCATGTAACGTGGTTAAAGACCCATCGTGTCCTGTGTTCATGGCTTGAAGCATATCCAAAACCTCGGCGCCACGACACTCTCCGATGATAATCCGATCTGGACGCATGCGTAGCGTATTGATAAACAAATCTCGGATCGTCACAGATCCCTTGCCTTCAACATTCGCCGGGCGAGACTCTAGACGCCCCCAATGACTATGCACTTTTAATCTTAACTCCGCAGCATCTTCAATCGTAATGATTCTCTCTCCATCCGGAATAAAAAGAGAAATAACATTAAGCAAAGTTGTTTTTCCGGAACCCGTCCCACCGGAAACAATGATATTTTTTCTCCCTAAAACACAAACATTCAAAAAATTCGCCATGGGTTCTGATAAGCTTTTAAAACGGTATAAAAGATCCTCAATCGTGTATCTTTCCTGGCTAAATTTTCTGATTGTAATCATTGGACCGTTCAAAGAAATCGGACGGATGATCGCATTAATACGAGACCCATCGGGCAATCTCGCATCAACCATGGGAACAGATTCGTCGATGCGCCGACCTAACGGTGCAACAATTCTATCGATGACCGCGCGCACTTGCTCTTCAGATACAAATCGTTTATTAGTTAAAATTAATTTTCCGCTCTTCTCGATATAAATTTCTTCTTTTTTATTAACCATGATATCCGTTACTTCCGGATCTGATAAAAATTCTTCAAGAGGACCAAGGCCTAAGGCCTCATTAATAATTTCTCTTACTAAACGGGATCTTTCCTCATGGGAAGAGATCATGGCGCCGGCTTCTTCTATCAACAAATTGCTGACGATTTTTTCTGTTGCGTCCTTTACCTTTTGAACTTGCTGTGGATTGCTAAGCGCTTCAGGGGTTAAATCTTTTAATTCCATCTTAGCTAAAAGTTTTTCATGTATTTTTTTCTTAAGCCTAATAATTTCGTCATCTTCGCCGATCGAATAAGGCAATTTTCCCTGATCTTGGACTAAACTCTGAGAGACGCCAAACTTATCCCAAAAATCCGAAGACTTGCCCACTTGATCGGAAGTGCGTAATCTAGTAACCTCCGTCGCTTGAACAAAAGTATCAACATTAGAAAAATCACTGACCATTTTTGTAAAGGCCTCTGAAACTTTCGTCTTCGGGCTATCAATAACACAAGGAATGCCCCGGTTCAAGGCCATTCCGACCGTTTTTCCATCGGAAGGAATATGAGAAAAGATGTCGCAAGTCAATGCAGACCTAACTTCCTGCCAAGCAACTCCGCCTCGACTCTCGGATCGATTTAAAACCAATTTCACCATTTTTAATGGAAAATGCAAACTCTGTAAAACATCCAATGTCCATCGGATCTGATACACCGCAAGGATATCCGGGGTCGCAACTAATAAAATTAAATTGGAATGATCTAAAACCGTGATAAGGGTTTCGCTAAATGTCTTTCCGCCATCGATAATAATAAAATCATAAAGTTGAGAGGCTTTTTTAAGAAATGGTTTAATGTTATCCGGCGTAATATGACCAATCTGTCGCATATTCGTTACCGCAGGCAAGAAGTCAATTCCGGTCGAATGCGAGATCACATATCGTTTGATGATATCTGTATCCTGACTTTTTTCCAACTCAACAAATAGATCGACAAGCCCATAACGCGCAACCAAATTAAGCATCCGGGCCATGTCTTGACCGGCTTGAAAATCCATATCAAACAGTAAAACTTTTTGCCCGGTTAACGCAAGCGTCGTGGCAAGATTAACCGCAACAAAAGTCTTACCAACACCGCCTTTATTGCTAAAAACAGTTATAGTTTTTGAAGACATACTATCTTCTTTCTAAACTAAAAACGATCGGTATAATCAAATTTAATTCTTGAAGATCTAACCCGGCAGGAAAAGCTGAGTAGGGAGCCAAATCTTTTGCTGTTTTAACAGCGCTTTCGTCAAACAGTTCGTAGCCAGAAGATTCTTTCACGGAAGCAGTCACTAACGTCCCGTCGTTTAAAATATGGACCTGCAGTTTCACTGTCCCTTCCCAACCATATTCTCGAGCCTCTTCCGGATAGACGATTGCTTCGGCGATATTCTTTTGAATTAATTCAGAATAAGACTCTTTTAAAGTATTTAGTGAATCATTGTTTTTATCAGGAGCGGGTTGCGCAGCATTTG
>JAHFGK010000206.1 GCA_023247475.1 Candidatus Omnitrophota bacterium
GTTTGCGGTACCTGCACTCCTACATAATTGATCCCGGCTAAGAAACCCATAATTCCTACGGACAACCAAAACAATTTCCTCCCTGCACATAAAAACAACAATCCCAAAATAATTTCAGCGATTATCATACCGAACGCCCTCCCTCTGAGTTAGTAACCGTAGATTCCGGGAACACACATTGTTTTGGGTGGATAAAAGGGGTCACACCTATTTATTTTTTACCCCTTCATTATTACCGCCAACCGATTATCCAACAATTCTTGATTCATCCGTCTTCGCCAAATACTTAATGTGTTTGGCTTCGCCGGATTTTAACCTTTCCATATTACTGCCAAGCGTTCATTGAGTAGTTCTTGATTTAAATACTTTCCCTCCGCGGCGACTTTCACGGGGTCCCAAGTTTCTGAGGTAACCCCTGCTTCCCCCTTCGGGGATCGCGGGGCGTCCGCCATCTTGTTAGATGGCGGGACGTAAAACACGTCCACCAAATACCTTCCATACTTGTCGTCCTTGTGCGTTTTGATGATTGTCACCCTTTAAAAGTGACTGTCACTTAAACTTTTTCTTGAGAAGCCCTTTTCAAACAATCGCCTTGTTTGCGGCAACCATAAATATATGAGCAATGAAATCAGGATAATAAATTCGGTGGTCGGAAACTCATAACGAAATTCAAAAGCTACCCATTTCCACACTTGGGGAAAGTCTTCACCCAAAATTTGATGACTTGGTAAACTTCCTATAATATTCTCATACATAGCAACACCCGTTTCCTTCAAAAATAAAAGAACAAGCGCGGTATAGCTCATCCATCCAATCGGATGAAGGATCAACAAACCAATACAACTCAACGCATATAAAAATGTAATTAATACTAAGTAGATCGTCCAACCTTCCTCGCCAATAGCCCAATTAAAACCTAACCAGGCGGGAGGGATCGATGCAAGAACAAGTAAGCGAATAATACTTTTTTGTAGTAAAAAAGGGGCACATCTATTTATTTTTCCCATTTCACCGCCAACCTATTATCCAATAACCCCTGATTCATCCGTCTTCGCCAAATACCCCGCCTCTCGGTGGGGCAGGCTTAATGTGTTTGGCTTCGCCGGATTTAACCTCGCCATTTTACCACCAAGCGTTCATTGAGCAGTTCCTGGTTTAAATATATTCCCTCCGCCGCTACTCTCGCGGGGTCCCAAGGTTCTGATGTAACCCCTGCTTCCCCCTTCGGGGATCGCGGGGCGTCCGCCGGCTTTTCTTGAACAACCTTTTTAAAAGTTGAAGACGGCGGAACGTAAAAAATATCCGCTAAATAGCGGTCATACTTGTCGCTCTGATACGTTTTCACAATAATAAATTCGCACGCGCTTAAAATTTTCTGCACGAATCTTTTCGCAACCCGGCCTTGTTTCGTTGCAATTTCCGGCGCGTCGATTGCTCGCAGGCGCAATTTTTGGCGCACCCACGTATTAAAGCCGCAATCGATATTGACCCACAAGGTATCGCCGTCAATCACTTTTTCCACCAAGGCCTTGTAAGTAAATAACTCTTTGGCCGTTGCTTCGCAGAGCCGTAATTGATAATCTTCCCCGCCCTTAACAGATTCGTAAATGGCTTTGGGATTCACCTTGAACGTTCTATCCAACAGAATCTCCCGCCAGACGTTGAAGCCGCAGTCCACAATCACGCTTCCTTGAGGCGGCGCGAGTTTTTGGGATTCAATAATCCGGTAGGTGAAAAGTTTTCCGCGGGATAAGGGAAGAGTAACCGTGGGAGGCGTGATATCAATTGTCCGTTGACGTAATCCTTTTTTAAAAACTTCCTTTTGGAGATCACGGGTGGAAAGGTTTTGGTGAACGGTCTTCTGGGCTAATTGATCTCGGGTTGTCTGGTCCGGAATGGCTAAAAGTTCATAATAATGGGTCCAGCGCAATTTCGACTGCGCAGTCGGAATTGGGAATTCGCGGGAAAAACGGACCGCGCGCTCAAGAGTTTTGGCGCCTATCTTTAGATCCTGTGAAAGCTTTTCATAAACTTTCTCGCCGTATTGAGCGCGGTCTTCGCCGTGCAATAAGAAATTGGAAATATACTTACCGACCTTCCAGTAAGTTTCCGCCTGCGTCTTTTGAATAATCGCGCGGCCGGCGGCGATTTCGGCTTTGATGACTTTAACAAGCTGGGCGTAGCCGCCGAGGGCGGGGATATTCGTTGGTTTGTTCAAGATGGCCTCCTCTTTGAATATTGCCACTGGATTATTTTATAGAAAACGGCTCATTGACCGCCAGCATCTTTTTCCACTTCGCATAAGCCTTTTTGCTAAAAGCATGTTTTAAATTAAATTGAACAAATTTGAGATACTCGTCCATCGAAAGCGTCTTGGGTTCTGCCAGAACCTCTTTAATGATGGGTAGTTTGAGTTTTTTCATTTTAAGGTCTCCCCTATTCTTTGATAGATTTCTTCCGTGCCGTATTTTAAGCACAATTCTTTAAATTTTTTATCTTTAAAGTCAAGTTTGTTGATCCTTATCAAATTAATAATATCGGGGAAATCTTTGCTTAAACGGATCTTCGGATTGTATTTAATGGAATGTAATTTGAGGGCGATTAAATGATTTAACGAAGGGACAACAAATTTTTGACCCGCAATGCTTATCGGTTGGCCTTCGTTCCTGATTTGGGCGAACGTTTCCCGGTCGACAAACATGAAATCAATGTCGAGTAAGGATAACCGGTTGCTTTTAAGTTGGACAAATGTGTCCTGGGCCAAATTTTTTTGATAGCCGGCTTTTTCTAAACGGGCGATGATCTTGTCAAAATCCTCCGGGGTGATCAAAAAATCAACGTCGGCTGTTTGGCGTGTCACTTTATAATGATTAATCGCAAATCCGCCAATTAAAATGCACGCTACCCTTTCTTTATGAGTTAAATCAGCGATAAGATGAAAGACCGAACGTTCGTTCATCGAAATGAAGTAATTAATTTAGGTTAGGTTAACATCGTTTTCAAAACCCATTGTCCCAATGACAAGGGTTAAATATTCATTTCCAATGCCCTTATTCTAATGGATTAATGTGGATTGTCAACTTCAGCGATGGGCGGGCCAATAAAATAAAAGAGGACAGTCCGTTTCGAACTGTCCTCTTTAAGTACACATATGAGGCATGAGTTATTTGTCCTCCTTTAATAAACGCAGGCGGTTTTTCTTTGGATTTGCCTCATTGGGACCTCCTGCTTTGATTGTGCGGATATAAGCGGCAATCACTTTGTTGATTTCGCTTGAGCTGACGCCGAAGTTTTTGGCGATGTCAACAAGCTCTTTGCAGCTTTCGTACTCTTCGTTAAGAAGAGCCTCTTGAAAATACAACAAGGCTGTTACTTGGAGTATTTCATCCGCGGTTACGGCTTGACTTTGCTCTTCATTAAGAAGTTTCATGTTCTCACCTCCTTTCATTCTGGATTCGTAATACCCCGTATTCTTCGCCGAGCTTTTGCTCGTTCAGGTTACGGGATTATTGCTTGTCAAGGGACGACCCTTCGGGTCGCCACTTGCCCGTGGCACTAGACGCTGTAGCAACTTACGTCATTTCATTCCGTAAGTTGCACAAGCAATAAAAAAAAGCCACCGCTCAAATTTAAGAATCGGTGGCTTGAAATTTCTTAACAAATTATTTAACTAACGAATCAAAACACACCTCCTCCGAGCGGCTTTCTCCACGCGGAAAAAAGCATAATACAAACTACGCGGTGTTTTTGATTCGTTGATTTATTCATAAGGAAACAAAGTCTAGCATATTCAATGGTAAATGTCAAATGAGGTTTTAGGCGGGATTACGTCAAGCAAATTGTGTAAAGTCTTTTAAGAGACGATCCTTCCAATTGTTGTTTAAATGCGTAAAAATGGCATAAATAATCCGGTCACAACTGGCTATATTAGAAAAACAGGA
>JAHFGK010000207.1 GCA_023247475.1 Candidatus Omnitrophota bacterium
GCCAAAAACGGCAGGAGAGTATTCTTTATCTGGGCACGGATCCGGAAAGGTATAAAATCCTTGGGCAAGTGATTCATTTCCCGATGATTGAGATTTCTCCGGTGACGGTGGATTCTCGAGCAGCTACGAAGTTGTTGAAAGAACTTGAACAATATCATCTGATTATTTTGACCAGCCGTTTTGCGGTCAAATATTTTTTCGAGTGGCTGGCTAAAGAGCATTATCCTTTACAAAAATTGGTTTCGATTGATTTTGCCTGTATCGGGGAAGAAACCGCCGAGCAACTGCGGATTTATGATTTTAATCCGAAGATTATTGCGGATTTAGAAACAAGCGTTGGGCTTTTGGAAAAATTGGAAGACCAGTACGATTTAAAAGGGAAGAAAATTTTATTCCCGCGTTCATCGCTTCCGAATCCATTTCTTATCGGGGAGTTGAAAAAGCGTGGGGCAGCCGTTACCGAATTAACGATTTACCAAAACACCCCACCGCCCAAAAGAGATTTACCCAAGAAAAATATCGACAAGATTGTTTTCACCAGTCCGTCAACAGTGAAGAATTTTTTAGCAAATTATGGTAAAATCCCTGAGCACTGGACGATTTTAAGTAAGGGGCCACGGACTTCGCAGGCGTTGAAGGAAGCGGGGTATGAGAGTAAGGTGATTGTAATATAAAAGAGCACTAGAGCACAGGCGCACTAGTGCACAAGAGCACAAGAAGAAAAAAATGAGAAATCCCCATTTACCCCAGAAAGGAAACGGAAATGGGAGAGGCAAATTATAAAAAGTTAATAGTTTGGAGAAAGGCGGATGAATTGGCTAAATTGATTTATAAAGAAACAAAAAATTTTCCTAAAGAAGAATTATATGGGATTACATCACAATTAAGAAGAGCAGCTATTTCGGTTCCCACAAATATCGTGGAAGGGTATGCTCGAAATAGTCAAAATGAATTGAAAAGATTTATGTCTATCGCATTAGGTTCATTAGCAGAAACGGAATATCTTATTGAATTTTGCCATGATTTAGAATTTTATTCTCAAGATGTTTATTTAAAGATACAAAATTTACGACAAGAAGTTGGAAAGCTTTTATGGAAATTTTATCAATATCTTGTTTAACTTTTTTCCTGCGCTCTAGTGCTCTTGCGCTCTAGTGCTCTCAGTTCGAAATATGAACCGTTTCCGTCGATTACGAAAATCAAAAGCCATTCGCGATCTTGTTCGCGAAACCCGACTCTCCAAAGACGATCTGGTCCAGCCCTTTTTTGTCATCGAAGGCAAAAAGAAGAAAGAAACCATTGCCGCGATGCCGGGGATTTATCGGTATTCCACGGATTTGCTACTTAAAGAAATCGAGAAGCTGACAAAATCCGGCGGCAAGGCAGGATTATTTTTTGGTCTCCCGAAATTTAAAGATAGCCAGGCGAGCGCCGCTTATGCCGAGAACGGAGTGGTGCAGAAAGCGGTCAGAGCCATTAAGAAACATTTTCCGGAATTTGTGGTGATTACGGACGTGTGTCTGTGCGCTTACATGGACCACGGCCATTGCGGGGTGGTGCGCGACGGACGCATTGACAATGACGCAACGCTTCCTATATTAGGGAAGACGGCGGTGTCGCACGCCGAAGCCGGAGCGGACATTGTTGCGCCCTCGGATATGATGGATTTTCGGGTCAAACAAATCCGCGAAGATTTAGATAAAAATAATTTGCCGGACACGTTGATTTTATCCTATGCGGTCAAATATGCGTCCGCCTTTTACGGCCCATTTCGGGAAGCGGCTCACTCTGCCCCAAGTTTCGGCGACCGCAAAACTTATCAAATGGACCCTGCCAACAGCCGCGAGGCCCTCAAAGAAGCCAAACAAGATATCGCTGAAGGCGCGGATATGGTGATGGTCAAACCCGCGCTAGCGTATCTCGATATTATTTCGCTTCTTAAAACCAACGTCGATGTTCCCGTTGTCGCTTACAATGTCAGCGGCGAATATTCTATGATCAAAGCCGCCGCGCAAAAGAAATGGATTAATGAAAAGGATGTGGTTTTAGAGACGCTCACCGCCATCAAACGCGCCGGGGCGAATGTGATTATTTCGTATCATGCGAAAGAAGTATTGGAATGGTTGAAGTAGTAACCTTACATCCCCGGATATATTTCCCCTTTAATATCCCCTAACATTCCCTTTTCTACCCCTCGAACATAATTCGTCAAAAGCAAAGTAGGCGGTATGAAAAGTCATTTAGTTTCAGAAAAATTCATTGAGCAGAAAATTTTTTTAATCAGAGGGCACAAAGTGATGATTGACCGAGATTTGGCGGAACTTTAGGAGGTTCCTACAAAAGTTTTGATTCAGGCAATTAAAAGAAATATTCGGCGTTTCCCAAAGGATTTTATGTTTTCTCTGACACGGGAAGAGGTTATGAACTTGAGGTCACAATTTGTGACCTCAAGTTGGGGTGGCAGAAGATACCTTCCATATGCTTTTACCGAGCAGGGAGTAGCCATGCTTTCAACGGTTTTAAACAGTGAGCGGGCCATTGAAGTCAATATCGTCATCATGAGGGCCTTCGTCAGACTTCGCGAATTTTTAACGACCCACAAAGAACTCGCCGCTAAATTAGGCGAACTTGAAACCAAAGTCGGCCGACACGATCAGGAAATCAAGGTAATTTTTGAAGCTATTCGACAACTCATGGCGCCGCCAACCGCCCCACCGAAGCGCAAAATTGGCTTTCACGAGTAGTGCCTTTCCAAATTAATCAATTAAAGTTACACAAAGGCACTACTCGCCCTGCGAGCCCCGCTTTAGCGGGGCGAAAGCAAGGGTTACAACTATAAAAGCCCCCCAATCTTTTTAATTGTCACCTAGAGTCTTCCGATGTAAAATACGCCAACTAATGACAATAGAGCGCTCCCACGAAGGGACTGGTTTAGGTCCAAGGGACACTTCGATTCCAATAATATTTCGTCCCCCAATTCGCGCCAGGTGGCGCGAATTCACCTGAAGTTGTCAGGAGCCGGTCCCTAGAATTTGTAAAAATAAAAAAGGAATAGGAATGGAAAGGAAAAGCTCGGTTGTTATGGCAACATTTGGTGCTGTATTTGTTTTTGTTTCATTGTTTCTGGGTGTGCTGTTTACATTTGGCGGTCTTTGTGGGGTTATCATAGGCGTAACTGGTGGTGGAAACTTATGTGGCCTAGGCTTAATATTCGGGCTTCCGGCGCTTGTCCTGGGAATTATTCTTTTGTGTCTGCTTAGACCCGCATATCTTTTGCTAAAGCGAAATCTAAATCAATATCAAAACCAAGAAGGATTAACCCCGCAAGAAAGAAAATTGCTTAGTTTATCCGTTGTCATACTTTTCGTTGTCTCAATATTGATGTCATTAATTTACATAAGTCCTTATGTGTCTTACAGGGCTATATCCAATTTCAATCCGTATAATCTTACGCCGGAAATGATCCGGTCCATGAAAGCGGCGATAAAAAAAGAATTTAAAAAACATGATACGGTTGTGCTACAAGTATATTATCATCCGCCTTATTTTCAGGATCCGGCCTATCAGCAAAGCGAGGAATCTAAAAAGGAGCTCATAGACAGTCAATTTATCAGTGATTATTATCTTAAAATTATAGGAATTAATGACGCTAAGCGTTTTAAAAAGAGCCGCGGTTATTCTTTTATTGTGGAGGTGACGGAGGCCGGGTATGAGAAATTAAGACAAAGTGAATATCTTAGAGCGATTGAATTGTTTAACATCCCGCCTAAGTATCAGTAGGAAGACAGCGGAAGACATGACCGGGTAACTAGAACGGGTTATTTGTTAAAGGTTTCAAAACACTGCCTGGCCGTAATTAACCATGTAACCCCAAAGTGATAATGTCCTAATTGGCCAAAATAATAATGTCCTAGTGAGATGGTATAGTCCATAACG
>JAHFGK010000208.1 GCA_023247475.1 Candidatus Omnitrophota bacterium
TAAAAGATTCTGATGATTGGAAAGAGCTTTTTGATCGTTATATTCCCGGAGATAGCCGGAAGATTCTCTCAGATGAGGACGTAGATAAATTACTCCTTCGAAATAATATTCCACTCGATAGCGAACAAGGCAAGTCAATCAAGAATCTTTATACTATTAGACAGGAAATTCTTTTTCGCGGGATTTATACCGTTGACATTCGACCCTATGAAGAAGGGTTTATCGATGAGGTGGTCAAAGAGTTTTATGCTAATGGCACGGATATCTTTCGGATTTTTATGGCTAACAATAACGTTCTAGATATTATTAAGGTAACCGGTTTGGTGAAAAAGACTCCCAGTGGCAAAGTTCAAACAGCCATTCATTACACCACTAAGTTTGAAAGTAATCAGCGGATTGTAGAGTTAGCAAGTTTTGTTGTTCGAGCGGCAGGGGATCGTTTGGATAGTTTAGTTTATAAAGACGCTGCCGGCCAACTGACTCCGGAAGCCGTTTATGATCTGGTAAAGACAACCAGGCAATTTTTTCCTGATATCCACATCCAGATTCATACCCACGATACTTCAGGAGAAGCTAGCCTGGTTTATGCTGAAGCGATACGGGCTAACGGAAATCGCGGACCTATCAGTGTCGATGTCTCCACCGGAGCAGAACCTTTTGGTCAAGCGAGATTTCAAAGCCTGTACAAAATCATTAAGGGTACGGCGTTTGAAGGCGATATCAACGTCTCACTTGAAGATATTTATGAAGCCGAGAGAAAGGTGCAAGAACTTTTAAAGGAATTGCCTGGTTTTCAGGATACTTCGGTGAAAAGACGTCGAAAAGTGGTTCGAGCGGCTTTGCCCGGCGGCATGTATACCAACTGGGTTAATACAAAAATCCTTCCTGATTTTAGAAACTACCGAAATATTTTTAGAGATCACTTAGGTGTATCTATTTTAGAGAACATGGAAGACGCCAAATCTCCTTTGACTAAAGAGGGTGCCGATTCCTTGGAGGCTTATGTTGATATTGTGCTTGATGAAATGGATGTGGTGTGGGCCGAGCTAGGGAACGTCGGAGAGGTTACACCCTATTCTCAGTGGGTTGGGACACAAGCTCAGTTTAACGTTATAAATATGATTAATAAAGGTTGGTTGAGTGTAAATAAATCAAAAAAAGATTGGGTTCTTCAAAAAACTCAGCGCTTTCCTACCAAGAATATTATTTATGAAAAATACTTTGCAAAAGAAGGCAGACGCATAGCTTTAAATAGCAACATTAAAGATTTAGTATTGGAGTGGGTTCAAAGTCCATTTCAGCAATATATTAATCCGATTATGAATCGTGAATTAGTTTATCACGTTGTTGCTGAGCAATTCAAGTTAGTTCAAGATAAATGGTGGCCGCAGAGCAAATGGAATCTTCTTAGAAATGCTATTTATGACTTAAAAGGTTCATCGGATGTCACCGCTCCGTCTCCAGAGGTTATACAAAAGTTTTTTGAGCCTTACTATCCTATAGCTAAGCTTCTGGGGGTTAAAAGAACGGTAGAAATAGATGAAAAGAGGCGTCCTGTTAGTGAAAAAGGACCAGGCACAAGAACTATTGAATTAGGATCGGTAGCTGATCTTAAAACTTTTAAATATTATCAAGTACTTAAAAAGAATAAAGTAGAGATTACCACTTTAACCCGGAAAAAGCTTTTAGAATATGAAGTGACTAAGCCCGATATTTATAGAATTCCTTTAACAGAAGAAGAATTTGGGGAACGTAATCGTGATTTAAGAGAAAGATTTCCTATGATGACTAATTCTCGTGGAGATGGAATCATGGCATATATGTTTGAAAAGGATGCTGAAAATTTATTTACCCAGCGCCAAATGTGGATGGAGCGGCTCAAAACAGATCCTACTAATCAAGAAATTATTGATATTCTTTTACATCAAGGTGTGACGCCGGAAAAGATTAAAGAAATTACCGGAAATGAGATAATTCCAGGTATGGCTATGCCGGGAATAAAAATAGAAGAAGTAAAAACTATAGAAAAAAAAGAGGGCATATTAGTGGAGGGGGATACTGCGGTTATGGGAAAAACAATAAAAAAGTCGGTTGATAACTCTGCGATAGCGCCCGGTGGTATTGACCTTAACGCTTCGAAGTTGGATTTGGAGGTTCAAGGTAAAGGTAAGGGGGATAAAGCTTTATTTAATGCTTTGCCCGTAAATCCCCAGGAAATCCGCGGTTTAAGCCCTTTCATAATTCAAATCCGGTCTATTCCCAGTATTCCCTTATTATTGGGAATCAAAATCAACGATTCAGCGCCCTCAAAGGCTAATCAGCCGCTCGCTACCCTTTAGTTATATTAACAATATCTATAGGATTTATAATTATTGCCTTTCATAACCTCTCTATATATAATAACGGTCTTGCGCGTTATTTTCATTTTAATGGGAATGACGGTAAAAATGACGGGAGGTGCATGATGGGCGCTCAAGTGATAACAGAAGAGAGTTTTGAAAAGGAAGTATTGAAATCAAATGTGCCTGTTTTGGTGGACTTTTGGGCCGACTGGTGCGGGCCTTGCAAGGCAATTGCTCCTATTATTGATGAAATTGCGGCGGAATTGACAGGGAAACTTAACGTGAGAAAGCTAAACGTTGATGACGCACAGGAATTAGCTGCCAGCTATAACATCATGTCTATTCCCACACTTATGATTTTTAAGAATGGTAAAGCGGTTGAGCAGATCGTTGGAGCCATGTCTAAAAAGCAATTTTTAGAAAAAATCAAGCCTCATATCGGATAAATTATGTTGGTTGCCTATTTAAAATCCAAAATCGCGCTCGGCCATGTGACACAGGCCGAACTTTTTTATGAAGGAAGCATTACCGTTGACAGCAGCCTCCTTAAAGCGGTTGATATTCTGCCAGGCGAAAAAGTGCATGTCCTCAATCTTAACAACGGCGAACGTTTTGAAACCTATGCTATTGCCGGAAAGGCCGGATCAGGCCAAATCTGCCTGAACGGACCGGCGGCTCGTCTGGGATACATCGGCGATCAGGTGACTATCCTCAGCTACGCCTTTTTGGAACCCAAAGAAGCAAAGAATTTCAAGCCCAAAGTTATTCATCTTAATGAAAATAACAAAATTAAAGATTAGACTCTACGGTGATCCCTGCCTGCGTATTAAAAGTGATCCGATAGCAAGCGTGGGTCCAAGCGAACGCGTGCTGATTCACTCCCTGATTGAAACGATGCATGAAAACAAAGGGGTGGGACTAGCTGCCCCGCAAGTGGGTATTGGCAAGCGGCTTTTTGTTATTGATGTGGGAGATGGTCCTTTCGCGCTCATCAATCCCAAAATTATCAAACAATCCGGCAAGACAGTTATGGAAGAAGGATGCTTAAGTATTCCCGGCGTGGCTGTTCCTATCGAGCGGGCGACAAAAATTAAAGTGGAATATATTGATGAGAAAAATAAAAAGGTCAAAAAAAATTGTACGGACCTTTTGGCCCGCGTGATCCAACATGAACACGATCATTTAAATGGGCGCTTGATTGTCGATTACGCCGATAAAGAACTCCTCAAAGAAGTGAAAGATGTGTTGAATGATTTAATGAAGAGGGTGAAAGAATGATTCATATTGTTGATGAGCAAACAACATATGCAGGAACGCTGCCTTCTTGGTTCAGACAAGGATTGCCCGATATGGACAAGATACGTTCTCTCCAAGGTATGTTTCGTCAAGCCAACCTTCATACTGTTTGTGAGAGTGCCCGTTGCCCCAATATCGGCCAATGCTGGGGAAGAGGAGTGGCCACCTTTATGATTTTAGGTGACACCTGTACGCGCGCCTGCCGTTTTTGCGCCGTGAAAGCCGGACATCCTTTAGAAGTTGATGAAAAAGAACCAATGGAAGTGGCGAAAACTGT
>JAHFGK010000209.1 GCA_023247475.1 Candidatus Omnitrophota bacterium
GCATTAAAAATAAATGAATTCTGGGAAACAACGCCTATCTTCTCCCTCCAAGTCGACACTTTGTATTCATTTAAATCAACACCATCAATGAGAATCTTTCCATCATTGACCTCGTAAACGCCCAGGAGCAAATCAATCAAGGTCGATTTGCCAGATCCTGAAGATCCGACAATAGTTACTGTCTTATCCTTGGGGATGACAAGGTTAATACCATTTAATACCTTTTGACCTGAGCCATAAGCGAAGGAAACATCACTAAAACGAATTTCTTGCCTAAAAGAAGTAAAAAATCTTTGACCATCCTTACGATAGATTGTCTTTTCTTTCATGAAATCTTCATAGAGCTTAAGGGAAGGAAGGAAAGAGGCAATTTGTATTCTCAACTGGGCGGCGTTGGCAAACGAAGGGACCATACGGACCAATGCTAGAATATATACGGCAAGAATTGGTAAAATTTTAATTAGCTGGTCAGGACGATTAAGGCCGTAATAAAAGCCAACGATGCAAATCCCACCGATGATGAGGAGCTCAAAACTATTGCCAAGAACAACACGAACGATCGCCGTCTTGATTTTCATGTGATAATACCGCTCACATTGTACGAAGAATCTTTGAATCCACCCCTTTTGCTTGCCATACACAATAATTTCCCGAATACCAGATACGGTTTCATTCGTTACAATATTTTTCCAGGACATAGCTTGTGGTATTTGCTTACCAATCTTATCAATTGTATCTATAGAAAAAGAACGGACAACGAGGCTATAGGCCACTCCGACAACCAAAAGGCAAATAAATAAAGGGATAGAAATAGTAAACAATAATATACATAAAAGCAAAATACTAACGGTTTCTACAAAGAATAAAGGTAAGAACATAAAATAGGATGCTACTTCCATCGGTAAATTGATAATTCTAAAAACTAAATCACCACTTTTATTCCTAATGAAGAAACTTAAATCAGAATAAATATGTTTCTTGAAAATTTCCTTCTGGCAATCAAGATGAATCTTCTGGGTTAAAGCCGACCGCGTGATATCGAGAGTTATTTTAAGAGCCACTTTGAGCACGGTAATGACAAGAAAAAAAACACAGATAGCACTAAACGGACTACTCAGGGGAAGATGGTCAACAATTTTGGTAATCGTATTGATAACCCACCCGTAAGATTGAACCGGTGAATCTTTTTGTAATATGAAATTAAGAAGCGGCAATACCACACCTATACTGACCATTTCAAAAGCGGTTGAAATAAATGTTAACACGACTATCAGGATTAATAATTTAATATACCGTTGGAATATCTTCACACCAGAGAAATTTGGAAATGCAATTCGTTTGGCCCAGCTCATTGATATAACCCTCTTATCTGATTAGCCCGTATTTTAATTAATCCGTATAAAGAGGTCAGCATATCTCTCCGTACTCTTACTTTTGACCCCGGATGATGAGCCCATTCAACAGGGACTTCGTGAATTTTCAATCGATGTAAAAGGGCAATATAAATTAACTCGGTATCAAACGCCCAATTGTTAATCTTCTGCCGTTTAAAAATCACTTCCACGGCGTTTTGGGTAAACATCTTAAATCCACAGGTGAAATCGGTAAACCTTCGGCCAATCATTAGACTTGATAGCCAAGTAAATCCCGTCCCTAAAACTCTTCGATAAAGCGGTTGTCTAACTTTTTGCAATAAAGGATCCATTTTTCTATTGCCAATAATCATATCGTAATTATTTTGACACATAAGTTTCCAGAATTTTTCGATACTATCTAGAGAGGTCGATAAATCTACATCCATAAAAAGTCGATATTGCCCTGTGGTATGAAACATCCCATATTTCACTGCATATCCCTTTCCCCTATTGGGAGTATAAGATAACACTCGGATATTGGTTGACTCGCACTTTTGGGCTCTCGCTAACGTATCGTCAACAGAGCCATCATTCACAATAATGATTTCATAATTAATATTTAAAGAATCTAATTCTTTTTTTAGGAGTTTAGTATTTTGTTCAATCTTATTCCCTTCATTGTAGGCCGGTAAGATTACTGATAATTTTCTTGTCCCTTCAAACATTCTTTTTGATTACATTCCAGATAAATTAAGTCTTATGCCTTCTCGACTAAAAACCCGAAAACGGCATACGCCCATTTTTTGTAATAAAAATTGGGAAGTCATCTTGATAACGTTGATCCCGTAGAGAATACTTCTTATAAAACTGATGGATGAAGATTCTTTATTGTATGAACACGGCGAAGATATTTCTCCAATACGGTAACCGAAATAAAATATTTGTAACAATATTTGGTTATCAAAAATGAAATCGTCAGAATTCTCCAACAAAGGCAATTGCGCTAGAACTTTTTGGGAAAAAGCCCTATAACCGGTGTGATACTCTGATAATTTTTGGCCTGTCATAATATTCTGAAAAAATGTTAAAAATCGATTAGCGACATATTTATAAAAAGGCATCCCCCCCTTTAAAGCATACCCGCCTAATATTCTTGAACCTAAGACCGCATCAAACATACCGGAAGCAATCAATGATGCCATAGGGACAACTAATTTCGGTGGATATTGGTAGTCGGGATGAAGCATCACAACAATATCCGCCCCTCGTCTAAGGGCCTCACGGTAACATGTTTTTTGATTGCCCCCATAACCCAAATTTTTTTTATGAACAATGACTGGGATGTTTAATCTTTTTGCAATTTCGACGGTTTTGTCATTAGAATGATCATCCACCAAAATAATTTCATCAATATATTCTTTAGGTATTTCTGTAAAAGTTTTTTCAATGGTCTTTTCGGCGTTATAGGCCGGAAGAACAACAAGAATCTTTTGGCCATTAATCATATCAGCAATGCCATAACCTTATTGTCCTTATTCATGCCGAAAATCTACAATACGATATTATGATTAATAAATTCGTTATCTTTTGCAAGTTCTTCAATAAAATCAATTACATTATCTTTATTTCGATCATTCAAAACAGCTTTTTCAGTACAAATAAGTATAGCGCCTTGCACTTTTTCCTCTGGGATTTCCTTTACTCTAATCAGTTCACAATCCTTATAAAAATTTTCTCTAAATTCCCTTTCTACTAGAATAACCAAGTCGGAATCCCCTAACAGGTAGAATTTTCTTTCTCCTTGCTCATATAATTTATGAATAATTTTCTTAAGACGTTCTTTGATAAGTCCAATGGAATTGATGGTTTTGATGGTATATTTAATTGATTTTCTGGTTTTCTCTGCAAATCCCTTAGGCGTTAACAAGTATTCAACTTTACGCTTGTTTAACTGCCGAATACGAATATAGCCTTTGGCAATTAATCTGCGGACAATCATATTAGTCATTCCTAGAGAAAGTTCCAAATGGCGGGATAGATCTCGTTGATTAGCAGCGAGTTTAGCTCCAATAATATTAATCAACTCGAACTCGCGCTCGTTTAACGTGTCTCGTGACATTATGCCTTTTCAATGGTAGGAATTAAAAGAGTATGTTCAATATATGAACATTATATGGACATCGCACAGGCTGTCAAGATATTATTTTGAGACTTTTGTACCCCCTACGGGTATTGTGAAATAAAGTTGAATAAAATTGAGATTCACTTATAATAGAGTCTTAAATCCTTTTCAACTTATCTTAAATACAAATAATAAAAAAATGAAAGTCAAATATTCCGTTGTAACTCCGGCCCGCAATGAAGCGGAAAACTTGTCCATACTCGTGAAGGGCATTGACCGGATTTTAAATACATTCCACGAACCCTACGAAATCATTATTGTCAACGATAACAGCCAAGATAACTCCGAACAGGTCTTGGAGAATCTAAAAAAAGAAATACACGCCTTACATCCTATCCACCGAAAAACTAATCCTGGGGTGG
>JAHFGK010000035.1 GCA_023247475.1 Candidatus Omnitrophota bacterium
ACTGAAATTCATCATAATAGATTTTTCTTTTGTTTTCATCTAATTCCTGAACGCCTAAAGTAAACAATTCATCCAATCGTTTTTCCCAGTCGGTGGCAGGAGCTTTTTGTTGAGGATACCACAGATGGAGCTGTCCGTTAGAGGTCCAGACATTCTTACCGAAATGCGGCTCAATACCACCGGTTAAACCAAGAATAACCGCATCCCAATCATAACTGGATGTCAATTTGCTAACCAGGCTGTTGAACTCTAACGCTAAAAAGTTAACTTTCATCCCTAATTTTTGTAAATCATGACGAATGATAGCCGCAATTTGCATGCGATCCGTTGAACCGGAATTGGTATATAAATTGAATTCAACTTTGTGGCCTTCATTATCTTCAATAATTCCATCACCATCGCGATCCACGAAACCTGCTTTGGTTAAAATCTCCTTGGCCTTGGCCAAATCGTATTCATATTTGCGTACATTGGGATTATAAAAAAAGACCGCGCTGGGACTCAAATCCGCATCCTGCGGATACCCTATGCCATTCATCAAAATCTCAACGATCTTTTTTTTATCAATGGCGTGCGCCACCACTCGACGGAATTCTAAGTTGATAAACCATTTTAGTTTGACCGGATCCACGAAAGGTTTATTGGTCTTCGGATTAATGCCCCTATTTTGATTAAAGACAATAAAATTACTGCCGAAATCCGGACCCGTATCGTAGATGGTGAAATTTCCTTTTTTCTCCAACGGTTTTAATAGCGGGAAATCTTTCCCGCGTAAACTAATATAATCTAATTCGCCATCCATAAATTTTAAAATCGCTGTATCAGAGTTCTGAACGATAAGATAGATGATTTTCTCAAAATAGGGTAAAGCGTCCCCTTCTTGAGACTTTTTCCAATAATGAGGATTCCGTTGAAAAACCAACCGTTCTCCTGGACGATACTCAACTAATTGAAAAGGTCCTGTCCCCACAATTTCTTCCGGATCGGTGTCAATCCCCCAAGTAAAATTGAATTTCCCTTCATCCACCGCCTTTAGTAATTTATGTTTGGGTAAAATCGCTTGGCTCATGGATCTTAAAAAGGGGGCAAATTTAACGGGTAAGGTAAATTGGACGGTAAGATCATCCATTTTTTCCACTTTAAATTTCTGACCATCGATAGTAAAGATATCGCGGGCTGAACTGGGAATGTTATCGTTAAAAACCAATTCATTAAAAGTAAAGACCACATCCTCAGCGCTAAAGACTTGACCATCCTGCCAATATACCCCTTTGCGTAAATAAAATGTCCACTGAAGGCCATCAGGGCTCACCTCCCAGCGTTCAGCCAGATTTGGTTCAACTTTCAAGGTGACCGCATTCGTTTTGGTGAGACCTTCAAAAATAAGTTCCGTTACCATACTTGTTGAGGTTTCCTTGGCGAGAATATCGTTAAATGATTTTGGATCTGATGTCGTTGAAATAACCAGTTGTCCCCCATGCCGGGCTTTACCCAATGCTGCCTGCGTATCGGCACTGCCCTGCTTTGTTGCAGATTTAGCAAACAAATGGTTATTAAACAAAAAAAGAAAGGACAAGAATAGAGGAAAGATTAAGTAGACAGGAAAAATTGAACGGCGGGTTTTACATTTATGTTGATTATGCATTATCTCCCGCTAAAAAGTTTGCAAACTATTGTGGCTCGGTAACACTATTCGTCAGCACAGAAATAGGTGGTGTCACAACCAGTGGTGCTGACTGTGTCGGTGTCTTATTTTGCTGGGTCACCATCCGACTCATCAAAGACTTATCTTTCCGCGAAGAAAGAAACGCCAGGGATAGACATGTGATAAAAAACAAAGTGGCCAAAACTGTTGTGGTTCGAATCAAAAAGATATTTGTCTTCGCACCAAACATCGACTCAGCAGCGGCAAAGCTTTCGGTAAGTCCACCCCCACGGCCAGATTGCATCAAAATGATGGTGATTAGCAACAGACAAATTATCGTATGAATGACAATAATAAATCCAGTCATCTTAAAATCCTTTTTTAAGTCCTGATAGCACAGGCATTCTTGACAATTTTAACAAAAGATTCGTGACTCAGACTCGCCCCCCCAACTAAAGCGCCATCAATATCTGGCTGAGCCATCAGCTCCGTAATATTTTCTGGTTTAACACTTCCTCCATATTGAATGCGGATATCCCTGGCCAGTTCTTCATTATACATTCTCATTAAAAGTTCTCGAATAAATCGATGCACCTCTTGCGCTTGTTGAGGGGTGGCTGTCTTTCCGGTTCCAATCGCCCACACGGGCTCATACGCGATGATTATTTTTTCGATCTCTTCTTCGCTAAAACCGTCGAATGCCCCCTCACAGTGATCTCTTACTACATCGAATGTCCTATTGTTTTCTCGCTCGTGAAGATTTTCTCCGACACAAACAATCGGTGTCAAATTCCATTTGAGTGCCGCTTTAATTCTTTTGTTGACGGAATCGTTAGTCTCGGCGAAATACTGCCGTCGCTCCGAATGCCCAATGATCACGAATTGTGCTCCGACCTCTTTAAGCATAGAAGCAGAAATCTCGCCCGTAAAAGCTCCAGCATCTTCCCAATAGAGATTCTGGGCACCCAGCATAATATTGGAATCCGTTAAAACATCTTTAACATCGGAAAGGGCTGTAAACGGCGGGCAAACCACAATATCAACATCATTAACATCGTTTAAGTCTCGTTTCAGGAGGGTGACGAGATCAATGGCTTCAAAATTGCTCTTATTCATTTTCCAGTTGCCAGCAATGATAGGTCTTCGCATGGTATTCATTGGAACTTCTTTTAAACTTTAACCGTTTCCTTTTTATCATTAAGGGCGGCAATGCCTGGCAATTCTTTACCTTCCAAAAATTCTAACGAGGCTCCACCGCCGGTTGAAATATGAGTGATGGCGTTTTCTACTTTGAATTTCGCAACAGCCGCCGCAGAATCACCACCCCCGACAATGGTGGTAACATTCTTTAGACTGGCCAGATACTGGGCTATTGTCTTTGTTCCTTCTGCAAAAGCATCGATCTCAAAGACTCCTACCGGACCATTCCAGACAATTGTTTTTGCAGTAGAAGGAATCTTCTTAAAATTTTTTATGGTCTCCGGACCAATGTCCACTCCCTCCCAACCATCCGGGATATCCGTGGCGAGCTTTCTTTTCTCTGGAGCATCGAAACTGGGCACAATGACAAAATCCGAGGAAAGAACAATCTCAACACCCGCAGCTTTGGCTTTTTCCAAAAGTTTTTTTGCGGTATCCTCTTTATCCGGTTCTAATTTAGATTTACCAATATTTTTTCCTAGGGCTTTCAAAAAAGTATAAGCCATTCCACCGCCAATAAGAATCGCATTTGCCTTCGAGATTAAATTTTCGATAACTGCAATCTTATCCGAGACCTTAGCTCCCCCTAAAATAACTACAAATGGTCTTTCCGGATTTTCGATAGCTTTTCCTAAATATTCAATTTCCTTTTCTAGGAGAAATCCAGCGGCCGAAGGTAGATATTGCGTAATCCCAGCCGTGGACGCATGCGCCCGATGAGCCGTCCCAAAAGCATCATTAACATAAATATCAGCCAAAGAAGCTAATTGTTTAGCGAATTTGGGATCATTTTTCTCCTCTTCTTTATGAAATCGTAAATTTTCAAGCAAGATCACACGTTCAGAAGATTTGTCAATCGCTTGACTTATGCTATCACCAACACAATCATCAAGTTTCAACACTCTTTGCCCTAATAATTTGTCTAATCGGTGGGCAACAGGATTTAACCTGAGTTTATCGACCACTTTTCCATCGGGTCGCCCTAAGTGACTCATTAAAATAACTTTAGAAGAACCCTGCTTTAACGCATATTGAATAGTGGGAATAGCCTCTTTAATGCGGCGATCATCTGTTATCTTAAGATTATCATCCAACGGAACATTAAAATCAACGCGGATAATGACTTTTTTCCCTTTAATATTTATATCTTTTATTGTCAACTTTTTCATAAATTCCTCTCTTATTGCCAAATATAAATTAAGAGTGTCAATGGACACTCTTTTCCCAAAAAAGAACTTCTTTATTATACTGATCCCATTTACTTTGTCAATGTTCGCTAAAAAACTGGCAGGGCAAGATGTCTCTAAAAAAAAGGACCTACCTAACTTAGATTTAGACCTATAAAAAGTACTCTACCATCCCTTTTCCTTAATTTTCTGTTTTAACTGTTCAACGAGGGACAGATCGTTAAGATAGATTGTAAGAATACTTGTCACTTCATCCTCTTGCCCCAATGCCATATGGCATAATGCTTTGTGATAATAATAAATTGGAAGAGGATTGACGAAGATAGCATGGGCAAATGCCACTAACGCACGGTTGTAATATCCATACTCTAGAAAAATTAACCCAAGATCATCATAGGCTTTATCAAAATCATTCTTAAGATTCGTTGCGATCAGAAAATATTCTATCAACTTACTTTTTTGGCCCCAATTTTTATTTATTAACCCTAATTGATAATAAGGCTCTGCGAGGGCTGGATTAGCACGAATCGCTCTCTCATAGAATTTTATTGCATTTGTCAGTTTATTCTTTTTTTCTTCATCAAGACCATAGCGATAAAATACAGTGGCATATTTGGGATTCGGTGTTATGGTTTCAACAATTCTTAAAATCAAAATCCCGATAATGAGATAAATCCATGTTCTCCGAGAGAATTCTATATGCATCAAAGATAGTTTACTTTTAATAAGAGATTATAGGGAGTTATAAAAAGTTAAACGATGAAGACAACTTCTCTTAAAAAAGAGTTAAGTCAATGAATGAAACTATTTGATTCTAGAATTAATATCGCTTATTCTTTTTATACCAGGTGATGGTTCTTCTTAACCCGTCTTCCAATTTTGTTTTCGCCTCAAAGCCAAATTCTTTCTTGGCACGGATCACATCTAAACATCGTCTAGGTTGGCCATCGGGTTTGGAGGTATCCCATACCACCTGTCCTTTAAAGCCTGTCATTTTAACAATCAGATCCACCAAACTTTTAATCGAGATCTCAAAACCCGCTCCGATATTCACTGGATCGGATTTATTATACTTTTCCGCGGCCAAAACGATGCCATGCGCTGCGTCATCGACATAAAGAAATTCTCTAGTCGGGTATCCTGTTCCCCACACAGTAATATAATGCTTCCCTAACACAATGGCATCACAACATTTTTTGATTACAGCAGGAACTACATGAGAAGCATATTCATCAAAATTATCCCCTGGCCCATAGAGATTGACAGGTAACAAATATATGGAGTTAAAACCATATTGTTCACGGTAGGCTTGGGATTGAACAAGAAGAATTTTCTTAGCCAAACCATAAGGGGCATTTGTCTCCTCTGGGTATCCCTTCCATAGATCGTCCTCCTGAAAAGGAACTTTAGTGAATTTAGGATAAGCACAAATGGTTCCTATCGCGACAAATTTACCTACCCTTTTAAGACGGGCCTCCTCCATCAACTGAATACCCATAATAAGGTTGTCATAAAAAAATTTACCAGGATAATCCTTATTGATACCGATACCACCCACCGTGGCAGCAAGGTGGATAATCATCTTAGGAGGGAACTCCTTAAACAAACGTTTAATAGCGCTTAGTTTACGAAGATCGAAATCTTCTCGACGAGGGATAAAAATATTTTTGCACCCCTTACGTCTAAGTTCAGCGACAACAGATCTCCCTAAAAAACCGGCTCCTCCAGTGACAATAACCCTATTTTCTTCCCAGAATTTCATTGCGTGACCGATTGATCTTTGACGCCATAAACATATTTTCGTACTAATTCCATATCCGCATCTACCATCATGCGTACAAGTTCTTTAAATTTAATTTTAGGTTCCCAATTGAGTATCTTTCTAGCTTTAGTGCTGTCTCCAATGAGGCAATCCACGTCCGTTGGACGAAAATAACGTTGATCAATCTCAACATATTCTTTCCAATCTAACCCAACATAACGAAAGGCTTCTTCAAGAAATTCTTTTACTGAACGGGTTTCTCCGGTTGCAATGACATAATCATCGGGCTTGTCTTGTTGTAACATCAACCACATAGCTTCCACATAATCACCCGCAAAACCCCAGTCTCGTTTGGATTCAATATTCCCCAAATATATTTTTTTTTGCAGACCATGCTTTACCCTTGCTAAAGCTTTGGTGATTTTGCGAGTAACAAATGTTTCACCTCGCCTAGGAGATTCGTGATTAAACAGAATCCCATTACAGGCAAAAACGTCATAAGCCTCCCGATAGTTAACTGTTATCCAATAAGCATAGACTTTGGCCGCGGCATAAGGACTTCGGGGACGAAAAGGGGTAGCTTCGCTTTGCGGAAATTCTTTGGCGTTCCCAAACATCTCCGAGCTAGAGGCCTGATAGAATTTTGTTTTAATTCCAGAATCACGAATGGCTTCTAATATTCTTGTTGTTCCGAGCGCTGTAATTTCTGCTGTGTACTCTGGTATTTCAAAACTAACCTTCACATGACTCTGGGCACCTAGATTATAAATTTCATCCGGTTTAATGGTCTTAATAATATGATTGAGAGAACTGGCATCATTTAAATCTCCGTAAAACAATTTCAACCGTACATTTCTTTCATGTGGATCCTGATACAAATGTTCAATTCTGTCGGTGTTAAAGGTACTTGAGCGACGAATAAGACCATAGACTTCATAATCCTTTTGTAACAAAAATTCTGTTAAATAAGATCCATCTTGTCCAGTTATCCCGGTTAGTAGAGCTCTTTTATTCTGTTTCATTTTATCTCCATTAGTTATTAAATACTGAGCTTTATTTTATATCACAGATATTTTTTTTATTCAACATACTACAAATAACACTTTGCACTCCAACCATCACCCAAAAGAATGAAGAAAGCTGTAAAGAATAAAAATTTGTATCAGAAAAACTGTGAATGAGAAAAGATAAAAATCCGGCCAACAATCCAGTTGCTAAAATTTTTAAATTTCGATTGGTTGGTGTGCTTTGAAATATTTGCTTCATAGAGTTTTTAAAAAGAGAACTTAAAATCCATAAAAAACAAATTAAACCAATCACCCCAGTTTCAGCCATTACTTGAATGTAGCAATTATGGGCATAAGTTGGACTATAATTATAACTTCTATATTCTTGAAGAAGCTGCATAAACGTATTGGTGCCATGACCAAATATAGGGCGATCTTTAATCATGGCTAGACTATCTTTCCATACGTCCAATCTCCAATAGACTGTATTACTTCGGATACCGTGAAACAAATTGATTTCATCCTTTAATAAAAATGCCGAAATTGTACAAAAAAGAATTATCCCCAAGAATATCATCAGCGTCACTTTGGCAAATCGTTTACGCATAAGAAGGATGAAAAAAAAAGTCGTGCCTATTAATGTGGCAGTCAACGATCCTCTTGAGGAGGTGCAAGTTAACGACCAAAAACCAGAAATAGATAATAAAATAAATAGGAAAGTTAACGGCTTATTACACTTAAAAAGAACTAGCGAGACAAAGAATGGAATAACGATGGTTAAATAGCCTCCTAGATCATTAGGTGTTTTAAAACCTGCGGTGGCACTGGCTCCAGGTTGGATTGTATGTCCCAGAAAAATATCTCTTTGACTGATATGAAACTGATACATACTATCCAGGGCGGTTGAAAAGGAAGTGAACGCAAATATCGATAAACCCCAGTACACATATTTTTTTTCGGTGAAAACCTCAATCACCAAAAAGTAAATAATAAACCATTCAAATGTCTTAGAGAAAAAGTTGTGTATCGATTGTTCCCAAAAGGGACTACCTGTGGCCGATAAAATACAAAATAATACAAAATAGGAAATGGGCTGATTGAGATAACTTGGTTTGGGTTTAAAACTCTCGATGAATATCTCAATTTTATTGCGAAACGTTAGTTGATTAAAATTTTCATAAGGATAGTCTACTAATCGTTTGATGACCCATAATCCCGAACCTAGAACGACACAAATTTCTATTACCGCAGGACTATAGGGGATCCAAAAAATTAATACGTAGATTAATACTCTAATGATAGTATCTATTTTTTCTGAAAAAAATATCGTGGACATTCTCAAGTAAAAATAATTCTTATTGTGGGATTAACTCTAAAAATTGAAGTCGCAATCTGTTCTGATGGAAGGAATTCCTTTTTCCTGACATATGCTCTTCATTTTAAGTCTATAGAACAACCTAGCATAGCAGTTTTAATAATCGAATTCAAATTCTTTTCTGTACTTAAGTTTCCTTAGACCAATAGATAAACGTAATGGAAAGAAAAAAATTTTGATAAAGGGACAAGTAAAATATTTTGACAATAAATAAGGAAAAAAATAATTCCTTACCAGTTCATGGAAGGAATACGAATGCGGGGAAAAAGATTACCCTGGCAATATCAATACGCTCCTTTCCCCTTGATAACAACAGGAAGTGTTTGCAGAAGGATGTTAAAATCTAACCAAAACGACCAGTTGTTGATATACCAAACATCCCATTTGACTAAACGGCTAAAGGAGATATCACTGCGCCCACGGACTTGCCATAACCCCGTGATACCCGGTCTAACTTCCAGTCTCTTCAGTTGCCTTAAGTCTTCCTTCTCTACCTGATCAATGGGCAACGGCCTTGGTCCTACCAAACTCATATCACCTTTCATGACATTAATAATCTGAGGTAATTCATCTAAACTATACCTTCGCAAAAATCTCCCCATTGTAGTTACGCGTGGATCATTTTTAATTTTAAAAATGGGGCCATCCACTTCGTTTTTGTCTTTAAGTTGCTCCTTAATTTTATCGGCATTATAAACCATGCTTCGAAATTTATACATTTTAAAAATTCGTCCTCTTCGCCCGTACCTTCGGGATAAATAAAAGACAGGGCCTGGGCTGTCCAATTTAATAAGAATAGCGAGAAGACTATAAATAGGTAAAAGTATAATTGATAAAATAAAGGCAATAACAAAATCAAACAATCGTTTTCCCGCCTGCTTGCGAAAATTTTCTGCTTCACAATACTCTAAAATAGGAATAAATCCTATATTGTATTTACAAAATTCGCTCGGCATTAAATCGAATCCTTGAGGGACAACGCGCACGGCGACTCCTAGATCTCTGGCTTGTTCTAGAAGATCTAAAAATACTCGACTATCATGATGTAGAGTGATAAATACTTTATTAACAAATTCTTTTCTTGCCACTTCAACAAAATCAGAAATTTTCCCTGAGATTTTCGGTCCAGTATACTTCGGATCATTCATTTTAAAATCATCCAAGAACCCCACCACCTTGATCCCCAAACTCGGTTTTTTCTCGATTTCTTGGGCAAGGGCAACACCCACTTTACCTGCTCCCACAATAAGGGCATTAAAATTATTGTAACCCTGAGATACAAGATAAAGAACAAAGAAACGTTTCAAAATCCTCCACGATGAAAAAGAGGCTGTTGTAAATGTTACCATCATCACAAGAATAGATCGTGGGAAATCCTGGATTTTGGCAAAATAAATCACCCCCATCGTCAATGCCAATGATAAAATTATCGATTTAATAATCTCCCAAATCTCTAAACTTTCATAAATTTCTCGTCTTGTTTGATAAAGTCCATGGGCATTATTGAAAAAAATTGTCGACAGAATCCAAATCCAGGAAACAAACCGATAGGGATTAACAGGATCAAACAATAAATTATCAAAATTGACTTTAAAAGAAAGAATAGACTTTCTCAACCAACAAGCTCCATACATGCAGAAATATAAAAAGAATAGATCAATCAGAATATAGACAGTTTTAATAATGAAATATCTTCGAACACGGATCACGATAAACTGATCCTTTCCTTTTTAAAAATCCCTTTGATTAAAAGATACATAAATTTTGTATTCCCAATCAAATATCGTTTCCATAACCTTTTAGGCTCACTACAAAGCCGAAAGAACCACTCGAGACCACAACGTTGCATCCAGAGCGGAGCTTGTCTTTTAAAACCGGACAAAAAGTCAAAGGCTGCCCCCACTCCAACCATCACAGGGACTCTTAGTTTACCACAATTTTTGTTCATCCAAAAATCTTGTTTGGGTGACCCCAATCCCACCCAAAGGATATCGGGCTGAATGATACTAATCTTTTCTATAATCTCATTATTTTCTTCCTCAGTTAATTCACGAAATGGGGGAGAGTAATGACCGGCAATTTTAATTTGAGGAAATTTTCCTTTAAAAACAGACTCCAATTTCTCACATGTCTCGGGTGTCCCGCCATAAAAAAAATGTTTATACCCTTTCTGTTGTCCAAGATCACATAAGGCGAGCATCAAATCTGGGCCGTAAGTCCTTTTCACTTCTGAGTAACCAAACACTCTTGCCAACCATACTAATGGCATCCCATCCGGTGTCACCATATCTGCCTGGTTGATGACTCTACAGTACTCTTCATCTTCTTGACAGGATACAATGGTGGAAACGGGCGCTACACAGACATACCTTTGTTTCTTCTCTTTAATAAAATCATCGATAATATCACAGGCTATTTTAAGATTAACGAGGAACTCAATTAAATTCGCACTTTTTCCTTTAGGATAGTCTCATATTGTTTTTTTGCTTTCCGGACGATAACCTGCCAATCATATTCCTTTATTTTTTCACGCGACCCCTGTCCTTGAAATTCCAATGCCTTTTGTCTAACTAAATTCAAAACAGCTTCTTTAATCACTTGGGGATCATTATTCTTTAAAAAAAAACCATTCTTATTATCCTCAACTAACCAAGGCTGCGCGGTAGTGATAATAGGCAGCGAACACGCCATGGCTTCGAGGGTGCTTAAACTTGATCCCGGATAAGAAAAAGCGGAGATATAAATATCACTAATTTTATAAAAGGCATATAGTTTCTCTTCTGGGATATGTTTATAATGACGGATGTAGGGGCTCAAGCCCTTTTCCGCAATAATTTTTAACAATTCTTTCTCTTGATACCCCTGTCCAATAATAATCAATTTCACATTCGGTATTTCCTTCTTAAGCAAGTCCAATGCCAGGATGACTTGATCGACCCCTTTATCCGCAGCTAAACGATTGACCGTGATCAAAATCAGGTCGTCGTCCTTAAAGCCGATTTCTTGACGGGAAATTACATGTTTACTTGCTTGCGCATTAATGAAGGCAACATCCACACCAACAGGAACAACATATCCTTTCCCGGGATTAATATTAAAAAGATCAACGACATCTTTACGGAAAATTTCGTCTTCTAGGAAAATAGCATCCGATTCATCCAAGCAAAAAGACATCGGTTTAATCTTAAAAAAATATTGTGCTGGAAACTTGAGTATCATTCTACCATCGGCGGACGATGATAGTTTAATCTTCTTTTGGCGAATATCCTTGGTATTATAGCCCAATAGAGAAAAAATATTGAAGAAATTCCAAGTCGCAATAGGATTACATAAATAATTATCCGTATAAATTTGCGAAACAACTGGATTTCTATCTTTAACTTTCAAATATTGATAACCGGTCATATCAAAGCTGTGTAATAAATCAAACGAAATGCCCTGAAGATATTTTGCCAAGGAGGAACTAAACAGATGGACACCGAACCACCCTATCGGATATTCTAAATAGGAATAAATTGCGGGGGCAAGCAGAGTATATGTAAGACCTTCCTTTTTTTCTGTTCTCGGTCGCCCTTCATCGAGGGGCGCAACGATTTCAACATCAACGCCTTCTTTGGACAAATATTGTGCATAATAATAAACATACTTTTGAACGCCACCAATGGGATGAAAGGGATAAACACTCTTAGCGGCAAGAATGACTTTCATACATTTTAATTAATTTTTTGGGCCACCACAGTAATATCCCATGTGCTTTTACGAATCTTCCCATACAAATTCATAAACGGACAAAAAACTAATATTTTCATCTTAGCTTGAAGCAATAAACTAATGATTTCTCTTATCGTAAAATATCTTACGACGTGTCTTTCTTTAAAACTTTTCTGCCAATGTCCATTTTCCTTCATCCGACAAGTATATTGAACCTCACAAATATTTTTTATAGGTTTAATCCTTGTAATGGAACTGCGTTCTATGGTCTTGTTCCCTTCGTGAAAAATTTGTCTTTTTTGTGGTGAATAATAATTTTCGACAGCACTCGTATTCCAAAAATCAAAAATGAATAAAGAGCTCTTTTTCATATGCCTCATGACATTTTGGAAAGTATTTTTAAGATGTTGATCCTTAATAATATAATCCATCACGGAAAACATACAAATGATCACATCAAATTTCCTTCGCCGATCAAACGACTGCAAAGAAGCTCGAATAAGTTCTGCTTGCTCCCCTGCTTTATTAATCTTCTCTTGAGCAATGGTCAACATGGCTGGGGAACTATCGGCTCCCGTGACCTGATATCCTCGTTTCAGAAGAGGGATCATATGATTGCCGGTCCCACAACCCAAGTCCAAAATAGTCTTAGGTCTATACGACATGTAGCGAGCAAATAGAGTCTCCAAAAATTTACATTCCTTATCGTATCTTTTGGTCTTATAAAAGGCATCATAATAGCTGGCATATCGATCAAAAATCATGATTCAATCTTTCTTATCTTTCGAATAGAATCACAGATATATTCTATTTCACTTTTCTTTAATCCACTTCCCGAAGGCAGATATAATCCTTCTCTAGAAATTTTTTCAGCAACAGGAAAGCGTTCTCGATCCACGAGTCCCCTCTGTTTTAAAACAGGCTGCTGATGCATCGGGATAAAAAATGTCCGTGTCTCAATCCCCTTCTCACTTAACTTTCGCATCAGATGCTCGCGCGTCATACCAAATTCTTTTTCAATCAAAATAGCATACATCCAATAAATACTTTTTGTATTGGGGCGCTCAACAGGCAATGTGATTCCCAAGATACCACCCAATAAAGAATTATACACTCGAGCGTTTTTGCGTCGCCTTTCTACTAACTTTTCAATTTGTTCGAATTGGGCTAACCCTAAGGCTGCTTGCATATTGGTCATACGATGATTAAATCCTAATTCTAAATGCCAAAATCGTTTTGACTGTAGAAAAGACAGGTTTTTTAATCGACGGCAACGATCTGCCCACTTTTTATTATTAGTAACAACCATCCCTCCTTCACCACAGGTGATAATCTTGTTCCCATAAAAACTAAAACAACCCACTTGTCCAATTCCTCCGACCTTTTTTCCTTGAAACTCAGCACCATGGGCTTCAGCCGCGTCTTCGATCACATTTAAATTATATTTCCGTGCGATGGGCATAATCTTGTCCATTTCACAGGGATGACCGTAAATATGGACCGGCATAATCACTTTTGTTCTCTTTGTAATTTTCGCTTCAATTTTTTCCGGATCAATATTCCAAGTATCCGGTTGTGAGTCCACAAACACCGGTTTAGCGCCACAATAAATAGCCGCGAAAGCAGTTGAGGCGATGGTGAAGGTCGGCATAATGACTTCATCGTCCTCTTTTACCCCTAATACGGTCAAAGCTAAATGAAGGGCCGTGGTTCCATTGGTCGTTGCAATTCCATATTGAACACCACAATACGCACTGAACGCACTTTCAAAATTATTAAGATATTTTCCGGAAGAAGATATCCAACTGGTACGCAGGCAATCCATCACATACTCTTTCTCTTTTCGCCCTAAAAAAGGTGTACAAACCGGGATCATCTCTTCTCCTTCACGTCTAAATCTTTACGACTCTCTGGATAATAAGGGCCTTGCTTAATTTCGATCATCTCGGTTTCTTCCAAAAATTCAAAACCATGTCCACCGCTAATCAAAAGAATCAGATCACCCTTTTTTAGAATTCTATTTTCGATAACTTTCCCGCCATCATTATAAAAAATAACCCGCATTTTTCCTTTTTCGATATATAAAACCTCTTGTAATGGTTCGCGGCGTTGAGTTTTGACCAAAACGTGTTTATGGGCTTTAATCTTTTCACCCACAAGACGTCGCTGTTTACCGACTTGTAAAGTACGGGTATTGGGTGTATAGAAATGCACACCATATTCTATCTCGTCATTATAGAGAATCATGGCTATCATTTTATGATGCTGCATAATCTTCTCTATCTTCATCTCATTCCTTTTCAATCTTTAAGGAGTTTTACCATATTTTTTCATTCCGTGACCTTAAAATAGGGTGTAAATAAATGGCGCTACCGCCGAAGATTGAGAGAAAACAATCAACAAACTCAATAAAATCAAAACAAGGACAATGGGCAATAGCCAGTAACGTTTTCGTATTTTTAAGAAATCCCAAAATTCTCTTAAAATAGACAATTTAGACATATGTCTCTCCTGTTAAAATTGTTGTTCGTAGCGTTTAGAGTCGAGTTGGTCCGAATCCCTTGTCACCCAATAGGTATTCAACTCTGGCTTAATCTTTTGATCCAACAAATCTTTTTTCAAGAAACGCAAAATTATACCAAAAATGGTGAACATACTGTAAAAAATAACAGTTAAAATAAGCGTAGAAACAACTTCACCAATCAAACCAGCCATTTTCATCCAGCGATTATAAATCGGCTTCAACCATTTCAATTTAAAAGTCGTAATAAAAAGTAGAATAACCGCCACCGCTAATAGAACAATCTTATTAACGCTTAGCCCGTGTTTTTGCCATAACCGTATTGCTACAATACTAAAGATTAGGGCTAAACCATAACCAAAAACTAATAAATTTTTCCGTTCCTTATTCATCTAATCAAGTACCCTCGAAATCATTTCTAATTTATATTTTTCTCGGTTAGGCTGCTTGGTTTTATCGAATAAATAGGGTCCCATGACTAAATAATCAATATTGGTGCACATAAAACAGCGATAGGCGTCCTGAGGAGTACAAACGATCGGTTCGCCCCTAACGTTAAAAGAAGTGTTAATAATCACTGGACATCCCGTCCGTTCATAAAACTTTTTCATGACGTTATAAAAAAATGGATTGGTTTGTTGGTCAACGGTTTGAATACGGGCAGAATAATCGACATGGGTAACAGCAGGAATGGTTGATCTTTTCATGTGCAGTTGTTCAAACCCTTTTTTAGACTGTAGTTGTCCGTCACGGATAATTTGATTCTCCTTAACATCGGCGACCAGTAGCATATAAGGGCTGTCGTAATCTAAATCAAAATACTCTGCGGTTTTTTCCCGTAAGACACAGGGCGCGAATGGGCGAAACGATTCTCGAAATTTTATTTTAAGATTCATCACCGACTGCATTTCGGCCGACCGTGCATCACCAATGATACTGCGTGCCCCTAAAGCCCGCGGGCCAAATTCCATGCGCCCTTGAAACAAACCAACCACCTTCTGCTCGGCCATGAGTTGAGCAATTTTTTTACAAAGATCTTCTGGATTATATTTTTCACCGACCACTTCCGCACGCTGGATAAATTGTTCAATCTCATCTCGATAACTTGGTCCCAAAAATGATCCCCGTTGTTTATCATGCACATTATCGCTATGCCGGGGATGACCCAGATACTGATGCCACATCAATAAAGCCGCTCCCAAGGCCCCTCCCGCATCACCAGCGGCCGGCTGGATCCAGACATTCTTAAATTTACCTTTTTTAAGAATCCTACCATTCCCCACACAATTTAAAGCAACGCCACCTGCTAAACATAAATTATCTTTGTGCGTGACGTCATAAACATAATCCGCCATTTTCATCATAACCTCCTCAGTTACTTCTTGAATTGAGCGAGCGATATCCATATCGCGCTGGGTAAGTTCTGACTCTGGTTTTCGGGGAGGCCCTCCAAAAAATTTATGGAACTTTTCATTAGTCATTGTTAACCCAACACAATAGTCGAAATATTCCATGTTGAGTTTAAAAGATCCATCTTCTTTGATATCGATAAGTTTTTCCTTAATGCTTTGAACATACTTGGGTTCACCATAAGGCGCCAATCCCATCAGTTTATATTCTCCGGAATTGACGCGGAAGCCGGTGTAATAGGTGAAGGCTGAATAAAGTAAACCTAAAGAATGCGGAAAACGTATCTCCTTTAATAAATGGATTTTATTTCCTTCGCCATAGCCAAACGTGGTGGTCGCCCACTCC
>JAHFGK010000210.1 GCA_023247475.1 Candidatus Omnitrophota bacterium
ACAGACGACCTCAATAGGAAAAAAATGTGTTGAAAAGATATAATCGAATTGCTCTTCTTTTAAAAATCGTTCTAGTGCTTGGGCGTTCAGACTGTTATGTATTCTTCGAATCTTCCTTATGAGAGGTAAAAGCCGAGTGCAATCCATTAGCTTAAAAAAAGATCCCCATAACCATGGACACCGCGTGATCATAAACGAATAAGAACCGGCATACATCCTTTTATACCACGGCCTGGTATAATCCAAGGCATCAACAATCACAACATCACATTGTTTGTCTTTTTTAAGTGTGTTGTAGATGGCTTCAGCGGCTTTTCGGTGACCAGCTCCGGCGGAGGCGTGAATGATAAGAATCTTGACCATAATGCTTTTATGGTTTTGTGGGTCTAAAGGATGGACAATCGTTTGTGTTCATAATAATTTTGGATGCCTCTAACAAATCCTTGGTGACAAAATCGGGCTTAACTTCCCATTTGCGTATATCCCAACGGTCTTCTCGGCCGGATAAAACAAAAATGGTCTTACATCCCGCATTATGACCGGCTAATATATCAATTTTAGTGTCTCCCACAAAAAATGTGTTTTGGGCCGTCCGAATTGTTTTATTGAGAGATTGAAGCCCCTCAAGAATAAATCCAATCTTAGGTTTACGGCATCGACAACCTTCCTCGGCTCGATGAGTACAATAGAAAATTTTTTTGATCTTGCCCCCCGCCTTTTTGACCGCTTTCAACATATGATGCGTAATGCGATTCAGTTTGTCGTGACTATAAATTCCCTTCCCTACGCCTGCCTGATTTGAGACGACAAAAAGCGTAAACCCGGCCTCAGTCAATATTCTAATGGCCTCCAAAGATTTCGGGACGAAATAGAAATCTTTGACCTTGGTCACATAATTTCCGTTTCCCGGAAATTCATTAATCACACCGTCTCGATCTAGAAAGACAACTTTCATATCGGTTAATCGTAAATGGAACTTCTTAAACAGCTGACAAATAAAACGGATTAATTTTTCTATTAACCATCCACCATTAACTATTTACTTATTTTCCTTCTCATCTCCCAATACTTCGCATAACTCATAATCTGATAAAGAGAGGCAAAAAAGGCAATCATAAAACCAATAAACCCATCCTTGTATCCTTTCTTACCAATGAACGATCGAGGAAATCGATCGATAGTGCGCCAAACCGCACGTCCCAACGACATTTGACGATTGGTATTAATCCACTTTTTAGCTTCTAACGTCGTCTGACAATTTAAACTAGCCAAAAAATGTTCGAAGTCTGGATAACCTTTGTGAATAATATCTTTCGTTAGATGTCCTGTCTCACCATCTAGAAAGACCCGCGGATGCACTTCCACTTCCTCGTAACGGAACCGATTTTTCATAAAAAGTCTTAACTTTCCTGCAGGATACCACCCCGAATGTTTTACCCAAAAATTCCCAATGTAATTTCGTAAGGGAATGGAGAAGGCATGAAATTTTGTATTCTGTAAAGTTTTGGCGACCTCTTCTTTTAACTCCATCGAAACAATTTCATCGGCGTCGAGACTTAAAACCCATTCATTTTTAGCCTGGGCATACGCCCAATTGCGATGCTTACCTTCGTTGTCCATCTTACGATGAAATATTTTATCTGTATACTTTTGAGCGATCTCAACGGTGCGATCAGTACTTTCGTCATCCACCACAATGATTTCATCTACCCAACCAACGACACTGTCCAAACACTCACCAATATTTTTCTCTTCGTTTTTGGTAATGACCACAACGGACAAAGGAAGTTTCCCCATAGGCTTAACCCACTCATGTTCGATAAGTCTTAACCAACCTTTTCAATGTATGGCAAACATACTCAATTTGCGCTTTTTTCATATGCGGATACATCGGCAAAGAAATAATCTCGTTGGCAGTTAATTCGGCAATAGGGAAATCTCCTTTTTTATAACCTAAATCTTTGTAGGCTTCTTGAAGGTGTAAAGGGATGGGATAATGAATGAGAACACTAATACCTTGTTGATTCATTGCTTCACAAATTTTGTCGCGATTGCGGACACGCACCGCAAAGGTTTGAAAAACATGCGTTCGATCTTTTTTAATTTTGGGTAACTTAATATCTTTTTCTCCGGCTAATAATTCACAATAATGAGAGACGTTTTTATTGCGCATACGGTTCCATTCATCCAATCGTTTCAATTTGGCCGATAACACAACGGCCTGAACAGTATCCAACCGGGAATTGTACCCTTTAATTTTATGTTCATAGCGACCCTCCCGACCATAATCACGTAACATAAGACACTTCTTATAAGTTTTATCGTCGTTGGTAACAATCATTCCCGCATCGCCAAACGCGCCCAAACTTTTGGTGGGATAAAAACTGAAACAGGCCACATCTCCTAAGGACCCCACCCTCTTTCCCTTGTATGTCGCTCCATGAGCCTGGGCAGCATCTTCAATGACTTTTAGATTATGTTTTCTGGCAATCGATAAAATTTCCTTCATGTTCGCCGATTGTCCGTAAATATGAACAGGAATAATCGCTTTTGTCCTTTTTGTAATGGCGGCTTTAAGTTTTTTGGGGTCTAAATTATAAGTATCTTCCTCCACATCCACAAAAACTGGTTTTGCTCCTGTATAAGAAATACAAAGTGCTGTGGCAATAAAGGTAAACGTCGGCAAGATTACTTCGTCACCCACATCAATATCTAAAGCGGAAACAGCTAAATATAAAGCATCTGTTCCTGAGTTGACACCAACCGCATACTTTGTTTCGCAATACTTGGCAAATTCATTTTCAAAATCTTTCGCCTCCTGACCCAGAATGAAATTTCCCTTTTCAAAAACTTTCTTAAGGCCGACATCAATTTCCGCTTTAATCGTATGATATTGTTCACTAAAATCGATAAATTCTACCTTCATAAATTAATTCCACCTTTCTTCGGCCTAAGACATACACTCTATTTTAATTAGGATCTGGAAGTTAGAATTTTATGCTCATTTTTTAGAGCTTCATTAACTTTTAAGAAAACATCTCCCACTGTAATCAAATTCAAACAACTGATATGCTCACATTGAGCCATACGAAATCGTCGGTAACATGGTCGGCAGGCTAAATCTTTTTGAACAACAAAATGCCCTTGAAGAGGGTAGGGGCCATACACATTGTCATCCACAGGACCAAATATCGATACCGTCTTGGCTTTCACGGCTACCGCCACATGCAAAGGACCACCGTCGTTGACGATATTTAACCGACACCGTGACATCAATGCCGCAAATTGATTTAACGTTGTCTGTCCGGTGGCTTTAAGACACGGATGACGCATGTTCTCAGCCACCTCATTCGATAAAGAAACCTCGTTTTCGTCCCCCATCAGTATAATCTTGGCCGAAAAATTTTCAACGATTTTATCGGCTAATTGTGCATAACGTTCGGCGGACCACCTTTTATAGGACGCATCTTTTCCCCAACTCGCCCCTCCTCCGGGGACAAGACCAATCACCCCATGATCCTGGGTAAGATGATTCTTCAGAAAAAATTCATCCACCCATTGGTAATCTTCTCCTTTTAGTGTCAATTCTATTTCCTTGGTTTGAATACTTAAGCCCAAATGTTCCAATAAACTAAGGTAATACTCAATGACATGTTGTGATTCATAACCGTTTTTTAAAGGAATTTTTTTCGATAAAAATAGGCTTCGGTTTTTATAATTAAAGCCGACCCGCTGTTTAATGCCCCCGAGCCATGTTAAAAAATTTATCGAACCGTTGAGGGATAAATCGATGGCCATATCAAATTGTTCCTTCTGTATACTTCTTAGGAATTCGCGCACCCATCTTACCCATAAAATTTTAGAACGCCTCATCAACGCATTGA
>JAHFGK010000211.1 GCA_023247475.1 Candidatus Omnitrophota bacterium
AGGATTAGTTAAAGATTTTATTGATTTTGTGTTAAGTGATGAAGGTCAAGAAATTGTCCGGAAAATTGACTTTGTTCCCATAAAATAGCTGAGGATCCATGAATCTAAAGACGTTTAAAGAGTTTTTAATCGAAAAATTAATTTTTCTCTCGGGGGTGACTTCGATTATGCTCGTTATCCTTATTTTTATTTTTCTTACGAAGGAAGGATTATCTCTTTTTAAAGCGGTGAGTTTAAAGGATTTTCTTCTGGGCCATTATTGGTATCCGATTTCAGAACCTTCGCAATTTGGAATACTTCCATTAATTCTTGGTTCCCTTTTTGTGACGATGGGAGCCACCATTATTTCGGTTCCCATTGGTGTGGCGAGTGCCGTGTATATCGCGGAAATTGCTCCTCCCCGGATGAAAGAAGTTTTAAAATCGGGGATTGAAATTCTGGCCGCGATCCCCAGTGTTGTGATTGGTTTTATTGGGATGACAACGCTTGTTCCTTTTGTGAAAAATGCACTTAACTTACCAACGGGATTAACAGCCTTTTCCGGATCGGTTATGCTTGCTTTTATGGCGATGCCGACCGTTGTTAGTATTGCGGAGGACGCCCTTAATGCTGTTCCCAAAAAATATAAGGAAGCGGCTTTCGCTTTAGGTGCAACGCATTGGCAGACGATATGGCGAGTTGTGTTGCGGGCCGCGTCCTCTGGGATTGTGGCCGCCATCATGTTAGGGATTGGTCGCGTTATTGGTGAGACAATGGCGGTGATGATGATTACAGGAAATGCAGCGCGAATTCCGACATCATTATTTCAGCCCGTGAGGACGTTAACGGCCACTATCGCTGCCGAAATGGGGGAAACTGTGCAGGGAAGTGATCATTATCATGCCTTATTCGCCATTGGCATAGT
Source organism: Candidatus Omnitrophota bacterium (assembly GCA_023247475.1). Classification (GTDB taxonomy): domain Bacteria; phylum Omnitrophota; class Gorgyraeia; order Zapsychrales; family JAHFGK01; genus JAHFGK01. The sequence goes on from JAHFGK010000211.1 coordinate 905, forward strand.
TCTTTTTGTAATTACTTTTATTATCAATCTTATTGCTGATTTTGCTGTTCATAGAAAATTAAAATGAGACATAACGCTTATCAAACACAAAAAATTGCTTTTGTTTTATTATTCATCGCAACGGTTTTGGTTGTTTTACCGGTTATTTTTATTGTTTTCATTATTGTCCAGAAAGGTTGGCATGCCATTACCTGGGAATTCTTAACGGCGATTCCTAAAAATGGCATGCGGGAAGGAGGGATATTTCCCGCAATTGTGGGCACCGTATATTTGGTAGTCGGCACGTTGATTTTTGCTTTGCCTTTGGGCGTTTTGTCAGCGATTTATCTTACCGAATATTCAAAAGATAATTTATTAACAAGACTCATCAAACTCGCTATTATTAATTTAGCCGGTGTTCCTTCCGTTGTGTATGGTTTATTTGGTCTCGGCATTTTTGTCATTTTTCTAAAATTTGGATCGTCGATTTTAGCAGGATCCTTGACATTGGCGATTATGGTTTTGCCTATTATTATTACGACAACGAAAGAAGCGTTAGATAGTGTTCCGCAATCATTTCGTGAAGTGAGTTTGTCCTTAGGGGCTTCCAAATGGCAAACGATTCAATATTCTGTGCTACCGCATGCCTTACCGGGTATTTTGACGGGGGTCATTTTGGCAATCAGCCGTGCCGCAGGGGAAACCGCGCCGATTCTATTTACGGTGGCAGCATTTTATCTGCCGCATTTACCACAATCTATTTTTGATCAGGCCATGGCATTACCCTATCATTTGTATGTCATTTCTACCCAAGTGCCGAATGTGAGTGTTGAGATTCGCTATGGAACGGCTTTGGTTTTGTTGGTGATGGTTTTGTCCGCTAACTTTGTAGCGATTGTTATTCGTTCAAAATTTCGGAAGATGAAAAAATGGTAGAAAGAATAAAAATAAAAACGGCAGATCTTAATGTGTGGTTTAACGTGATCCCTTCTTTAAAGAATATTGACATCGAAATTCACGAACGGGAAATTTTAGGTATTATCGGCCCTGCCAACAGTGGGAAAAGTACTTTCCTACGGTGTTTGAATCGTTTTAATGACCTCTATCAAAGTTTTAAGATGCAGGGAAAAATATTCATTGATGAAATGGACATTTATGCCAATATAGATGTTTGGGGTTTGAGAAAAAAGGTGGGGATGGTTTTTGCCTTGCCGGTGGTTTTACCTCTAAGCATTTTTGAAAATATTGCTTATGGTCCCCGGCGCCATGGCATTAAAAATAAAAATCGGTTAGCCGATATTGTTGAAAATACACTCAAAGCCGCTTACCTTTGGGATGAAGTCAAAGACCGACTCGATAGTTCCGCGATGAAATTATCCGGGGGACAACAGCAAAGGTTATGTTTAGCAAGGACATTGGCAGTGGAGCCGGATATTATTTTATATGATGAACCGTGTTCGGGTTTGGATCCTATTTCAACAGCCAAGATAGAAGAAGCCATGGTTCGGTTTAAGGAAAAATACACTCAAGTTTTGGTTACCAACAATACGAAACAGGCCGCCAGAGTCAGCGACCGAACGGCATTCTTTTTAATGGGGGAACTCATTGAATTGGACCGAACGGAAAAGATATTTACTAATCCTATAGATCAAAGAACAGACGATTATATTTCGGGGAGATTTGGCTAATGCTCGTACCCATGTCGATACAGAATAATGAAAGGAAACAAGCGGACGTTATTGTACAGACGCGTGAACTTAATTTATTTTATGGGGATTTTCAAGCTTTAAAGGATGTTGACATTGCGATTCGGGAAAAAAGTATTACGGCGTTAATCGGGCCTTCGGGATGCGGGAAATCCACTTTTTTGCGAACGCTTAATCGTATGAATGATTTGATTGAGGGAGTAAAAATAACCGGTGAGATTTTAATTGACGGTATGAATATCCGCGATGAACAAATAGACCTGGTGAGTTTAAGAAAGAAAGTGGGGATGGTTTTTCAAAGACCCAATCCTTTTCCTTTAAGCGTAGCGGAAAATATTCTTTTCGCACCGAAAATCCATAAGACCGCTCAAAGAAAAAATCATCCGATGATTGTCGAGGAGTGTTTAAAGTCAGTTTTATTATGGGATGATTTTAAAGATCGATTGGATATGAATGCTTTGAATCTTTCGTTAGAACAGCAACAGCGCCTTTGTATGGCGCGGCTTCTTTCGGTTAAACCAGATATCCTTTTGATGGATGAACCTTGTTCAGCGCTTGATCCGATTGCCACCGAGCGCATCGAAGAACTCATGTGGATTTTAAAAGAGAATTATACTATCATCATTGTAACCCACAATATGCAACAAGCGGCCAGAGTTTCCGATGATACAGGGTTTATGCTTTTGGGTGAGTTGATCGAATTTGGAAAGACAAAAAGGATTTTTACTAATCCCCAAGATCAAAGGACCAACGATTATATTACGGGGAGGTTTGGGTAAGTCGCAGATGATCGCTGATCTGTGATCATCTATATTTTTATCAATTTATTAATGGAGAAAAAATATGCAACGACATTTTGAGGAATCATTAAAGCTTTTAAAAGAAAAACTCCTACGGATGAGCAGCTTGGTGGAGGAATGTATTGGATCTTCGATTAAAGCGTTAATGGATCGAGATGCCGAATTAGCCTACAGGGTCATCAAATCCGATGATACAATCAATATGCTGGAGATTGAGATTGATGATCTGTGTCTGAAACTCTTGGCATTATATCAACCCACTGCAGGTGATCTGCGGTTTATCACCTCAACTATGAAGATCAATAATGATCTCGAACGCATAGGGGATTTGGGCGTGAATATAGCCGAACGTACATTGGATTTAATCAAGGTCCCGCCACTTAAGCTTCGCCTTAACATTCCTAAAATGGCTTCGGCCGCACAAGGGATGCTCAAAGACAGCCTCAACGCCTTTGTTAATAAAGATTCAAAATTAGCTTATGAAGTGTGTAAA
>JAHFGK010000212.1 GCA_023247475.1 Candidatus Omnitrophota bacterium
CCGAAACGCGGATCCGCCGAACGAATGATGTCCGTCGTCGTTCCATCGGGAGCATGCGAGGAAAGGCTGTAATCCGGACGAATGATCGAAGAAGATTGTGTCCCATCGGGAAAAGTATTCAGCCGATGCTCTTCTCCGTTGTTAAAGAATTCATCCTGATAAAGTGTGGCGCGATTCAGCGCATCTTTCAACGTCACCTGAAATCCATCCCCTGCAACACTACGACTTAACGTTTTCGCTCCCGTCAACGGATCCTCATCCTTGATCAGACGGCCGTCCGCGTCGTAGAAAAATTTCCAGGTGTTATTGCGAGGATTCGTCAACTGCGTCAAGGGAAAACCGGGACACATTATCTTTAACATCTAAACTCACTGAAAGTCAATGTGTCCCGGTTTTGGTTCAGCGCATTAAGCGTGCAGTTGACGCCAAAGTAAACATTAACTGCAGAAATGAGCCAGATGAGGGAGTTCATGGGAGATGGAGAATTTGAAGTAATTTACTAATTCAATATGAAACAATCAATCATTCTGTTCTTACGCTGGTTCTACCATTACTCAAATATAATAATAGGCCAGTCAAACTTAATATCTCAAAAGAAAATATTCCAAAAATTTCTACAGTCCTATCTCTTTTTTCTTTATTGTGCATGTATCCGTTATCTATTTCTTGTTGTTCTACTGTCGGAGTCTCCATCTTAAATTCTCCTTTTTCGATCCCTTTCCAAACCTTCATTGAAAAGTTGTTCGCAGAGACTTCTTTAAAAGCGAAATAACCTACAGGAATTAGAATTGAGATACTTATCCAGATAATTACTACTTGCACTTTATTTAACTTCATATTGTTTCTCCCAACAAAATAGATTGATTCCAGAAGCCCTATAAAACCGTCTATTCATCTAAAGGAATGAGTCAGATGAGGTATTTTATGGAGAAAACCGGAACACATTATCTTTCACATCTAAACTCACTCATGAAAGTCCATGTGTCCCGGTTTTGGTTTCGGTTTTATTTGAACGATTTTTATTTATCATTTTTAATTATGTCAGCAAAGTCTTCCATTCCACTTTGAGTCGTTATCCATTTGCAGTATTCGCTAAAGCGATTAAATGTCTTATGAACGTAATTTGTTTTAAAAGTTTCTTTATACTTCTGAACGACGTTATCATCCGGATTGATAACATCAATTTTTACGCCCTCCTTAACCTTCGCCCTACTAATTTCCTCAACAATGTGTTTATCAAAATCATTAAATGAAAAACCGATGGCCCTTATATAATCAGCTTCCTCTATTTTCCTAATTATCTTATCCCATATAAAACTAAATCTTTTTCGTTTTCGTCCTGGCGGGACAATCAAAGATTCGTATTGAATCGAATTAGAACGACGGTCAATCTCACAAAATTTTAATCGTCCCTGCGTACCTCCTCTTAATGCGCGTGACCTTGTCATAGGGATGCCTATAAACACTGCGTTGGGATTATCAACAAAATCAGACTCTCCATTCTTTCGCAATTTATACCAATTTATCGAACCATGAGGTTTAAGAATAATATTGCGGGAAGATTCACATCTTTTCTGATAGTCATAACCTTTGAGTCTCATCAACTTATTTTTATCAACTACTCCTGCACTACTAAATCCATAACCATCGCAGTAGTTCCATTGATTTGACTCAAACATTTCTTCCTCTAAAAGGATATCCCAGTTAAAGGAAATAACGTCTCCTCCTGTTTGAATTAAATAATGAGCAAAGACTCTGTGATAAATTGAATAACAATAGTAACTTATCGTCGAAAAAACTTCATGTATGTACTGCAACAAGTCTCCTTCGCCAAAAAAAGCCTCTAAATATTCAGTATTAAATTTATCCATCTGTTTCGATTTCAATTCTAATTTCGCTAACTTCTTCTCAATTTCCATGTAAAGTTCTTCAATGTTGATTTTCTCAGATATTTTTTTATTTTCTATAATTTTGCTCATTGTTACAGGTACTTTGTTCTTCTTGAAATAGAAGTCAATAATAAATCTCTTCAACCATTCGTCATTAAGTTTAATGTCTGTTCCAAAGTTATTAAACTGTTTAACTTCTTTTAAAAACTCATTTGTATAATAAAAAAATCCACTGCTTAAGTGACCATTCACATTATGCGATGATTTTTTTATACCATCTGCTAAATCAGCTTTTGTAGTAGTGAACTTTAACTCTCTGGATGCACCAGCACCTAAAATATATAGTGAACTCATAATTTCTTACTGACTAAGAAATTTTTGTTCGCAATTTGCTCATAAGTAGATACTACCCCAAAATATAAAAGCCAACGAACGATATAACTCACTAACGAGTAGGGAAAAAACCGAGAGGGAGAAAACTGGGACATATTATCTTTCGCATCTAAACTCACTCATTGAAAGTCAAGAAAACAAAAGTGCCAGATACTTTTGAAAGGAACAGGTTGAATTGAAAAATATTTCATTTCACCTGTCCCCTCTACTCGTACCTGGCACTTTTAATTTCGCAATAAATTCCGTCGGAGTATTTCTTTTTTAACCCGAAGACGACGAAGCACTTGTCAACGACGTCTCGATTTTCTCTTTTCATTTCACCTGTTCCCTCTTCCGGCACCTGGCACTTTTATTTTAACAGTATTGTGAGGAACCATCTTTCATGCTATCACGAGACTTATAATCGGCTCCCGTCATTTTTCTCATTTCTCAGCGAAAAATTCCAGGGTGGAACACATATGTCAAATTGTTTTACCGGCCGGAGTTTGGGAGGTGTTCCCGGAGCTACTTTATTTGGCAATGGCTAATGTGGAGATCCCTAAAGCAACAAAGACTATAAAAAGTATAATTACAACTAAACAGCCTGGCTTCTTGCCTCTATAGGGACCTTTTCCAAAAAGATAGTTTGTAAATTCTGTCGCATATTTTTCTGCTAATCCCATTTTCCCCTCCTTATTTCAATCAATAATAAAAATTCTTACTAACGAATTAATCTTTCATTGACAGGGAACCGTTTTTCATAGATGTCCCGGTTTTGGTTATTTGTCGCCTTTCCCGGTACTGACAGCTTCAAACATAAAATTCCCTGCCATTGAAGTTAATACTGTAACATTCATATCCCTCCGTACTCCCGTTAACTTCAAGCTTAGCCCCATCTTCAAACCATAAATGCAAATCCTTCTCCTCGATTAATTCTGCCTTAATTATTCTTGAACCAATCGATGAAATAAGATGAGTTTCTCGAATGGGAAAACTTGTTTTCTCAGTGATCCCAGCCGAGTAATAAATAAAATTAGACATGACTGATAAGAGCAGCTTCTCTGGAAAGTGAAGATAAACAGAACTATAGGCAAAGCAAATCATCTCTATTTCCTTCCCAAGAAAAACCCTCTTCACGTCTATATCGCTAGGCCACTCATGCATATTATCCTCCTTATCCTGGTGGTGGAAGCGGTATATGCGTATCCCCTGGGTTAGTGCTCGGTTTCATCGTGCGGGGATCGATCTGTTGCCATCCACCATTTTCCATAGGCTTTTCTAGATGCCAATGTCCATGTGGATACAAATCATCAGGTGGATCAATACGAATTCGCCATCCCGCAGGAATATTCTCAGGAGGAAGCTGTGGCGGATTTGTCGGAGGCTTGAAATTAGCTGGAATTTTGGGAGCACCTTTTGATCCCCTAATCCTAATCCGACAAAATTCAGGTCCCTCTTTTCCACCCTTTCCAGTTTCATTTAGAAATCTAAACCACCATGGAGGAATTTCTCCAAAGAAAAATATTTCTAACCCTTGGGGATCAGTCCAATTCAGTGGATTCCCGAGGAC
>JAHFGK010000036.1 GCA_023247475.1 Candidatus Omnitrophota bacterium
TTTTAAAAGTTTTTGCGAGGATTTTTCGCAAACCACCATTCTATCCTTATCCGAAAATTATCGCTCGGCACAGAATCTTTTATCCGCAGCCAGTCAAGTGATCGCCAAGCAAACCACGTTGCCCGTTCTCGAATTAATCGCCAAGATTTATGCGCAAGGTCGACTGACCATTTACGAAGCTCCCACCGACAAAGCCGAGGCCGAATACGTCGTGCACCAAATTGAAAAAATGGTAGGCGGGACAAGCCTATTTTCCCAAGATTCCGGCCGTGTGACTACTCACGAAGACGGAGAACGAAGTTTTGGGGATATCGCAGTACTTTATCGGCTTCATAGTCAACGTCTGGCTTTAGAAGAGGCCTTTGAACGTAGCGGCATTCCCTATCATATCTGTGGGCCTAAATCCGAGGAGGGGATTGATGCCGTTTGCCCAGTACGAGGTGAAGAATTTTCTATGGATGCCGAAAAGGTTTTGTTAATGACGCTGCACGCGGCAAAAGGACTCGAGTTCCCTGTTGTGTTTATAGTCGGTTGTGAACAGGATATTTTGCCGCTTAATCTGGAAGGCATGGTTTCGGACATGGAAGAAGAGCGGAGGTTATTTTATGTCGGGATGACGCGGGCTAAAGAAAGATTATATTTGATTCGCGCCAACCGTCGTCAGCTTTATAGGAAATTCTATGAACATCAACCTTCACCTTTTTTATCCGATATTGAAGAAAGTTTAAAAACCTACGAAAGAACTCTTCTCTACCCGCAAAAAGAGAAACCAGAATCAACTCAGTTGACCATGTTCGATAGTATTTAAACGAAATTTTTTCAAACGCGATTGAAGGATAAAATGGCTATCCAGCGATTGTTCGGTTTAATTGTTATTTTAGGCTTATTCGTGGGTATAAACCAGTTTTTTAGATTTAAAAGTATTCCTAATGTCAAGGAAGAGCCAGCTCTTAAGACGAATATGTCCCGAAACACGATACATAAAAATCGTTTAGCGAAAGAAAAGAGTCCTTATTTGTTGCAGCATGCGGACAATCCCGTGGATTGGTATCCGTGGGGAGAGGAGGCGTTTCAAAATGCGAAGCGCGAAAATAAGCCGATCTTTTTATCGATCGGTTATTCGACGTGTCACTGGTGTCATGTGATGGAGCACGAATCCTTTGAAAATCCCGAAATAGCCAAAATCCTCAACGAATATTTTGTTTCGATTAAAGTCGACCGCGAAGAACGACCCGACCTCGACAATATTTATATGCAGGCGGTGATGGCATTGACAGGCGGGGGTGGTTGGCCGATGTCGCTGTTTCTTACTCCAGATAAAAAACCATTCTTTGCCGGCACCTATTTCCCTTCCGAATCAAGATGGGGACAACCGGGATTAAAAGATGTTTTAATTTCGATCAAGGATTCGTGGCAAAAAAATCGCAATAAAGTTTTGGAAAGTAGCGATGCCCTGACTCAAGCAATTCAAAGGGATGTTACGGAAAAGCCTCAAATAAAATTTGCTCTCGATCAAAATGTATTGAAAAAAGCTTACGATCAGTATGCACAAAAATTTGATGAAACATACGGTGGATTTGGGCGCCGTCCCAAATTCCCTCAAGGCCACGGCCTATCTTTTTTATTGAGGTACTGGAAAAGAACAAGCGAGCCCAATGCCTTAAGAATGGTTGAGAAAACTTTGACAGAAATGGCAAAAGGCGGAATCTATGATCATATTGGTAAAGGTTTTCATCGTTATTCAACGGATGAGCACTGGCGCCTCCCGCATTTTGAAAAGATGCTTTATGACCAAGCTCTTTTGTCCAGGACATATCTGGAGGCGTATCAAGCGACGGGAAAACAACAGTACGCTGATACAGCCCGAGCAATTTTTGATTATGTTTTGAGAGATATGACCGATCCTCAAGGCGGATTTTATTCCGCCGAAGATGCAGATAGTTTTTCGCCAGAAGAATTTTCCGACATGACACCGGATCCAAAACAAAGCTGGCAAAGAAGAGAAGGCGCTTTTTATGTCTGGCGCCAATCCGAGATTATCGATATTTTTGGAAAAGAGGACGGCGAAATTTTTAGTTTTTACTTTGGTGTGGAATCCGATGGAAACGTGTCTGCTGATCCTCAGGGGGAATTCGAAGGGAAAAATATTTTTTTCATCGCGCATAGTTTTGGGGAAACAGCGCAGCATTTTGGTAAATCGGAAGAGGAAACTAAAAATATTATTCAACAAGGGAAAGAGGAACTTTTTTCTCATCGACAGCAAAGACCACGACCGCCTCAGGATGATAAAATCCTGGTGGATTGGAATGGCCTAATGATTTCTAGCTTAGCTTTCGGTTCCCGAGTTTTAAAAGAACCGCGTTATGTCCAAGCGGCGGAACAAGCGGCCCGATTTATTTTAAAAAATTTGATGAGAAAAGATGGGCGACTTCTTCATCGCTACCGTGACGGTGAGGCAGTGATCTTAGGAACAATTGAAGATTATGCCTTTTTTATTCATGGCTTGATCGATCTCTATGAGGCCACTTTTAAAGTGGAATATTTAAAAGAAGCCAAACGACTCACACAGGACATGATCAAATTTTTTTGGGATCACCAAAAGGGGGGTTTCTTTTTTACCGCCACCGATGCGGAACAATTGATCGTGCGGCAGAAAGAAGTTTATGACGGAGCTATCCCTTCGGGGAATTCGGTTGCCGCCTTTGATTTGATTCGTTTAGCTCGTTTACTACAGGACGATCAATGGGAAAAAATGGTGGAAGAACTGTATCTGTGTTTTGCCGAAGACGTACTCCAAGCGCCTATGAGCTATCCTCAGTTGTTAATGACTTTGGACTTTGACTTGGGCCCATCAAAAGAGATTGTGATTGCTGGGGATTTGAATCAGGAGAAGACTATTCAAATGATTGAGGCAATTGACACGTATTTTCTTCCGAATAAAGTTGTTGTACTGCGTCCTTCATCACCTCAAAAGGCAAGGGATTTGGTGACACTTGTCCCCTTCACCGAGGCGCAAATCTCCATTGATGGACAACCTACTGCTTATATCTGCGAGAATTATCGTTGTCGATTGCCTACGACCAATATTGATGAATTTAAAAAGCAGCTGCTACAGCAGAGTCCGTAGAATCGGAGGATTTATTGGTTGATTCAGAGAATTTTTGCTATAATGCTCAAAATTTTTAAAGATATAACTTCACAATAATAAAAACAACAGGAGGTGTAAAGATGCTTAAGTTGGCACAGAGATATTTTTTATCCTTAGGAACCGTCGTTCTATTTTGTTTTTTGGCGGGGCAGGCATGGGCTGCCGATAGTTATAGTATTGATGAAGCCCATTCATCCTTTGGTTTTACCGTGAAGCATTTAATGGTGAGTACGGTGCGAGGGGAATTTACGGATTATAGCGGGACCATCCAATTCGATCCCCAGAACTTAGCGGATTCCAAAATTGATGTCACGATTCAAGCCGCAAGTATTGATACACGGGTAGCCAATCGCGACAGCCATTTAAGAAGTGTGGATTTTTTCGAGGTGGAAAAATTTCCCACCATCACATTTCAGAGTACAAAGATAAGTGAAGCAGGTGGTAAGTATGAAATGGTTGGCGATTTAACCATTCATGGCGTCACGAAGACAGTTACGATTCCAGCCTCGATTTCCGGACCGGTAACAAGTCCGATGGGAGACCAGGTCATCGGTCTATCGGCTGAATTTATTCTCAATCGTCAAGATTATGGGGTCAAGTGGAACAAGGCGATGGATAACGGTGGGGTGGTGGTGGATGATATGGTGAACGTCATCGTTAATATCGAAGCACATAAGAAGTAATTTTTAATCGTAACGTAAAAAAAAGTGGTTAGAAGAAGATTTTTAGTGATTTGAGGGAGAGGCAGAAATCCAGAATGGATTTCTGCCTCTGTTGTGTTAAGTAATGAAAGAACATATTCTAGAAATTAATATGAATGAAATCACGAAAAAGCACACATCCTACATTCTAACCCGCTGGCTTTTTATTCGGTTGTTAGGAATTATTTACTTTATTGCTTTTATATCTCTTCATGTACAGATTTTGGGATTAGTGGGAAGTGATGGAATCTTACCGGCCCACGATTTATTAAATTGGGTTCAGCAACACCATGGCATTGAACGCTATTGGCTCGTGCCGACGGTCTTTTGGATTAATTCCAGTGATATATCTTTAAGTATGGTGTGTATACTGGGCGCGGTGTTATCGGTCTTTGCTATTTTGGGTTTCGCACCAACTTTAATTTTATTTTGTCTTTGGGCATTGTATTTATCGTTAACGGTCGTTGGACAGGATTTCTTGGAATTCCAGTGGGACGCTTTATTGCTGGAGGTTGGGATCATTTCGATATTTTTTGCCGAACGGCATGTCCGTCCCCGATTTTTGTCGAATATATCTCCTTCGATCATTGTACTATGGTTATTGAGAGCTATTCTTTTTAAGCTCATGTTGAGTTCCGGACTGGTGAAATTGTTAAGTGGTGACCCCACCTGGCGAAATCTTACAGCCCTGACCTACCATTATTGGACGCAACCACTCCCCAATGTGATCAGTTGGTATTTTTTTCAGCTCCCATTTTGGTTCCATCAAGTATCTTGCTTTGGGATGTTTTTTGTGGAATTGGTTGTCCCCTTTTTCATTTTTATGGGACGCACGATGCGTATCATAGCATTCTGGAATTTTGTTGGTTTGCAAATTTTTATTCTCTTGACGGGGAATTATTGTTTCTTTAATCTTTTGGCCATTCTACTTTGTCTTACACTCTTGGATGATTCTATCATTCAACGATTTTTACCAAGACGATTGGTTAAGAAAACAGATCTCAGGTTTCGATCCCCTCAGAAAACTCCTGTATTTGAGAAAATTGTTATTGTTGTGATAGCCGGTATATTTATTTTAGTTCACGTGGCTGATTTCATTCCTTGGCAGATGAGTAACAATTTTATTGCTCGATCTATTCAGCTGCTTGTCAATGGGGTCGCACCACTGCGCAGTATCAACCATTATGGCCTTTTTGCGGTAATGACGAAAAAACGGCCAGAAATTATTTTTGAAGGAAGCCAGGATGGAAAACAGTGGCGTACTTATGAATTTTATTGGAAACCCGGGCGGTTAGATCGCGCGCCGGGGTGGGTAGCGCCTCATCAACCGCGTTTGGATTGGCAGATGTGGTTTGCCGCTTTAAGCACGTACCGTTACAATTCTTGGGTCATTCGTTTTATGTATCAGCTTCTTGGGGGTTCAAAATCGGTTTCTGCGCTTTTGGCCTATAATCCATTTCCAGATAAACCTCCGCAATATGTTCGCGCTGTAGTCTTTGATTACAACTTTACGGATTGGGAAACAAGAAAAAAAACGGGGCATTGGTGGAAAAGAACGGTGCGGGGTTTATATTGTCCGGTGTTGAATCGAAAATATTAGGGTATACGAATATGTTGACAAAATAGACGGTAACAATATAATAAATTGCATTTAAGAAAATCTCCATTGTATTAAATCGCATCTCTTACGTTGAGTTTAGAAAGGAGTTTTATCCGTGAACACTTGTGCGTATGGATTTCCTCGATTAGGTAAAAATCGAGAATATAAAAAGGCCATTGAGAGTTTTTGGAAAGGAGAACTCTCGGAGGCGCAAGCACAACAAGCGCTTGATCAGATTCAGGAATCTATGCTGGCCAGTTACGATCATAGGGTGGACCTTTTTCCTGTCGGGGAAATAACCAGCTATGACAACATGTTTGATACAGCCATTACCTTGGGATTATATCGCCCGGAAAATTTAAAAGAGTACTTCGAATATTGTCGTGGGAAAGACGCTCTTGAGATGACGAAATGGTTTAACACCAATTATCATTATCTGGTGCCAGATTTTTCACGATTATCTAAACCCAAATTTTCCGTCCATTGGAATAAGCCTAAAGAATATCAAAAGAAGTTTAAGAAGGGAATTCCTTTTCTGATTGGCCCATTTACTTTCTTGAAGTTAAGTAAGGGGTTGCCTAAAAATAAATTTTTAAATTATTTGGCGGATTTGGGAGAAGTTTATCAGGATTTGCTAAAGGATTTAAAGGATGTCCATCTTGAGGAACCGGCCTTTGTGATGGAATTAAATCCAGAGGAAATTAAAGGAATCAAGAAAGTATATGAAGGAATTGCAAAAAGTAAATCCCGAATTCATTTGATCACTTATTACGGTGCCGTTGACTTTCTTAAGGACTTGTATGATTTGCCGGTCAAAAGCATCGGGCTCGATTTCGTTAATGGCAAGGAGAACGCTGATTATATTAAGAAGAATGGGTTCCCCAAAGATAAAACCTTAATTGCTGGTGTGGTCGATGGAAGAAATGTCTGGAAGAACAATATCAAGAATTCGGTAGAGTTGTTGCAGCAATTGTCAGCAAAGACCAAGGATTTAATTGTTTCGAATGGTGCGCCGCTGTATCATTTGCCTATAACTTTGCAGGGGCAAGAGCTGGATCAGAAACTTTTACAACGACTCGCCTTTGCCGAAGAAAAATTGGAAGAAATCAAAACAATCGCCCAGGCCTTTGAGACCAAGAAGATTCCAGCGCAACCAGCGATCAATGGCTTATGGACAAGTCCCGAAGTGGAAAAACGACTTAAAGAACTTACCAAAAAGGATTTTGAAAAACGAGTTTCTCTAGAAGAAAGAAAAAAGATTCATCAAAAACTTTTGAATTTACCGCTTTTTCCAACGACGACGATTGGCAGTTTCCCCCAAACAGAAGAGGTGCGTAAACACCGGGCGGATTTTCGTGCCGGACGGATATCAGAACAGCAATACAAAACTTTTGTCAAGCAAGCCATTATCCAATTGGTCAAATTACAAGAACAGTTAGGGTTAGATGTTTTGGTTCATGGAGAATTTGAACGGACAGACATGGTGGAATTTTTTGCGGAGAAGTTAGAAGGGATTACGACCACCAAAAATGGTTGGATTATTTCGTATGGCACCCGAGCTTATCGTCCGCCGATTATTTACGGGGATATATTCCGCCCGACCCCGATGACCATCGAGGAGATTACCTACGCGCAGAGTTTAACCAAAAAGCCGGTGAAGGGGATGTTAACGGGACCGGTCACGATCATCGCCTGGAGTTTTGTCCGCGAAGATATTCCTATTCGTGATGTGGCTTTTCAATTGGCCCTTAGTTTACAGGATGAAATCCGCGATTACGAAAAAGCAGGAATCAAAATTGTGCAGATTGATGAACCCGCCTTAAGGGAAAGAGCTCCGATTAAGAGGCGCGATTGGCGGGAATACTTTGATTGGGCGATCAAAGCTTTTCGGTTAACGACGAATACGGACCCCAAGACCCAAATTCATACCCATATGTGCTACTCAGAATTCGGTGAGATTGTCAAAGAAATTGATCAAATGGATTTTGATGTGATTTCGATTGAAACCACCAGAAGCCGCGGCGACATTATCGAAAGTTTTGAAAAAGTTGATTTTAAACGACAGATCGGTCTGGGGGTTTGGGATATCCATTCCCCGGCTGTCCCGAGCGTGGACGATATGAAAAAAATCGTTTCGCGGGCCTTAAAGGTTATTCCGCAAGAGAATTTTTGGATTAATCCCGATTGTGGTCTAAAGACCAGAAATTGGGACGAAACGAACAAATCCTTGAAAAATTTGGTTACGTTAAGTAATCAATTAAGGAAGAAGTCATAATTTTTTCCTCAATTATCCATCTGCTACGATATTAAGGTTAACTGTCAATATCTTCCTACCTGTATTCTCCGTTACGAAGATTTCCTAAGAATGGAACCTGTTACCCTATACAAGGAAGAAGAGTCATTTTATCTTTCCTCAAAAGAGGGTTGCCTCTTGTCTATTCTAATCTATAATAGAATTCATAAATGAGGAGGGAGAATTTTACCCTATGGAATCTCTTGAGCAACTTAAGAAAGTACTTTTAGATTCGGTTGATGAGGTAATCACATCGAATCTTTCTGTCTCGGCACAAAAGATTGATGAAGAGTTGTCGTTAACACAGCTGGGAGTTGTTTTAGGGTCATCTAGTATTAGTGGTGTGATCGTGGGGGATCTTATCTTGGCTCTGACCAAAGAGGGAGTGTGTAAAATATTCTCAAAAATGTTTGGCCGGGAAATTGCGGAATTGTCAGCGGAGGCCATGGAAATTATCCGTAAATTAACGAGCTTAATTGTGGATAATATGAAAACGAAAATGAAAAATGAGGCTCATGATTTTCAAGGAAGTTCGCCCATCATTATAAGTGGACAGGAATTGAATCTTTGGGAAGTCGACGGAGTCAAGATGATCAAACAAAAATTGAATGCCGACGGTATTCAATTTCACGTTGTGCTTTTAATCCGCCAAGTCAATTTGCCGGAAGAATTATCTTTGCAACAACAAGAAACCTCACCGAAGTTGGCGCAACAGGAGAACAAAGAAAATTTGGGAATACCGGCCCCACAAACCAATGAACAAAAGCAAGAAAGCAACTTAAACCAACAGATTCCACAACTTTCCGATGATCCTTTGGCGCGTTTGGATGAGGTTTTGAAAAAATATAGGGAACAGATTGCTAAAAATGTTCACTAGGATTTAATAAAATGACAATGAAACGATTCTTATTGATCTTCACTGCAATTCTTTTTTTAATCCCCCTCCTTTATGGATGTAATAATGCAAAAATCTATTGGCTGACTGAGAAGGCGAAGGAAGCCCATGACGATGGGAATAATCAAAAAGCAATAGAATTATATAAAAAGGTCATTGAGCTGGAGCCGAACAATCCTAATAATTATTGGGAATTGGGAATTGCTTATCTCGATAGCGGGGAGGAAGAAAAGGCAAACGAGGTGATTGCTCAGCTTAGGAAATTAGGTCACAATGATTACGCCGACAAGATGGAAGACTTAATCCGAAAATCGAAAAGCCCTATTATGCGCAGAAAAGTAGAAGATAAAGAATTAAAATATTTTGATTATTAGAAGCGGATGAGGGGTCGGGGAGTTTTTCCCGACCCCTCATGACCCCCCGCTTATATTTAGAAACTCGCCGAGGGGTCAATTATTTGTTCATTCAATCCTTATCAATCCATTTCCTATGAATGCCATAACCATTCGTAATCTCACCAAAATTTACGCTAACGGCACAAAAGCCCTAAAGAATGTTGATCTCGCTGTGGCGGAAGGGGATTTTTTTGCGCTTCTCGGAGCTAATGGAGCCGGGAAGACCACCCTGATTGGTATTGTTACGAGCCTCGTCAACAAAACCTCAGGGAAAGTACATGTTTTCAATTATGATTTAGATAATGAAGAGGACAAGATAAAAGCAAAAAAGACGATTGGTATCGTCCCTCAGGAATTTAACTTTAATATTTTTGAAAAAGTTCAGGATATTATTCTGACGCAAGCTGGTTATTTCGGTATCGAGTGGAAAAAAGCCTTTCCTCAGGCCGAGATGCTCCTTAAAAAATTGGGATTATGGGAAAAACGTAATTCGACGGCTCGTACCCTCTCGGGAGGAATGAAACGTCGCTTGCTGATTGCCCGGGCCTTAATCCATCAACCACAATTATTGATTTTGGATGAACCAACGGCTGGTGTCGACGTGGAACTGAGACATGGGATGTGGGAATATCTTCGCGAGTTGAATCACAACGGAACAACGATTCTTTTAACGACCCATTATTTAGAAGAAGTCGAGCAGATGTGTCGACAGGCGGCCATCATTAAGAATGGTGAGATTATTCACAACGATAAGGTCAAACATCTTGTTCAATTCCTCGAAGAAGAAATTTATGTAGTCACTGTTAAAGAAATGCGTCCCCTCGATAAAATTAAGCACTTCAACCCCACGATTATTGATGATAAAACCATTGAAGTTGAGTTAAGCAAGAAAGAAACGTTAAATGATTTTATTATGCAATTGTCCGCGACAGGAACTATCGTCACGGATATTCATCCGAAAGAGCATCGGCTGGAAAAACTTTTTTTAACTCTTCTCAAACAATGAGAGGGAGAATATTCTTTTAGGAAATATTTGAGAGGACGGAGTCATCTCTTATGAATACTAAAGAACAAATGATCGCTTATCTAACGATTGTGAGAAAAGAAGTAACCCGATTTATGCGGATTTGGGTCCAGACGCTGTTACCATCGGCAATAACACAAACATTGTACTTTGTAATCTTTGGTAAATTTATTGGATCCCAGATAAGGGATATTCAGGGAATCAGTTATATGTCTTTTATCGTCCCGGGATTGGTCATGATGGCGGTGATGAACAATGCTTATACCAATGTGGTCAGCTCATTTTTTGGTTCCAAATTTCAACGTAATGTGGAGGAGTTATTAGTATCCCCGACGCCCAATTGGGTTATTCTGGCAGGATATGTTACGGGAGGTGTGTTACGAGGCATTGTGGTGGGGGTCATTGTCTTTGCGGTCTCGGTATTTTTCACGCATCCGGTGATCGCACACGGTGGAGTCATTATTTTATTTGTTATTATGACCGCTGTTGCATTTTCGTTAGGAGGATTTCTAAATGCGATTTTTGCTAAAAATTTTGATGATGTATCCATTTTCCAAACCTTTTTGTTGACACCCCTGATTTATTTGGGAGGTGTTTTCTATTCGGTTCACAGCTTGCCAATCTTTTGGCAGAAAATTTCTCAGCTTAATCCACTCCTTTATATGATCAATGGATTTCGTTTCGGATTTTATGGATTCTCGGATGTTAATATTTTGATCAGTTTATTGATCCTACTGGGCTTTTCTATTGTTTTATCAGTCGTCAATTTGCATTTACTGCGCAAGGGAACGGGATTAAAAAATTAAGAAGTAATCGAATCATGATTAATGTCAAAAGTTAATTCGTACAGCAACTTACGTCACTTTTGTCCGTTGATGGGATAAATCGCCCACTTTTGTTTTGTAAGTTGCGGGCTTATTGAAGGAGGTTTATCTATGACAGAAGAACTGACTCCTCCATCGGATGCCCAGGTTGAGGCTAAACAGAAGGCCTTTTGGGAACGAGCGAGAAAAGGTGTCCTCAAACATCTGCAAGAAAAGGATGGCAAACTTTCTTTGGCTGAATTACATGATTACAGTATGAATAAATTTTTTGTGCAGCATCAAGGATTTTCGCGCATGATGGAATCTTTTGTCCATGAACAACTCGTGGACTATGATTATGCCAAATCTGTGGCTACGTTAACAGAGAAGGGTCGAAAGTTTTTGGCGGAATGAATAAGATCTTTCAACCGCAGCCTTGGTTTTCGCACTTTCGAAAAGTGGAGCCCCACCTCGCCATGTGGCGGGGGGGCAAAATCATTGCTTTTATCTTGTTCAGCTCTTTAACCAGCAGTAAAATAACTTTCGGTTGTTGTTTCTAAATTTGTTTTTGATTCTATGTGTTATAGTTCAAAGGATTATTATAGAATGGAAAGAAGAATAAAAATTATTCTATTCACGATTTTGATCCTTACCGGGGTGATAGTCGTTGGTAGTGTTGCCGAGGATAAACCCAAGACGGAACAACAAGAAAATGTCGATATCAATGGTATTTTAGAAAAGGTTGTAACGCAATATATGTCGTTGGATAATCTGGATATCAAAGGAACACAAATAACGCGTTATACGGAGAATAAAAGTGAGATAACGGAGAGCACGGCCTTTGAGATGAAACTAGGTAAACCCAATTATTTTAAAATCATTTGGACGAAAAGGATGCCCGGTGGAAAAGAAGAGAAAGGGGCTATTTGGAACTCAGGGCAGGAGGCTTTTATTTATATTGGATCCTTGAAAAGTTATTTTAAGGCGGATAGTTATGAGATGGCCCTCAACAGTGCTTATGGTATCAAACGAGGCTTTGCCCAATATATTCCGGGGATGTTTTTTTATGGGTCGGGAATATTGCATTCTCTTAAAGATCTCAAATTCCAAGGGATTCAGCCGGTCGGTGGGGAACCCTGTTATGTGATTTCAGGCAAATCGATGTTTGCCTCCAATTACACATTTTGGATTTCCAAAGCTCGTTATCTTATTCGAAAGACACAGTATTCGCTGGATAAATCGAGAATCCAATATTATGATCAAATTTTTAATGGGCTTATCAAAGAGGAGCATTTGATTAAAGCTATGGGGCTGGATGTCAATGAGGAAAGAACAAAAACGATGGGGAAAATGATTAATTTGACCCGCGAACATCTCAATAAATTTGAGACGGGACAAGTTACGGAAATTTATATTCAGGTGGATCCCGATCCAAAATTATCGCGGGATGACTATCAATATAGCGTGTCCAAAGAAGTACAATTTAGAGATTCTCTTTATGAATTTTTGTTTAATAATTTGGATAACCTCGTTAAATAGATATTGGCTCAAATGATTTGTAGGCAATAAAGAAGTTAGTGGGAGAAACCCATTGGGACAACCCATTGGGATTATCTTGTTTTAAATTACTTTTAAATATAGAATAAAGGCATGACTGATCCCATTAGTACCAATAAAAAAATATTGATTGTGGATGACGACCATGTTATCATCCGCATGATCGAGGGACGACTGAAAGCCCATGGATATGAGGTGATGTCAGCGACTGAAGCTCCGGCAGGGTTAGAACTTGCGATGAAAAGTGGCCCTGATCTGATCATATTGGATGTGATGATGCCCATCGTTAATGGATATAATTTTTGTCGTTTGATAAAATCCGAAGTAAATTTCCGCACTATACCCATTATATTATTGACTTCCAGAACAGAGCAGGCGGATGTCGCGATTGGCCAGGAAGTGGGTGCCGATGCTTATTTATCAAAGCCAGTCAATATCGAAGAATTATTAAATAAAATTAAAGAACTATTAAAATCCTAAACTCCCCATTCTCTCGTGTTGAACATTTTTGAAAAGATTGGTATTCGCGTTCAAGGGTGGATTCATATTACCACTGAGTTTCTCAACCTTTTGTTCGAAACCCTGTACTGGATATTTTTAGGTCCCTTCAAAGATAAACCGATTAAACGACCAACAGTTTTTGAGCAAATGGTTTTTATGGGAGCTAGTTCGATTGTCATTGTGTTTTTTGTCACGTTATTTACTGGTGTCGTCTTGGCTATGCAGTCGGCGTATCAGCTCTCGAAAATGGGAGCGGTGATGTATGTTGCCAGTTTGGTGAGTGTTTCGGTGTGTCGTGAATTGGGCCCTGTTCTGACGGCGTTAGTCCTGGCGGGTCGTATTGGCGCGGCGATTACGGCGGAGCTTGGCTCAATGAAAGTCAATGAGCAGATTGAGGCCCTGGATGTGATGGCGATTAATCCCGTGCGGTTTCTGGTGGTGCCCAAACTTTTAGCTTTATTTTTTATGCTTCCCTGTTTGACGGTCATTGGCGATCTGTCAGGCATAATCGGAGGATATATCATCGGTGTTTTTAATCTAAAGATCAATGCGGCTTTGTATGTGCAGACAACGTTTAAATACTTAACGCTCAAAGATATTTATACAGGCTTGTCTAAATCGTTTGTCTTTGCCATCATTATTGTCATGGTCGGTTGCTATCAGGGATTAAGAACTAAAGGGGGTGCCGTTGGTGTTGGTAAGGCAACAACGGTTAGTGTCGTGACAAGTTTTATCCTCATCATCGTTGCGGATTGTGTGATCACAGGATTTTATTATTTCTCTAATTTGTAATATTAAATTGTATTTTAAGCTATGCAAAAACAAGAGGTCGCCATAGCGGTCCGAAATCTCGTTAAATATTTCGACGGCCGCAAAGTCTTAGATAACATCAATCTAGACATTTATAAAGGTGAAACATTTGTTATTATGGGAGGTTCCGGCTGCGGTAAAAGCACTCTATTACGTCACATGATTGGGGCGCTAACGCCGGATTCGGGGAGTGTATTTATTGGCGACAAAGGATTGACCTCCGCAACAGAAGATGAAAAAGAAAAAATTAAGAGAAAATTTGGAATGTGTTTTCAATCCTCGGCTTTACTGGATTTCATGAATGTTGAAGATAATGTGAGTCTACCATTACGTGAGCATACCAAGTTGGATCCCGAAATTATTAGTATTATTGTTAAAATGAAATTAAACCTTGTTGGATTACAAGGGTATGGGCAGCTTATGCCGAGTATGTTATCAGGAGGGATGAAAAAGAGAGTTGGTCTGGCGCGGGCCATCGCGATGGACCCGGAAGTCGTTTTCTATGACGAACCCACGGCTGGACTCGACCCCATTGTGTGTGCGGTGGTGGATCAACTGATCCTGGACTTGAATAAAAAATTACTTTTGACGTCGGTAGTGGTAACGCATAACATGGAAAGTGTTTTTCGGATTGCCGGTCGTGTGGCCATGCTGTATAAGGGAAAAGTCTTGCAGATTGGTACACCCGAAGAAATCAAGAATTCTCAAAATGACATTGTTCAACAATTTATTCATGGTCGGCTGGAAGGACCCATCAACTTTGACGACCAGGAGCAGGATGTCCAGCATTCCGGTTAGATAAAATTAAAGGAGCTCGAAATGAAAATTAATAATGAAACCAAAATTGGGATTTTGGTTGTCGGTGTTCTAGGCGTATTGGTTATTTTAACGGTTCGGGCAGGTGATTTTCATGTCGTTAAAAAGGGCTATGAGATGAAAGCTCATTTCCATAATATTGACGGTGTCGAGCTAAACGCCCCGGTCATGTTAAACGGTCTAGAGGTCGGACAAGTTAAGGTCGTTAACATTCTTTATGGGGAAGAAACTATTATGGAAGTTACTCTTTGGTTGAACGAAGAGGCAAAGCTACGAGAAGGAGCCAGAGCCTATGTGAAAAATATGGGGTTGTTAGGTGAAAAGTATGTCGGGTTAACAGCAGGTGAAAAAAATGCCGCCTATTTGCCGCCGGGTTCGGTTATCATGGGTATTGAGCCGGGCAGTTTGGAAAAGATTTTTGCTGATGGTGAGGTCATTGCCGCGAATCTTAAAGAAATTTCGCAAGAAATCAACGAGCGTTTAAAAGTCAATAACGCGTCCATCGATGAGATTATTGCCAACATCAAAGTAGCCTCTAAAAACATTGCGTCCATCAGTGATAATGTGAATCAACGCTTAGCCGTGAATGACAAGTTGATTGATGATTTGGTCTCGAATTTGAACTTAGCAAGCAAGAATTTAGAAGAGCTCAGCTACGATCTAAAAATCAATCCTTGGAAACTTATGTACAAAGCCAGGGAAAAGCGAGATAAAAAAGCGAAAAATGACTAAGAAGATTTTGGTTATATTTTTTGTTGTTTTTTTGATTCTGGGAGGAGTTGTTTTTGCCAGGAATACCGTTGTTAAAATCGGGGTTCAACAGGGGGTAAGGATTATCACCGGACTAAATTTGAGTATTGACCATTTGGACATCGGCCTTTTTAAACCCACAATCGCTATCCGCAACCTTATGCTTTTTAATCCGCCGGAATTTGGCGATAAATTGATGGTTAACCTCCCGGAAATTTATGTGGATTATGATTTGAAGTCCATATTAAAAAGCAAATATCATTTCCCAGAGATGCGGATCCATCTGCAAGAATTTTTGGTGGTCAAGAACGAGAAAGGAAAATTGAATCTTGATTCGTTGAAAGCCATCGGATCGCAATCCGTCCCGGAGTCCCCGCTACAAAAGGAGCAGAAATTGCCCGATATCAAAATCGATCAGCTAGAGCTAATAATAGGGAAGGTTGTTTACAAGGATTATTCTAATGGCGGTGTACCTATGATCCGGGAGTTTCCCATCAATCTCAGAGAGAAATATGAGAATATCGATAACCCGCAAACCCTTGTTAAGTTAATTGTTGTTAAGGCGTTGGCAAA
>JAHFGK010000213.1 GCA_023247475.1 Candidatus Omnitrophota bacterium
TCTTGAAAAACCTTATCCAACGGAGTCAATCAAGATTTACGGAGTTAAAATCCCGCCCGTTGAGATGGTCCAGGTTGTCGGTCCTGATGTCCCTGCGGTCACCGGTGTAGCGGTGTGCGTGTAACCACCGGCCGCGAACGTGCAGGCATACACATAACCCGATAACGTCTGTCCGCAGTAATTTGTATTAATATACGGCGGTGTTGCACCGGTCAAGGACGTGGCATTACCCGGATAGTTCCCGGAGTTCGATGTGGCAAACGTTTCCGAACCTGTCGATAATGATCTCAGCGTCCCTTTCGCCAATGCGTCATTAGCCGAAATCTTCGCCCTCAGTAAGTTCGGAATGGCTATCGCTGCTAACAAGGCGATAATAGCCACTACGATCATGATCTCGACCAACGTGAAACCTCTGGCATTTGTCTTCATCTTTTCCGCTCCTCTCTTTCTTAATAAATAAAAACCGCCCCTGGCTCATTTCGGATACCAGAGACGGTATAAATGTAAAAGAATAATAACAGGTCTTGCTTATCTCTGGAACCAATCTTTAAGCCTTCATTTTTTGAAAAGAACCCTCTATCGCCAACAAGCTTGCAGCAATAAAAAAGCCTATTCTCCGAACTTCACTCGAAGGATAGGCACAATTAACTCTTTTTGGCAACTGGCTACCCTCGACTTTACGACGGGCCCTTTAGCTTTGTGTCCCACCCTTTCGAGTGGTTTACCTTTTTCAAAAAATCTATTTTTCACGTTAAGTATAACATGCTCCCAAAATAATGTCAAACGGCCACCTCTAACGCATTGTTAACTTTATAGTTAGGCATTAAATTTCAGGTAATACACTACGGTGTTAATATAGCTCCCGTTGTGATGGTCCACGTAGTGCTTCCTGAAGTTCCGACCGTCACCGGAGTAGTGGCGATGGTATATCCTCCAGCTGAGAAAGTGCACGAATAGGAATACCCAGATACGGTGGCTCCGCAAAAATTCGTAGTGAGGTAAGGGGGTGTCGCCCCCGTCAAAGATGTAACATCCGATGGATAATTCCCGCTATTGTGCACGGTAAAATTTTCTGAAGCCGTAGCAATAATTTTTAAAGTCGATTTCGCTATGGAATCATTCGTTAAAATCTTCACCCGTAACAAATTGGGGATAGCAATGGCCGCGAGTAAAGCGATGATCGAGACAACGATCATGATTTCAACTAAAGTGAAACCGTGGTTGTACTTTTTCACCTTAAGAACCTCCTCCCAAGATCCAATCATGGGACTCCATGCGATGTTAAAACTATGGGCCTTGGAGAAGAGTCTTTTATTAAGGGAATTTATAATGACGGTCACTTCTGCTCTTTTATTACCGACTCGCAAGGCTTATAGTTTAAGCTTGGCTTCCCGAATGGATCATTTCTATATTTTGGCTTTTTATTCTAGCAATCCCTCCTTCTCTTGTCAATTTACCAATAAAAAACCTATTCCTGGCTTATCTACCCGAAGAATAGGTCATTAATTTTTAATTCATCTCTTGAATCCGCTGCTTTTAAAAAAATCCTCACTTATGTACGTGGGGATTCACATTCGCTGGGCCTTTCTATCCCCTAATAATCGGATTACGGTGTAAGTATAGCATGAAAATTTTTCTTCAACAACAAAGGATGGGAAAATTAATTAATTTTTGATGTGCAATTGGGATTCTTGAGGTGAGGGTACAATTTTTTCTTGGGTATGTTCGATTTTCTTTAAGACCGCTTTCAGCTTGATGAGCTGTTTCAATAATGATTCATTCTCGCCTTTTAAGACGCCAATATTATCCTTGAGGTTTTTCTCTTCCACGCTAAAAGCTTTTACCACGTCATGATCTTCTTTAAACTTGCCTTGGATTAAATGCAAGAATTCTTCCAATTCCTGCTCATGGTTCTTTAATGTAGATAATTCGTCTTCCAGAAGGACTAAATTTTCCTTACTTTTGTTGTTGATGGTTTCGTTTTCTTTCAGGATATTCTTTTCTTCGGTCAAGCCAGCTTGGATCTCGTTTTGAATACCGGATATTTTTTCATTGAGCGCTTTTTGGTATTTGGACAGTACGAGGGAATTCTCTTTAAAGCTGGCGGATACTTTTTTTCGGTCCGCGATCTCTCTCGTTTGCTTCTCTTGTTTACTTATGCCCTCCTTCACCCTTTGATTCAATTCACCTTTTTTGATTTCCAGAACTTTCCCGGCATCGCTTTTAGCGAATTGTACTTTGCCGGCCAAAGAATCAATTTCCTGTTTAAATTCGTTCATGTTCTGATTTAACCGTGAAATTTTATCCTTGAGCTTCGTTTGCTTAGTTTTTTGAGATTCAATCGTACTTAACATCAGTTTTTCCTCTTTTTGAAATTCAATCAAAACTCTTTCATTATCGACGGCTCTCTTTTTCTCAAGACTTTTAAGATAATCTTTTAAACCCATTTGCTTTGACTGCAGATCGTCCAACTCTTGGCTTAGTGCTTCCCACTCTTCTTGTTCTTCTCTCATCTGTGCCGTCAGTTGAATATCTTCTTTGCGCTCCTCAGTTGAACCTGTTTCTTCTTTTAATTCTGTTAAAATTTCCGATAATTCTCCGTGTTTTTTGTTTAGCCCTTCCAGTTGATTCTTCAAGGTCTTGATAATTTCTCTTTTGGTCAGCCCATTACTTTGCTTATCTTGCCGAAGTTTACTTTCAGATATTAACCTATTCAACTCTTTTGCCTGAACCTTACCTGTCTGACCGGAATTAGCCTTGCTGAATTTCAGCTGTCTTTCTAATTCGAAGATCTCCTGTTTTAAGGTGTCCTCTTCTTTTTTCAACGCCTCAATATCTTTTCTTTTATCTTTGATATCATCGTGCAGAACTTCATCTTTTTGTCCGCGCTCTTTTGATTTGCTTTGCAAGCCTTTTAATTTTTTCTCCAACAATTCAACCCGATTCTGTTCTTCCTTAAAACAAATCTCTAGCCGCTCAAACTCCTTTAAGAATTCCTGCCTTTCCTTAAATAAAATTTTTAACTCTTGTTGCATCCCCCAGAGTTTCTTCCGTAACATCGTATTCTTTGCGGTGAGAACACTATTTTGTTGCTTGATTTCTTGCGACTTTTGTTTCATGTCATTTAATATAAATTGCAAACTCTTACTGGGAGTTATTCTATCTTCCTCTTCCGCACTGACCAGGTGGATAGAAAATAAAATATTTAAAACGCCAACAATTACGCATATCTTACGTTGATCAAAGGTTAAATGTGCGTGTATTAATTTCATATTCTTTTTACTTTAAAACCTGAGTGATATTGAGAATCGGCAAGAATAAAGCAATCACAATGAACCCGACTACAATTCCCAAAAATCCGATAATGAGCGGTTCGATAATGCTCGTGAGGCCGGCGACCGCCGCATCCACCTGATCGTCATAAAATTCCGCAACTTTGGACAGCATCTTTTCCATTTGACCCGATTTTTCACCGATGGAAATCATTCTGGTCACCATCGGAGGGAAAACACCACTTTTAACCAGGGGGCTGGCGAGGCTCTCTCCTTCCCGGACGTTAGTCTTAACGGATTCAACCACCTGTTCGATGACTTTATTGCCGCACGTTTTGCCAACGATGTCCAAAGATTCCAAAATGGGAACCCCGCTTTGAGTGAGTGTGGCCAACGTCCGACTGAATCGGCTGATAGCCACCTTGCGAAGAAGTTCCCCAAAAATCGGCAGTTTCAGTTTAATCCGGTCAAATACCAATGCTCCTTTTTCCGTGCTATTAAGTCGAACAAAAGCAATACCCAAAGCAAATAAACCTGCAATCAACCAAA